>SYAL01000002.1 GCA_005787585.1 Bacteroidota bacterium
AGCAAATGGAATATGAATAACGACCAAAAAAGCTAGAAGTAAAACAATAAAAGTAACTGGAATAACCACAATATTGCAAATAAAAAACCAAATCGGAAATTGTTTAAAAGCTAATAAAGTTAACGGTAGAGTGCTTATTGTAGCTGAAAATGAGGAGATAATACTTTGCCATATATTTTTTAAAATAATTGAATTTGGTTGCCACCAATTACTAAAAATTGACTGATAATATAAAATGCCTAATAATGCAAAATAACTTAATAAAAAGCCAATATCCATTATAAAATAAGGGTTATAACTAAGTAAAATAAATGCTGAAAATAAAAGTATATTAACTTGATTACGATAATCGCTTCTGAAATAAATTTTACCAATACCTAATAAATTAAACATAATAACTGCTCTCAATACTGGTGCTGAAAAACCAGTTATTAATGCAAAAAGCCATAAAAAAAATGTAATCCAAAAAAACTTTATTAGTTTATACTTTTTTTTTCGATCTACTAAATCAAATAGAAAACCTAATACTAAAAAAATTAATCCTGTATGTAAACCTGATACAGACAATACATGTAAAGTACCTGAATGTGAAAATGCCTCCATAATAGATTTATCTATCTCATCATCATATCCAGTAAGTAATGCAGCACAAATAGAATATGAATTTTTGTTTAATAAACTATGTTCTAAAGAATTCAAAATATATAATTTACATCTTAATCCTAATTGCCAAATAAATGAATTAGAATTAGGAATTAATAAATATTCATAATTTGATGAATCTAAAAAAGCAGTATGATAAACCTGTTTATAATTAAGATATTGCTTATAATTATATTCAAATGGATTTTTAGGCTCTGATACAGGCATTAACTTAACTTTAATGGCTAATGTCGAACCAGCTTTTAATTGTTTATTTTTAAGTGATTTTTTTAAATAAACTATTAAATCTCCCTTAGCATTATTATATTCTCGATTTTTTTTAACAGCTAATACTGTTAAATTGCATTTAATAGTTTTATCTTTTTGAATGGGTAAATCATTAACTGCTGCAATAAATTGAATAATAGAATCTGATTCTAACAAATTACCATAATACATTTGGTTTTCGCTAGTTGTTTGAATATGAACTAAATTATTACCAAAAAAAATAAAAAAAATATCAATAATAAATAACAATAAAAACTTTGAAACTAAACTAGATTTAATGAAAATTTTAACTGTAAACAAAATAACTACAATCAAAATAAACCATTTAAAATCAATACATGGTGTATTTAAATGTATAGCCACTAAAACACCAACTACAAATGGAATTAAAATTCTAAAAAATGGAATTGTTTTAAATACAAACATTCTAATTAAAGTTATAAAAAAATCCCGTTTAGAAAAGCTAAACGGGATTCTGATAAAAAAAATTTAATTTAATTTATAACTAATTTTTTATGCATTTTTATTCCATTTATAGAAAGATTAATAAAATAAAGCCCTTTGGTCAGTTTATTATCCTTATTTATCGTAATAATTTGTTCACCAGAAAAAAGATTGTTATTTATTTCGGGAAGCATATTTTTACCTAAAACATCAACAACATTAACCTTTACTGATTTTGATTCGCTTAAATTAAATTTTAAATATGATTCCGAATTACTTGGATTTGGAGATAATGTTAAATTTAAACTTTTAGTCAATTGATTAATTCCTACATCCTGACCACCAAAACTGGCAGCATCAATAAAAAAGTTATTTCTTACCCCTGCAGATCCTTGTTGAAAATTAAATCGAACAAGTAAACTTTGAGAATTAATATAATTTGGCCAAAATGGATGTTCAGAAATATTATAGGTTTTCCATTCAGATGATATAGATGGAAAAAATGGATTAGGATTTAGACCACCCGAACCAGCTGCTAATTGTGAAGAAGATAAAGTTGTCAAATTCGACCATGTTCCTCCACAATCAGTTGAAACTTGTATTTTTAATACATCATTATTAGTATTAGAACCTCGAGCGTATGAATATGAAAACTTCAAAGAATCAGTTTGATTATTCAAAACATTAATCATAGGCATTTGTAAAATATCCACCTCATTTACAACTGCCTGTTGACCATTAATATAATAGCAACTTACACCATCAAAGGCTGCTGAATTTGTTTGTTCCCATGTTGTTGAGGCTGCTGAAGAGTTTACAATTAACCAATCTTGAGGTAAGCCTTCATCTTCAAAACTCTCAAAATAAGATCCATTAATAGCTGCCATTCCATTTAATACAGTTACTGTTTTTACCTTTGTTGTTGATCCCTGGGCATTAGCAACAGTTAAAGAAACATTAGTTACTCCTACATTAGAAAATGAAATACTAGTGATAGAATTATTAGGTGAAATAACAGTTGCAGAATTATTTACAGCCCATTGGTATGATGAAATTATGCCATTGAAAGAAAAATCTTTCATAGTTAAAGAACCACCCGAGCATACTGTATAAGAATTATTGATTGATAAAAAATCGGCAGTAGGTTTACAAGGTACATTTCCATTTACATCCGTATTAATTAAATTTTGGGCTGACCACAAATTATTTCTACCACTAGTAGCAGATGACAATGCAGCCTGCATTTTAATAGTTTGACCTTGCGTAAAATTTTTGGCACAACTTGAATAATCCATAATGTTTTCAACATTTTGATAATATGGGTTTTGATTGGAGGTACAAACTATGGCAGAATTTGTAGAACTTGCAGGACAACTGCTGAAGTTACCTTTTGTATCAGGGGTATCGCTTACCCCATCACCACCACTTAAAGAACCACATATAACACCAGGATTATTAGTGTTTCCAAAAGTATGAGCTAAATTTAACCAGTGGCCAATTTCGTGACTTAACAATCTTATGTCAATAAAATTATTTAAATAATCGTGTCTGTAAACAATTGCATCTGCACTAGCTCCGGTTCCCCAAGTTCCTGGTTTATACGTATAACCAATTATTACACCGCCACCGGTAACAGTACTCTGAGGAACAATCTGATTTACAATAATTACATTTAAATATTTGGATGGGTTCCAAGTAATACCCGTATAATTAGATGTTAGTGCCTGATTCCAATCTGTTTTGGTTGAATATATATGATTTATACCTGTTGTACAATTACCAGAAGGATCTTTTTTTGCCAACATGAATTTTATATCCGAATTAACATAAAGTGCCTGAAAAGGAGGAAAAATAGATGAAAAATCTGAGCCTCCCGCAGAGAAATCTAGATTAATTTTATCGATAGCATTGATACAAACTGCATCAGAAATATTTTCTGAACCACCAATATGTAAAATATGAAAGACGACAGGAATTGTAAATTGAACAGCAGCAGATTTACTATTGCCTTTTGTTTCCATTAAATCCTCATACTCTTTTTGCATTTTAATTTGTGTTTTTTCATAAGCTACTTTTGCTTCTGGATTTTTAGTAAAATAGTCTTCCATTGCAGCATAAGTGTTGCAGGGCTGAATTATTTTTTCTTGTGAAGTAATTAAACTTGGAATTAATAAACCTAAACTTAAAGCAAAATTTAATAATTGTATTTTCATAATGTATTTTTTATTTGATTTAATGCCATCATATCTTTCATGGTTTTTTGCATACCTTCAACACTACCATCCAAAAATATAACATTTCCTTTCCCTTCTTGAGCAAAATTTTTAACCGCTTCGGTCCACATACTAAATAAAATTAAAGAAGAATCTAATTGGGCTTCTTCCATTTCTTTAGCTGCACCTGCCATTCCTTTTGCAACTTCTTTTCTAAACAAAGCAATTCCCTCACCTTTTAATTGAGAAGCATCTTTTTCGGCTTGTGCTGAAATTTTAATAAAATTACCTTCGGCCTCTGCAGCTTTAGTTCTTGTTATTAATAGTGCCTGACCTTCATTTTCGGCAGCAGATTTTAAATTATTACTTGCAACTACTTTTGCCATAGATCTCATAACCTCTTCATCAAAAGTAATGTCATTTAACTGCAAGTCTATTAAGTGATAGCCCCAATTTTCAAGCACTTGATCCAGCTGATCTTTAACAGCATCTACAATGTCTCTTCTTAAAATTAAGACTTCTGATTGTTTTTTTGTAGCAACAAAAGCTCTAACTGAACCTTCAACCGAACGAACCAATGCTTGCATAAAATTACGTTCATCAATAAATTTAAAAGCAACATTTTTAATGGTTTCTTCGTCGCTGTTAATTACTGAATAGAGTAACATAGCAGTAAAATTAACATTAGCTTGATCAATTGTAACTGCCTGAAAGCCTAACTCTGAACTAAGATTTTGTACAGATATTTTTTTAAATACTTTTTCAATAAATGGTATTTTAAAATTTAAACCTGGTCGCAAAATACGGCTGAACTTACCAAAAATTGTTGTAATGGTGATAGTTCCCTGCTGAACAGTTACAAAAGATAAAAAAATAGTTAAAACTAAAAAGCTTATTAAAATTAATATTTCTATTGATAACATTATAAGATATTATATTTGTTCAAAGATAATAAATAAATTTAATGTTTAAAATAAAAACAATCTTTAAAATTATTAAAAATAGATATGTATACATATTAATTTGTTTATTTTATTTTACGAAACAATACCCTCAAGTAATTCAATCTGACTCTATTCCTATACATGTAAAAGAATTCCGTAAAGCTTTAACTTTTATTGATTCATCCAAATACGAACAGGCTTCAAAAATATTAAAAAAAATCATTAAAAAAAATCCTGATTTTTTTGAAGCAATAATTAAACAAGCTTTTATTAAAATTGAATTAAAAGATTATGATGGAGCAGAGAAAGAATTAGAAAAAGCAACAAAAATAAAACCACTTTTCTATGAAACCGAAAAATTAAAAGGCATAAATTATTATTTGAATAATAAATATAGTGAATGCAAAATTGCTTTTGATACTGCCCTTTACCTTGCTGTTGAGGATAAAATTGACGATCCTGAAATATACTATTATAGAGCAAGATTGATGTTAATTGGTAAAAATTATATAAAAGCTTTAGAAGCATGTGAATCAGCAATAGACTTAAAGCCCATTTATGTAAACGTTATGACATTGAAAGCTGAAATCAGATTTGAAATGAAAAATTATAATCATGTTATATTCGAAACAAGTGAAGCTATAAAAAATTCTAACGAAAAAAAAATAAATTATCTAAACTATAAACTCAGAGCAAAAAGCAAATTCGAAATAAAAGATTTTCAAGGAGCTGTAAATGATTGGAATGTTTATATTGAAAATATCGGGGTTGATGAAGAAAATTTAATTTCAAGAGCAGCTGCAAAAATAAATATTAACGATTTTTCTGGAGCTATTAATGATTTAGATGCAGCTATTAATTTTAATTCTAAAAATCCAGTAAGCTATTGTTATCGGGGTGTTGCAAGAGGTGGGATAAAAAATTATTCTGCAGCACTGAAAGATTTAGATATTTCGATAAAATTAAAATTTAATTACTCTTCGGCATATTTAAATAGGGCAGCAATAAGAATGGCTCTCAAAGATAAACAAGGCGCCTGCGATGATTTAGAAAAAGCTGATGGATTAGGAAATGAAATGGCTTTAAAATTAGTAGAAAAATATTGTAAAGATAAAATTAAACGTTAATTCAATTTTGCTGGTACAATTAAGTCAAATTTTGGAATTTGAACATCAAAAAGTTTATCAGTTAAAATATCTTTTAAGGTATAAAAACCTTTCATATATCCAATTTCGCTATTTAAATTACAGCCACTATTATATTTAAATTTACTCCCGGGCTTTATAGTTGGCATCTCACCTACTACTCCTTCCCCATCTACAGTGTGTTTTTCGCCATTACTATCAAATATATCCCAATGGCGTTTTATTAATTGAACCGAATAATCTGAATGATTTAAAATGGTAACAAAATAGATAAAAAAATAATGATTTTTGCCCGGTACACTATGTTGGGCGTGAAAACGAGATTCTACTGAGATTTCGATGTTATGAGTTGTTATTTTAACCATTTCAATATATTAAGCTAAAACTTATTCTTTACTAATCATTTGCTTATATAACTTTTCGTATTGTGGAAGTATTTTATGTATATCAAACTTTTTTGCCTGATCAAAAGCATTTTCTCTAAATTGATTTAACAAATTTTCATCGCTCAAAATTTTAATAGCATATTTTGCCATTTCGTCTACATTACCCAAATCACTTAAAAATCCTGTTTTACCGTGTATATTTACTTCAGGCAAACCACCTCCATTAGTACTTATAACAGGAACTTTCATAGCCATTGCTTCTAAGGCCGATAAGCCGAAGCTTTCTGTTTCAGAGGGTAATAAAAATAAATCTGATACACTTAAAATTTCTTTTGGATCAGCTATTTTACCTAAAAAAACTACATCGTGAGTTATATTAAGCTTACGACAAAGTAACTCGATTGAGGGTTTTTCAGGCCCGTCACCAACTAAAATTAATTTTGACGAGAATTTATTTTTTATTAAGTTGAATATATGAATTAGATCTTTTACACGTTTTACTTTTCTAAAATTACTAATGTGTACTAATAGTTTTTCGCCATTTGGTGCATATTTTCTTTTTATAGACTCGTCGCGAAGCAAATTATATTCTTTGATATTAATAAAATTAGGAATTACTGTAATTTGATTATCTATTTTAAATGTTTTTAAAGTATCTTTTTTTAAACTTTGAGATACTGAGGTAATTGCATTACTATGATTTAAAGAAAAACGAATAACTGGTTCAAAGGCAGGATCTTTTCCTACTAAAGTAATATCTGTTCCATGCAAGGTAGTAACATAAGGTAATTTAATTTTTTTAGACTTTAAAATTTGCTGCGCCATATAAGCTACCGAAGCATGAGGTATTGCATAATGAACATGTAAAACATCTAATTGTTCATATATAGCCACATCTACAATTTTACTAGCCAATACACTTTCATAAGGTTGATAGTCAAAAAGTGGATAATCGTTAACGTTAAACTCATGATAAAATAAATTTTCGCTAAACAAATTTAAACGAAAAGGCTGGCTATATGACATAAAATGAACTTTATGTCCTTTATTTGCTAAAGCTATACCTAACTCTGTTGCAACTACTCCACTTCCACCATAAGTTGGGAAGCAAACCATACCAATATTCATAAATCAAAATTACAAATAAAAAAACAAGAATAATGTTAAGTTAAACCTAAAAAATCTAAAATTTGATGGTTATCTTTGTAATAATTGAGCTATAAATTACATAGTATTAATACAAAAGATAAAGTGTTATTAGACAATGGCACTTTGTTACCTTTAATGGAGGAGTTTTATACCATTCAAGGTGAAGGATTTAATACTGGTAAAGCTGCATATTTTATAAGAATTGGCGGTTGTGATATTGGCTGTCATTGGTGCGATGTTAAAGAAAGTTGGGATGCTAATTTACATCCTCTTACCTCAATAAACCAAATTATTAATAATATTTTGTATCACAAAGCAACAAGTGTTGTTGTTACTGGAGGTGAGCCCTTAATTTATAATTTAGAATTACTTTGTAAACAATTAAAAGAAAATTTAATTAAAACATTTATCGAAACATCTGGTGCGTATCAATTAAGTGGGGATTGGGATTGGATTTGTTTATCACCCAAAAAAAATATGATACCCTTACCTGAAATTTATTTAAAAGCAAATGAATTAAAAGTGATAATTTTTAATTTACATGATTTTATTTGGGCAGAAGAGCAATCAAAGAAAGTAAATTCGAACTGTTATTTTTATCTTCAACCTGAATGGAGTAAGCAAAAAGAATTAATTCCATTAATAATTGATTATGTAAAAAAAAATCCAAAATGGATGATTAGTTTACAAACTCATAAATACATGAATATACCTTAATTAATTTAGTTTTTTTAATTTAATCTATTCTAATTAAATAATCATTTAATTTTTAAATATGTTGAAATTGCATCAAAATAACTTTTAGCAACCAAAAAAACTCGAGAATTTGTTTTTAATCCGAATATTTCTTTATCAGATTTCATCAATTCAGTTATTTCAAATTCGTTATCTTGATATAAACTCTCGCCGTAAACTAATGGAGAATTAACGGTTCGGCACAAGAGTAAATTACGAGAAAAAACACCAGGTAAATTAGTTGTTAAACATTTATCTTTTAAATACAAAGCACTATTTTTATCTGCAATTTGAATTTTTAAATTTTTATGAAAATTCATAACAGTTAAACCTGCTAGAGTTTCTGATTTAAATAATTGATTTGTGCAAAGTAAACGTAAAAAATTTATTTTATTTTCAATCTTATCAAAATTATCAGCAACAAAAGCACCTCCTATAAAAGCCATAGTATAATTATTTTTTGATGGCTTTAACCATAAATCGTTTTTTTCGTCAACATTGTAATGAATTATTATACTTAAATGTGGTTTAAATTCATTAATAACTTGTGAACGATGTAATAATTCAAAATCACGAAAAAAATCATAAAAAAAATCATGCTCATCACAGTTTTTTAATTTAAAATAATGATCGTTACTAATTAAATTTTCGTTTTTTAAACTATCAATAATTCTCAATTTATTAGTTTTTATCCAATCTGTATAGTTACAATTAAATGATGTGAAATTTTTTTGATTTCTTGTTAAAAATACTGAAGCACCTTTTTGTTCAAGCATTTTTTTTAATATAAATGCAGTATTAAAGTTTAATTCGCTTTCAAATATCTTAACCGAATCATTAATATTAAGACTATCTTTTATAAAATAAATATACTTAAATTCAATTTTTGCATCTTTTAAATTTGCACCAAAATGTCCGGGGTCTATAGCGATTCTGAATCCCTTTAATGGTAAAGAATTATTAATAGTGATGTTTTTTTGAATATTTAAATTAATATGTAAACTGTCGCATTCACGATTTGAAAATTTTTGAATTCCTTTTTTTAAAAAAAAATTTTTTTGAAATACGTCATTAGTGTTTTCAAGTACCGATGCTATGTAATATAATTCATGCTTATAAATAGCAAATTCTTTGGAACCATTTTTATCTAATAAATAAATAGCATCCTCATCAAACTTGACTAAATCATTAAGGCTTGCATTAAAATTCAAATACCTATCAAATTTGAGCTTACATAGTTGAATAGTCTGAGAAAACGAAATTTTAAATACTAAACATAATAAAACTAATAGATGTTTCATACCATATCAAAAATAGAATAATGTATTGAAAATATTATGTAATTTCAAAATGATTATTAAATTAAAAATGTTAACTGATAAAACCATAGAATTCGTCAAAAAAAATGAGTTAATTTATTACACATCAAGGGCGGGCGGAAAAGGTGGTCAAAATGTTAATAAAGTTGAATCTAAAGTTGAATTAGAATTTAATGTTGTTAAATCAGAAGCCTTGAATTTAAATCAAAAAAATATTATACTTAAAAAATATGCTCGTATACAAAATCAATCTATAATAAAACTTAGTTCAAGTAAATACAGAACTCAGTTACAAAATAAAAAAGAAGTGCAGCTAAAACTTATTTTACTTTTAAATAAACTATTAAAACCAACTAAAAAACGCATAGTTACTTTGCCAAGTAAAATAAGTAAAATAAATACTTTAAATGCAAAAAAACATAATAGTTTAATTAAACAATTGCGTAAAAAAATAATATAAATTTTAAATTAAATAAACTACAATAATAAATAAATAACGTCGTTTAATCTTTAAAATCAATTTTTCGTCTTAAATTTATAAATTAAATGATACGTAATTTTTCGGCACTGCTATTTTTAATTTGCTTTTTTAGTGTTAAATCACAAACTCGTAAATACAGCAACGAGTTTTTAAATATTGGTGTAGGTGCCCGAGCTCTGGGTATGGGTAATTCGAATATTGTATCTTCCCAAGGTGCTTATGCAGGTTATTGGAATCCTGCAAATTTATTAAAACAAAAAACATATATCGAAGTTGCTTTAATGCATGCAGAATACTTTGCTGGTATTGCCAAATACGATTTTATAGGAATTTCTAAAAAAATAGATAGTAATAGTATAGTTGCTTTATCTATTTTAAGATTTGGAGTTGATAATATACCTAATACTTTAGATTTAGTTGATGCCAATGGCAACATAGATTATAATCGAATAAGTACTTTTAACGCCATAGATTTTGCAGCATTATTTAGTTATTCAAGGCATTTGAACCTTATTAAAGGTTTAACTCTTGGCGGAAATTTTAAAATTATTAGACGTAAAATTGGCGAATTTGGAGGCGCTTGGGGCTTGGGTATTGATATAGCCGCTAATTATAATTATAAAAAATGGCAATTGGCGGCAACGGCCAGAGATGTAACTGGTACTTTTAATGTATGGAATTTTAATTTAAGTCAAAAACAAATTGAAACCTTTACACAAACAGGAAATCAAATACCCAATCAATCCATCGAAATAACTACTCCTAAATTAATTATTGGGGCCGCCCGAACTCAACTTTTATGGAAAAATAAAATCTCGATTTTGGAAGAAATAAATTTAATAAACAGCTTTGATGGTCAGCGTAATAGTGTTTTAAGTTCGAATATTTGGAGCTTAGAACCTAATTTTGGCTTAGAAATTGGATACTTAGATTTTATTTTTTTGAGAGCTGGTATTAGCAATATTCAAAAACAATTAAACGATCGTGCAACCTTATATATTACAACAGCTCAACCTAATTTTGGCCTTGGGTTTAAATATAAAATTTTTAATTTAGATTATGCCATTAGCAATATTGGTGATCAATCAACTGGTTTTTATTCTAATATATTTTCTCTTAAAATAGATATAAATAGAAAATAATTAGTCATTTATTTTTGAAACATTTTTTATTTCTTCTTCAATGTTTCAATTTCATTCTTTAAATTTTCTATCTGTTGATGTTGTTCTTTTTTAGTAAATAATAACTAGATATATATTAAATAAAGATTTTTAATATGTCTATTTTTACTAATATAATCTAAAATTTTATTAATAAAAAAACCCTTCATGAAAAATCAAGAAGGGTTTAGATAAATTATTTAAAACAATTATTCTGTTTCTTTAGCTTCTTCAATAGAAGAATTATCTATTTTTGTTGATTTAGAACCTCTGCTTCTACGAGTTGTTTTCTTAGTTGTTTTATCATTAGATTTTTTATTGTTACTATAAATCTCGTTAAAGTCAACTAATTCAATCATAGCCATTTCTGCTGCATCACCTTGTCGATTTCCAGTTTTAATTATTCGGGTGTATCCACCATTACGTTCTGCAACTTTTACTGCAACATCTTTAAATAATGTACTCACAACATCTTTGTTTTTTAAATAACTAAATGCAGTTCTGCGGCTATGAGTTGTATCATCTTTACTTTTGGTAATAATTGGTTCAACATAAACGCGTAGGGCTTTTGCTTTAGCAAGAGTAGTAAAAATTCGTTTATTTTCAATTAAGGCACAAGCTAAGTTCATTAACAAAGCATGACGATGTGCGGTTTTTCTACCTAAATTATTTATTTTATCTCCGTGTCTCATTTTTTTTTGATTTAAGTTTCAATGTTCAATAAAATAAGATAAGACCTTAAATATTGTCTGAAAAAACTTATATTTATTAATCTTTATCTAATTTATATTTTGCCACGTTCATTCCAAATTGTAAAGTTTTGGCTTGAACTAAATCTTCTAATTCGGTTAATGATTTTTTACCAAAATTTCTAAATTTCAACAAATCATTTTTATTAAACGACACTAATTCTCCAAGGGTTTCAACGTCAGCAGCTTTCAGGCAATTTAAAGCACGAACAGATAAGTCCATGTCTACTAACTTGGTTTTTAATAATTGACGCATGTGAAGGCTTGATTCATCAAATTCTTCATCATTACGTTTTTCTTCAGTATCTAAAGTGATTTTTTCATCAGAAAATAACATAAAATGATAGATAAGAATCTTGGCAGCTTCTTTTAATGCATCTTTGGGATGAATTGATCCATCGGTAATGATATCAAAAATTAAACGTTCGTAGTCGGTTTTTTGCTCAACACGATAGTTTTCGATATTATATTTTACATTTTTGATAGGCGTATAAATAGAATCGATAAAAATAGTTCCAATTGGTGCGCTATTAGTTTTATTTTCTTCTGCAGGAACGTAACCACGTCCACGTTCTACGGTTAATTCCATTTTTAAACGAACAGAAGAATCACAATTAAAAATAACTAAATCAGGATTTAAAATTTGAAAACCATTCACGTATTTCGCAATATCGCCAGCAGTAAATTTATCTGCACCTGAAAAGTGGACCGTAATTTTTTCGCTATCGTGATTATCTAATTGTTTTTTAAAACGAACTTGTTTTAAATTTAAAACTATTTCAGTAACATCTTCAACAACTCCTTTGATGGTAGAAAACTCATGATCAACACCTTCAATTCTTAAACTGGTAATTGCATAACCTTCGAGAGATGATAGCAGAATACGACGGAGGGAGTTTCCAATAGTGATACCAAATCCTGGTTCGAGGGGTCTAAACTCAAACTGTCCAGTAGTTTCATTTGAGTTAATCATGATAACCTTATCAGGTTTTACGAAATTTAAAATTGCCATATTTTTTTTCTTATAAAAATTTTTAATTAATTATTTAGAGTACAATTCAACTATTAATTGTTCTTTTATGTTTTCTGGTATCTGAGAACGCTCGGGGCGAGAAAGAAATTTACCGCTTAAGGATGATTTATCAAAATCTAACCAAGCATGTTTATTTACCGCTCCTGAAACTGCGTTTGAAACAATTTCTAACGATTTAGATTTTTCACGCACAGCAATAACATCTCCTGGTTTTAGTGTAAAAGATGCAATATTTACAACCAAACCGTTAACTGTAATGTGTGCATGAGATACTAATTGACGAGCGCCTCTTCGAGAAGGAGCGATTCCAAGACGATATACAACATTATCTAAACGGCTTTCGATTAATTGCAATAACACTTCGCCTGTTATACCATGAGAGCGAGCTGCTTTATCAAAAGTTTTTGCAAACTGTTTTTCTAAAATACCATAGGTATATTTAGCTTTTTGTTTTTCCATTAACTGAATAGCGTATTCAGATTGTTTTGCACGTTTTTTTGTGTTTCCGTGTTGCCCAGGAGGATAGTTCTTTTTTTCTAACGCTTTATCAGGACCAAATATTGGTTCTCTGAATTTACGAGCGATTTTTGATTTTGGACCTGTGTACCTTGCCATTTTAAATAATCATTTTTTTTAGTTATTATTTAAGTTGAAAACCCTATAGATGATCAACTCCAAATCTCGATATCCGAGACCGGCTTTTTTTATTTATTATACTCTACGACGTTTAGGTGGACGACAACCATTATGTGGCATTGGCGTAATATCCATAATTTCAGAAACTTCAATTCCAGAAGTTGCGATTGTTCTGATTGCACTTTCTCTTCCGCCACCTGGACCTTTAACGTAAACTTTAACTTTTCGTAAACCAGCATCAAAAGCAACCTTACTGCAATCTGCAGCAGCCATTTGAGCGGCATAAGGAGTGTTTTTTTTAGAACCTCTAAATCCCATTTTACCTGCACTACTCCAAGAAATTACTTGTCCGGAAATATTAGTTAATGAAATTATGATATTGTTAAAAGTAGCATTAATGTGGGCTTCGCCATTTGCTTCTACCTTTACTGTGCGTTTGCGCTGAGTTATTTTAGCGTTGTTTGCAGCTGTGGGTTGTTTTGCCATTTGTATTGTAACTTAATTTTTAATTATTATTTAGCAGCCATTTTTTTATTGGCAATTGTTTTACGTTTACCCTTACGAGTACGAGCATTAGTTTTAGAACGTTGACCACGAACAGGTAAACTGTTTCTGTGGCGAATTCCTCTATAACTATTAATATCGGTTAAACGTTTAATGTTTAATTGAACTTCAGATCGGAGCGCACCTTCAATTTTAAAACTATTGTTAATCAAATTACGAATTGCATTTTGCTCATCATCTGACCACTCGTTTACTTTTTTGTCATGGTGAATTCCAGCTTCACTCAAAATTTTAGCAGCTCTACTGCTTCCAATTCCGTAAATATAGGTTAAACCTACTACGCCTCTTTTGTTTTTGGGTAAATCTATACCAGCTATACGTGCCATTTTTTATTAAATAAAATTTTTAAAAATATTTTCAAAGATGAATTTTATTTCTGTCTTTGTTTAAACTTTGGGTTTTTTTTATTGATTACGTACAATTTTCCTTTGCGTCGCACAATTTTGCAATCGACACTTCTTTTTTTAATGGATGCTCTAACTTTCATTTTTGTAATTTTTATTTGTATCTAAAAGTAATCCTAGCCTTTGATAAATCGTATGGACTCATTTCTAATTTCACTTTATCTCCTGGTAAAATTTTGATGTAGTGCATTCGCATTTTACCAGAAATATGCGCGGTAACAATATGTCCATTTTCTAACTCTGCTCTGAACATTGCGTTACTTAATGCTTCAATAATTGTTCCATCTATTTCAATATTTGATTGTTTGGCCATTTTAAAATTAACCCTGTTGAACCATCATTGAATTAGCACCCCTACCCTTTATTCTTCCTGTTTTCATTAAACCATCATAGTGTCTATTTAATAAATATGTTTCAACTTGTTGTAATGTATCAAGAACAACACCAACTAAAATCAATAAAGACGTTCCCCCATAAAAATCAGCAAAAGCACTATTTATTCCCAGTTTTTGTGCAAAAGCGGGCATAATGGCAACACCAGCTAAAAATATAGAACCAGGTAAAGTAATTCTACTCATCACTTGATCTATAAATTCAGCAGTTTTTTTACCGGGCTTTATACCAGGGATAAAACCACCATTCCTTTTCATATCATCGGCTAATTGATTGGGATTAACCATGATTGCTGTATAAAAATAAGTAAATAAAATAATCATAATCGCAAAAATTAAATTATACCAAAAGCCATATCTTTCAGAAAAAACACCACCCGAATTACCTGAAAAACCTGATATTGCAGAAGGAATAAACATAATTGCTTGAGCGAAAATGATTGGCATAACACCAGCAGCATTTACTTTTAAAGGGATATATTGACGAACTCCACCATATTGTTTGTTGCCAACTATTTTTTTAGCAAATTGTACCGGTATTCTTCGAGTACCCTGAACCAATAAAATAGAAAAAACAATAACTAATAATAGAATAACAATTTCTATTAAAAAAATAATCAAGCCACCATTACCAGCGGTTCTGGACTTTATTTCGGATAAAAAAGCAAAAGGTAAACGAGAAATAATACCAATCATAATAATTAGTGAAATGCCATTACCTAAACCTTTATCAGTAATACGTTCGCCTAGCCACATTACAAACATGGTACCAGTTATTAATATAAAAATAGATTGAACCCACCAAAATGAACTTAAATCTGTAAATGCCTGAGGAGCAGATGATTTAATTGAAGCTATATAACCTGGTGCTTGAACTGCAGTTACAGCAATTGTTAAAAAACGAGTATATTGATTTATTTTTTTCCGACCACTTTCTCCTTCTCTTTGCATTTTTTGAAAATAAGGTACAGCCATACCAAGTAATTGAATAATAATAGATGCTGTAATGTATGGCATTATGCCTAAACCGAAGATAGAAGCTCGTAAAAAAGCTCCACCAGCAAACATATTTATTAATCCTACAATACCACCGCTGTCGTTAGAATTGTTAGCAGAATTTAAAGCATCAATATTAACACCCGGAAGAACCACATATGACCCTAAGCGATAAATCAAAACTAAGCCTAGAGTGACTATGATTCTTTGTCTTAGTTCCTCAATGGTCCAAATATTTCGAAGTGTGTCAATAAAACGCTTCATATATTAGTTTATCTTAGTTATTGTTCCACCTTTTTCTTCAACAGCTTTTTTAGCTGAAGCTGTAAAGGCGTGTATTTTAATATCTACTTTTGATTTTAATTCGCCACGACCCATAATTTTTACTAAATCGTCTTTGTGAGCTAAACCATTTTCGATTAAAACATCAAAATTAATTTCGGTTATTTTAGTAGAATCTAATAATTGCTGAATGCTATCTAAATTAATACCATGATGATTAACTCTATTAATATTTTTAAAGCCAAATTTAGGAACACGACGTTGCAGGGGCATTTGACCACCTTCAAAACCTACTTTTTTAGAGTGACCAGAACGCGATTGAGCTCCTTTATGACCTCGAGTAGCAGTACCACCGCCACCAGAACCTTGTCCACGACCACGTCGATAATTTGTTTTTACAGATCCTTTTTTAGGTTTTAATTCACTTAAATTCATTTTGTGTTCTATTAAATATTTTCAACTTTTAAAACATGTTTTACCCTGTTAATCATACCCTCTATTGCTGGATTAACCTCTTTTTGCACCGCACTATGAGTTTTTCCCAAACCTAAAGCAATTAAAGTTGCTTTTTGAGATGGACTGCGTTTGGCGGTACTTTTAATTAATGTTAATTTTACTTTTCCCATTGTTTCAATTTTATCCATTAAACACTCTTGATAATTTAATTCCACGTTGTTGAGCAACAGTAATAGGATCACGCATCTTTATTAAGGCATCAAGAGTAGCTTTTACTAAATTATGAGGATTACTGGAACCTTTTGATTTTGCTAATACATCAGTAATACCGACACTTTCTAAAACTGCACGCATAGCACCACCTGCAATAACACCTGTTCCATGAGCAGCAGGCTTTAAAAAAACACGGGCTCCTCCAAATTTACCTTCTTGAGCATGAGGAACAGTTCCATTTAATACTGGCACTTTAACCAAACTCTTTTTAGCATCTTCGATACCTTTTGTAATGGCATCAGTTACCTCATTTGCTTTACCTAAGCCTTGACCAATAACACCTTTTTCGTTTCCAACCACAACAATAGCAGAAAAACTGAAATGGCGACCGCCCTTTGTTACTTTGGTTACACGTTGAATAGCAACTAATTTATCTTTTAACTCTATTTCGCTTGATTTAACGCGTTTTACTACTTCTTTTGACATCTATTAGTATTTTAGAATTTTAAACCCCCTTCGCGAGCACCTTCGGCTAACGATTTTACACGACCATGATATAAAAACCCATTACGATCGAAAACCACTTTTGTGATTCCGTTTGCAACTGCTTTTTCGGCTAGTAATTTACCAACCAGTTTTGCTTTTTCGATTTTATTGACTTTACTCGAAAGGATAGACTTATCAGCAGAACAAACAGCTAATAAAGTTTTTCCACCTTTATCGTCTATTAATTGAGCATATATTTCAGCATTACTACGGTATACACTTAAGCGAGGTGATTGCGATGTTCCATTAATGGATTTACGCAATTTAAATTTAATTTTTGTTCTTCTATCTTGTTTACTTACTGCCATCTTTTTAATTTTTTTAAAGATGATTAATACTTTATTGAATTATTTTTTTGAGGCCGATTTACCAGCTTTTCTTCTTAGTTGTTCGCCAACAAACTTAATACCTTTACCTTTGTATGGCTCTGGTTTACGAAGGCTTCTTATTTTAGCAGCAACCATACCAATCAGTTGCTTATCTGCACTTTCCATTACTATTTTAGGATTTTGTCCTTTTTCAGCAGTGGTAGATACTTTAATTTCTTTTGGCAATTCAAAAGAAATGTTGTGTGAATATCCTAAAGATAATTCTAACATTTGTCCTCTATTTGAAGCACGATAACCAACACCAACTAATTCTTGCTCTATTTTAAAACCCTCGCTAACCCCTTTTATCATATTAGCAATTAATGAACGGTATAAACCATGAAGTGATCTATGACGTTTTTGATCAGTTGGGCGAGTTAGTAATATTTGGTTTTCGTGAACAGAAACGTTAATATCTAAATCTACTTTTTGAGTTAATTCTCCTTTTGAACCTTTAACAGTTACTAAACCGTTATTAATCTTTACCTCAACTCCTTTTGGTAATGCTATGGGGGATTTTCCTATACGTGACATGCTAATTTTCCTCCTATTAAATTATGAAATATAACATAAAACTTCGCCCCCAACATTTAATTTCTTAGCTTCTTTGTCAGTAATAACTCCTTTAGAAGTAGAAATAATTGCAATACCTAAGCCATTTAATACTCGAGGCATTTTAACTACCCCAGAATATTTACGTAAACCTGGACTAGAAATACGCTCTAATGAACGGATGGCAGGTATTTTTGTTAATGGATGATACTTTAAGGCTATCTTTATTGAACCTTGCTTATTTTCGGTTTCTTCAAACTTGTAGTTTAAAATATAACCTTTTTCGAAAAGAATCTTTGTAATTTCTTTTTTTAGATTGGAAGCCGGAACTTCAACAACGCGATGGTTTGCTTTTATCGCGTTTCTTACACGGGTTAAGTAATCTGATACTGTATCTGTCATTTTTTAAGTTTATATGTTATTCCGAATTAACAGAATAATTATATTAAACAATTATTTATTTATTTTTGAGGTCGCAAATATACAAATATTTGCAATACCTACAACATTTATTTTCTACCAACTTGCTTTAGTTAAGCCAGGTATTAATCCAAAGAGAACCATTTCTCGGAATGTTACACGACTTACACCAAATGTACGCATATATCCGCGAGGACGACCCGTCAAATTACAACGATTACGAACGCGAATTTTTGATGAGTTACGCGGTAATTTTTGTAATCCTACTGAATCGTTCGCTTTTTTAAGCTCTTCTCGCTTAGCTGCATACTTTTCAACTAATCTTTTACGTTTGACCTCGCGGGCCTTCATTGATTCTTTTGCCATTTTTATGATTGTTTCTTTTTGAACGGAATTCCAAATTCAGTTAATAATGCATGAGCTTCTTTATCTGTTGGAGCTGTTGTTACAAAAGTAATATCCATTCCAGCAATTTTACTCACTTTATCAATATCAATTTCAGGGAAAATAATTTGTTCTGTTACTCCTAAAGTATAGTTTCCTCTACCATCAAATCCTTTATCATTTACACCTTTAAAATCTCGAATACGTGGAAGTGCTGATGCAATTAAACGATCTAAAAACTCGTACATTTTATCACCACGAAGAGTAACTCGAGCACCAATTGCAACACCTTTTCGTAGTTTAAAATTAGAAATATCTTTTGTAGAATAAGTCGCCACAGCTTTTTGACCAGAAATTGTAGTCATTTCTTTTATTGCTGATTCTATTAATTTCTTATCAGAAACAGCATCTCCTATACCTTGGTTGATACAAATTTTTTGCAATTTTGGAACTTGCATTGATGAAGTGTATAAAAATTGTTTTTGTAAAGTCGAAACGATTTCGTTAAGATATTTACCTTTTAAACGAGGTTGATAAGTTGTTTTTGCCATTATTTAATTGATTCCTTGGTTTTTGAAGAGATGCGCTCAATTTTTTGAGTTGTCTCATTTAATTTACGACCTATGCGAACAGTTTTGCCACCTTCTAAAAACATTAAGTTTGAAATGTGGATTGAGCCTTCTTTTTTTACAATACCACCATTGGTATTTTTGGCATTTGGTTTTTCACTTTTACTAACCATATTTACACCCTCAACAATAGCACGCAATTTTTTTGGATCTATTGTAACGATTTTACCTTGCTTACCTTTTGATTCGCCAGAAATTACTTTAACGGTGTCGCCTTTTTTTAATTTTATCTTAGACATGTTTATTATCTTTTTGTATTTAAAGCACTTCTGGTGCTAATGAAATTATTTTCATAAATTGTTTATCGCGTAATTCGCGAGCTACTGGTCCAAAAATACGAGTACCTCGAATTTCATCAGTTGTATTTAATAAAACTACAGCGTTATCATCAAAACGAATGTAAGAACCATCTGGTCTGCTTATTTCTTTTCTTGTTCTTACAATTACAGCTTTACTTACTGTACCTTTTTTTGCATTACCACTTGGCATTGCATGCTTGATAGTAACTACTACTTTATCACCAATGGAGGCATAACGCTTTTTTGTTCCACCCAATACACGAATAACAAGTACTTCTTTAGCACCACTATTATCAGCTACGGTTAATCTGGATTCGTTTTGTATCATTTTAAATTTTTATTATCGATTAACTCTCATTTTATTTAACTTTTTCAACAACTTCAACTAAACGCCAATTTTTTGTTTTACTTAAAGGGCGAGTTTCAGCAATTTTTACGGTATCTCCAATACTGCATTCGTTTTTCTCATCGTGAGCAACGAAGGTGCTTGTTTTTTTAAGAAATTTACCATATTTAGGGTGTTTTACTTTACGCATAACAGAAACAACAATGCTTTTATCCATCTTGTTACTTTTAACAACACCAACTTTTTCTTTTCTTAAGTTTCTTTCAATTTCCATAAATTTCTATCAATTATTTATTTGAAGTATTTTTACGTTTTGTAACCTCTGTTAACAAGCGTGCTATATTTCTGCGATTAAAGCGAATTTTAGAAGGATTTTCAACAGGAGAAATAGCATGGTTTAAAGTGATTTTATTTAAAGCAGCCTTTTCATCTTTTACCTTTTCAATAAGATCTTGATCGGGTAAATTTACTATATCTTTATTTTTCATTTTAAGTTTGTTTTAATTGTGTTCTTTTGTTAGAACATTTTTTATCAATATTTAATCAAAGTAACGGTTTAATTAAAATTAATAATATTTTTATTTTCAATTAGTTACTGAACGGTCGACTCAACATAATCTCTGCGAACTATGAATTTAGTAACAATTGGTAATTTTTGAGCTGCTAATCGAAGTGCCTCTCTAGCAACAGCTAATGGCACGCCTTCAGCTTCGAACAAAATACGACCTCGTTTTACTGGAGCCATCCAATATTCAGGAGCGCCTTTTCCTTTACCCATACGAACCTCAGCAGGTTTTGAAGTTACAGGGCGATCCGGAAAAACACGAATCCAAACCTGACCTTCTCGTTTCATAAAACGTGTAATAGCAATACGAGCAGCCTCAATTTGACGACCAGTCATTCTACACTCATCCATTGCTTTAATTCCAAATGAACCAAATGCTAACTCATGGCCACGCTTCGCATCGCCTTTCATTTTCATTTTTTGTGATTTTCTATATTTTGATCTTTTTGGTTGTAACATGAATTAAATTTTTATCTGATACTAATTTTATTTATCTTCTCTTTTAAGTCTTTTTTTTCCACTAAACTTTGGACGATCATTGTCTCTTCTTTCGCCACCTGAACTGACACCTTTTTCTTTGGATAAGCCTGAGTTAGGGGATAAATCTCTCTTACCAAAAACTTCTCCGCGACAAATCCATACCTTAATTCCGATACGACCATAAGACGTATGTGCTTCAGCTACAGCGTAATCAATATCTGCACGTAAAGTATGCAAGGGTGTTCTTCCTTCTTTATAGCCTTCAGAACGTGCCATTTCTGCACCCCCTAAACGACCCGATACTTTGATTTTAATTCCTTCAGCACCTAATCTCATAGTAGAAGCCATTGACATTTTTGCTGCGCGACGGAAAGAAATACGTCCTTCAACTTGTCGTGCAATACTATCAGCAACTAAACGAGCATCTAATTCAGGTCTTTTAATTTCAAATATATTAATTTGAATCTCTTTTTTAGTTAGTTTTTTTAGTTCTTCTTTTAATTTATCTACTTCTTTACCACCTTTACCGATAATGATACCAGGACGGGCAGTATTAATAGTTACTGTAACTAATTTTAGCGTTCTTTCTATTACAATCTTTGAAATGCTCCCTTTAGGAAGACGAGCTTTAACATAATTTCTGATTGTATCATCTTCCATTAATTTGTCTCCGAAGTCTTTACCACCAAACCAGTTAGAATCCCATCCTTTAATGATTCCTAACCTAATACCAATTGGATTTACTTTTTGTCCCATTTCTTATTAAATATTTTTTGTGTCTAAAATTAAAGTTACATGATTTGTACGTTTTCTTATACGGTAGCCGCGACCTTGAGGGGCAGTTCGTAAGCGCTTAACCATCAGGGCACTATCAACCATCACTTCTTTAACAAACAATGTACCTTCCTCGGCACGTTGTTGACTTTTTTGTTCGTAATTGGCGATAGCAGATTTTAATAATTTTTCTAACCTTCCAGATGCTTCTCTAGTGTTAAACTTTAACACATTTAAAGCAGTATATGCATCCATACCTCTAACTAAATCTGCAACTTGTCGCATTTTGCGAGGAGAGGTGGGGCAATTATTTAATTTTGCAAAATAAGAACTTTTATTCTCTTCTTTACGTTTTTCGGCAACTAGTCTTTTTCTTTTTCCCATGGTTTCTAATTATTTTTTATTATGACCAGCGTGACCTTTAAATACTCGAGTTGGTGAAAACTCTCCTAGTTTGTGACCAACCATGTTCTCGGTTATATAAACCGGGATAAATTTGGCTCCATTATGCACAGCAAATGTATGCCCTACAAATTCTGGTGGAATTGTTGAACGACGAGCCCAAGTCTTAATTACAGATTTTTTTCCGCTTTGATTCATCTTTTCAACCTTTCCTTCAAGGTTGAAATCGATAAAAGGCCCTTTTTTTAATGATCTTGACATTTTTCTTTTTTTTTGGTTTTGAAATTTCGGTAAACCGAAACCATTAAACGTTATTTATTATTTTTTTCTTCTTTCAATAATATGTTTATTTGATGCTTTTGCTTTGTAACGTGTTTTAAATCCTTTAGATGGTAAACCTTTACGAGAGCGGGGTTGTCCACCTGATGCACGGCCTTCTCCACCACCCATAGGATGGTCAACAGGATTCATAGCAACTGGTCTAGTACGAGGTCGAACACCTAACCAACGAGAGCGACCTGCTTTACCATAAACTTCTTGATTATGATCAGGATTTGATACCGCACCAATGGTAGCCTTACAAGTAATTAAAATCATACGAACTTCTCCAGATGGCATGCGTAAAATTGCATACTTTCCATCGCGAGCAGTTAATTGAGCGTATCCACCTGCACTTCGAGCTAAAACAGCACCTTGCCCAGGTCGTAATTCGATGTTATGAATAATAGTTCCTAGAGGGATTTCAGATAAAAATAATGTGTTTCCTATTTCTGGAGCAGCACCTTTACCTGACATGATTTTTTGATCAACTTTAATTCCTTGAGGTGCAATAATATAACGTTTTTCTCCATCTTTGTAAAAAATTAAGGCAATACGAGCCGAACGATTTGGATCATATTCCACAGTTTTTACAGTTGCTTCAATTCCATCTTTATCGCGTTTAAAATCTATTGAACGAATAACTTTTTTATGACCGCCACCAATGTAACGCATTGTCATTTTACCTGAATTATTTCGTCCGCCTGATGAGTAATTTGTTTTAACAATTAAACTTTTTTCTGGTTCAGAGGCAGTAATTTCGGCAAACTCAGAAGTTAAGGCGTATCTTAAACTTGGAGTGAGTGGTCTATATTTTTTTAATCCCATTTTAAATTCGTTTTACAAAAATTATATACTAGCATAAAAATCAATTACTTCGCCTGTTTTGAGGGTTACAATTGCTTTTTTGTTTCGATTTACTCTGCCAACAGCAACACCACGAGTCGTGTTTCTTGTTTTTACTTTTCCAACATATTGTTGAGTATTAACCGAATCTACTTTAACTCCATACATAGCTTCTATGGCTCCTTTTATTTCTAATTTATTGGCTCTCTTATCTACTACAAAACCATAACAATTAAGCTTTTCGGCTTGAGATGTCATTTTTTCTGTAATGATTGGCTTTATTAAAATATCCATTTTACTTATTTAAGATTGTTTCAAGAACTTTTACTGAACTTTCTGCTAAAATTAAAGTCTCTGCATTTAAAATATCATAAGTATTTAAATCAGATGCCTTTACAACTTTAACACCCTGAATATTTCGGGAAGACAAATATACATTCTTATTTGAATCACCTAATACTAGAAGAGTTTTTTTATCACTAAGATTTAAATTTTTCATTAAATCAATGTAATTTTTAGTTTTTGGAGCTTCAAAATTGAAGTCCTCTAAAACTGTGATTGCATTATCTTTTGCTTTATAAGTTAAAGCTGAAATACGAGCCAAAGCCTTTACTTTTTTATTCAATTTAAAAGAATAATCGCGAGGTCGGGGACCAAAAGCACGACCTCCACCGATAAATAATGGAGATTTCATTGAACCAGCACGAGCTCCACCGGTTCCTTTTTGTTTTTTTAATTTTTTTGTGGTTCTCGAAATTTCTGCACGTTCTTTTGATTTATGTGTTCCTTGACGTTGATTAGCTAAAAATTGCTTTATATCAAGATAAATACAATGATCATTTGGCTCTACTGAAAAAATCGAATCTAATAAATCCGCTTTTTTAGTTGTTTTTTTTCCACTTATATTTAATATCTCTAATTGCATAATTACTTTTCTATTAAGACGTAAGACCCTTTTGCACCTGGCACTGAACCTTTTATAAGGATCAGATTTTTTTCAGGCATAATTTTAACTATAACTAAGTTTTGAACTTTCTTTCGATCACCACCCATTCTACCACCCATTCGATGCCCTGGCATAACTCGAGAAGGATCTGAAGATGCGCCTAATGAACCAGGTGCTCTTTCGCGATCATGTTGACCATGAGATTTGTTGGCATGCCCTACTCCACTGAATCCGTATCGTTTAACAACTCCTTGAAAGCCCTTACCTTTACTCGTTCCAATAATATCTACAAATTCTCCTTCTGCAAATAAATCTACAGTGAGGACTTCACCCAAGTTTTTACTTTCCTCAAAATTACGGAATTCAACAATTTTGCGTTTTGGTGTTGTTTTAGCAATTGCAAAATGACCTTTCATTGCCCCAGTTGTATTTTTTTCCTTTTTTTCATCATAGGACAATTGAATAGATGTGTAACCGTCTTTTTCATTGGTTTTTACTTGCGTCACTACGCAAGGACCTGCTTCTATAATTGTGCATGGTAAATATTTACCATTGGCATCGAAGAAACTCGTCATTCCTACTTTTTTACCAATTAAACCTGACATTTTAATTTTATTTTAATTATTACTCTTTATATTTAATTTTAATCTAATTATTACTGAAAGCTATACTTTAATTTCAACTTCAACACCGCTTGGTAATTCTAACTTCATTAAGGCATCAACTGTTTTAGAGGATGAGCTATAAATATCTAACAAACGCTTATAGGCACACAATTGAAACTGATCACGTGCTTTTTTATTAACGTGCGGAGATTTTAATACTGTAAAAATTCTTTTATTGGTGGGTAAAGGAATAGGTCCATTTACAACTGCACCTGAAGCTTTTACAGTTTTAACAATTTTTTCAGCTGACTTGTCAACTAAATTAAAATCGTATGATTTTAATTTTATTCTAATTCTTTGGCTCATATTAAAAGAACGTATTTATTTGGTTTATTTTTTAAACTTTTTCTGTTTTTCCTTTTGCTTTTGAAATTACGTCGGCAGCAATATTGAGTGGTGCTTCGTTATAATGACTAAATTCCATAGTTGAAGTGGCGCGACCTGAAGTTAAAGTTCGTAACTGAGTTACATAACCAAACATTTCAGATAGAGGAACTTTTGCTTTAATAACTTGAGCATTTCCCTTAGAATCCATTCCTTCAATTTGGCCACGGCGACGGTTTAAATCGCCTACAACATCCCCCATATTTTGTTCAGGCGTTAAAACCTCAACTTTCATGATAGGCTCTAATAAAACAGGTTTACATTTGGGTAATGCTTCGCGGTATGCACTACGAGCACAAATCTCAAAAGATAAAGCATCTGAGTCGACAGCGTGATAAGAACCATCAGTAAGTATAACTTTTAATCCTACAAGAGGATATCCGGCTAATACACCATTTGATAATGAGTTTTTGAATCCTTTTTCAACTGCAGGAATAAATTCACGTGGAATATTACCACCAGTAATTTCGTTAACAAATTGTAATCCTCCGGTTTTTGATGTATCAAAATCTGCATCAACTGGACCCAAAATAATTTTCATATCGGCAAATTTTCCACGACCACCTGATTGTTTTTTGTATACTTCACGATGGTTAATGGTACCTGAAATAGCTTCTTTGTAAGCAACTTGAGGGGCGCCTTGGTTTACCTCTACTTTAAATTCTCTTTTTAAACGATCTACAATAATTTCTAAGTGAAGTTCGCCCATTCCAGAAATAATTGTTTGCCCCGAATCTTCGTCTGTTTTTACACGAAAGGTTGGATCTTCTTCAGCTAATTTATTTAAGCCTACTCCCAGTCGATCTAAATCTCCTTGTGTTTTAGGCTCAATAGCTATTGCAATTACGGGCTCTGGAAAATTCATTGCTTCTAATACAATTGGATTTTTTTCATCACATAGAGTGTCTCCGGTGCGAATATCTTTAAATCCTACAACTGCACCAATATCTCCGGCCTCAAGAAACTCAACTGGATTTTGTTTGTTGGCATGCATTTGAAAAATACGAGAAATACGTTCTTTATTACCAGAACGGGTATTAAACACATAAGAACCTGCATCTAAACGACCAGAATAAGCGCGAATAAAACACAAACGACCTACAAAAGGATCGGTTGCTATTTTAAAAGCCAAAGCTGTAAAAGGTTCGGTAACATCAGGCTTACGAGTAACTTCTTTTTCTGTATCAGGATTAACTCCTGTAATATGATTTTTGTCTAAAGGAGATGGCATAAGCTCCATCACTAAATCTAACATTGTTTGAACACCTTTATTTTTAAAAGCGCTTCCACAAACCATCGGAACTATTTTATTTGCAACACAGGCTTTACGCAATGCGTCAAGCACTTCTCTTTCAGTAATTGTATCGGGCGCATCAAAAAACTTTTGCATGATGTTATCATCAAAATCTGATACTGCCTCTAACATTTTTTCTCTCCACACCGCTGCCTCCTCTATCATATCAGCTGGAATTGGAACTTCTTTGAAAGTCATTCCTTTATCATCATCATTCCAAACGATACCACGGAAATTTATTAAATCTACAACTCCAATAAAATTTTCTTCTGAACCAATTGGTAACTGGAGAGGGACTGCATTACCGCCTAAAATATCGCGAGTTTGCTTAACCACTTTAAGAAAATCAGCCCCCTGACGGTCCATTTTATTCACGAAACCGATACGAGTAACATTATAATTATCAGCTAAACGCCAATTTGTTTCAGATTGAGGTTCAACACCATCAACAGCAGAAAATAAGAATACTAAACCATCTAATACACGTAATGAACGATTAACTTCAACAGTAAAATCAACGTGACCAGGGGTATCAATAATATTTATTTTATAGTTATTATTACGATATTTCCAAAAACAAGTAGTTGCTGCTGAGGTTATGGTGATACCACGTTCTTGTTCTTGTGCCATCCAATCCATAGTAGCCGCACCATCGTGTACCTCTCCAATTTTATGGTTAACACCAGTATAATATAAAATTCTTTCAGTACAAGTAGTTTTACCTGCATCAATGTGGGCAGCAATTCCAATATTTCTTGTGTAACGTAAGTCCATTTGGTTAGTTAAAATCTAAAATGTGAAAATGCTTTATTGGCTTCTGCCATTTTGTGAATGTCTTCTTTCTTTTTAAAAGAAGCGCCTTCTTCTTTGGAAGCCGCAACAATTTCTCCAGCTAATTTTTGAGCCATTGATTTTTCGTTACGTTTTCGAGAATAAGAAATTAACCATTTCATTGCCATAGAAATCTTACGATCGGGGCGAATTTCAGATGGAATTTGAAATGTTGAACCACCAACACGACGAGAACGAACCTCTACTTGAGGTGTTACATTAGTTAAAGCTTTTTTCCATACTTCTAAACCATCTTCGTTTGTACGTTTCGCAACGATGGCAATGGCATCATGAAAAATAGATGATGCAGTATTTTTTTTACCATCGTACATCAAATTATTTAAAAAACGTGTTACCATGGTATCGTTATAAATCGGATCAGGTAACAACACTCTTTTTTTTGCTCTTGCTTTTCTCATTTTATAAAATCTTAATAGAATTATTTTTTCTTAGCTGGAGCTGCAGCTCCTGATTTAGGACGTTTAGTGCCATACTTAGATCGTTGTTGTTTTCGCCCTTCAACGCCACCTGTATCAAGGCTTCCACGAACGATATGATACCGCACGCCAGGTAGATCTTTAACACGACCTCCACGAACCAAAACAATTGAATGTTCTTGAAGATTGTGTCCTTCACCAGGAATATAGGCGATGATTTCCTGCTTGTTTGTTAAACGAACCTTAGCAACTTTGCGCATAGCAGAGTTAGGTTTTTTTGGTGTAGTTGTGTAAACTTTTGTACACACACCGCGGCGCTGAGGACAAGAGTCTAGAGCGGCTGACTTACTTTTATTGGTCGGTTTAGTTCGACCTTTTCTCACTAACTGCTGTATTGTGGGCATTTAATATCCTTTGTTTTACTTGATGTTATTGGTTTTCAGCTTATTTCCTTTTTAAAGGATGGCAAAGATAATAAAATAATTTTAACTTACAATCATTTTTGTTGAATTATTTTAATTTTTAATTTTAATAGCTTATAAAATTAAAACGAATCAAAATAAATTGAAAATTATAAGTCTTTTTTTTTGACTCGAGTATTAACAAAAGAGTAAAAAACTAATAAAAAAACAATCTGTTTATAAACATTTTAAAGAAAAAATATTGAATTTTTAACTTTTTAAAATCTCAATACATTTAACTAATTTTGAGGGTATTACATCTAAATTTTTACTAAAATTTAGAATATTTTTCAAAGAAATTTGAGAAGGTTCAAAAAAATAGTCTTTAAAAACACATGATGTTTTTTTGTTTTTTGTATTCGAAAAATCAATTAAGTTGGTAGATATTTTAATCATAGGCGATTTGATTTGAATAAATGGTTTAAAATTAATAACGCTATAAATTCTATTTTATTGCGTGGCTGAATTATGCGTTAAAAGTTTTTTTACAATATTTAAAATATAATTTTTATAAAAATATTCTAAAAACCAAAAACCCGCTTTCCTTTTAAAGAAGCGGGTTATGGCTCTCAAAAACTAAAAACCTGACGAGGTTATTAGTTGCCCTTTAAACGAACTCGTCGTTTTGGGAGTTTTTTTATAAAAATAATACTAATATAAAAGTTATTATTTTTTACTGTCTAATTTATTTTTTAAGTCAGATAAAACAGAAATATCTCCTAAGGTAGTTTTTTCTTGATTATCTTTTACTTTTTTAACTGCTTTTTTACTTTCATCAAAATCAGCTTTTTTATTGGCTCTTTCTGTCTTTCTCAATTCTTCTTTTACCTCTTCGTGAATACGAGCATGAGAAACAATAATACGCTTAGAATCCTTACTAAATTCAATTACTTTAAAATCTAAAGACTCTTCAATTTTTGCAGAAGTGCCATCAATTTTATTTAAGTGTCGAGACGGGCAAAACCCTTCAACGCCATAAGGTAAACCAATAGTTGCACCTTTATCATTTAAAGTAGTAAGAGTACCTTTATGGATAGAATCTATATTAAAAATAGTTTCAAAAATATCCCATGGATTTTCTTCCATTTGCTTATGACCAAGACTTAGACGTCTATTTTCACCATCTATTTCTAAAACTACCACATCAATTTTATCACCTACTTTACAAAATTCACTTGGGTGCTTAATTTTCTTACTCCAAGATAAATCAGATATATGAACTAGACCATCGACACCTTCCTCTAATTCAACAAATACACCAAAATTGGTAAAGTTTCTAACTATACCTGAGTGCTTGGATGTTTTTGAGTATTTTTCTATGATCATGTTCCATGGATCAGGGGTTAATTGTTTCATACCTAAACTCATTTTACGCTCTTCGCGATCTAATGTTAGAACCAGTGATTCAATTTCTTGTCCAATTTTAACAAATTCTTGGGCACTTCTTAAGTGTTGACTCCAACTCATTTCACTTACATGAACTAAGCCTTCAACTCCTGCAGCAATTTCAATAAATGCACCATAATCGTTTATCACAACTACTTTACCTTTAATTCTATCCCCTACTTTTATTTCAGAACTTAATGCCTCCCAAGGGTGGGGAGTTAATTGTTTTAAGCCTAAAGCAATTCGTTTCTTTTCATTATCAAACTCAATAATAACGACTTGAATTTTATCATCTAATTTTACTATTTCTTCCGGATGATTAATTCGACCCCATGATAAATCGGTAATATGAATTAATCCATCAACACCGCCTAAATCAATGAATACACCATATGAAGTGATATTTTTAACAGTACCCTCTAAAACTTGACCTTTTTCTAATTTGGAAATAATATCGCGTTTTTGGCTTTCTAATTCAGCTTCGATTAAAGCTTTATGAGATACAACAACGTTTTTAAATTCGTTATTAATTTTAACCACTTTAAATTCCATGGTTTTATTAACATAAACGTCGTAATCACGTATTGGCTTAACATCTATTTGGGAACCCGGAAGAAATGCTTCTATTCCAAATACATCTACAATTAATCCACCTTTAGTGCGACATTTAACAAGACCTTTAATGATTTCGTTATTATTTAATGCATCATTAACACGATCCCAGCTTTTACCTGCACGAGCTTTTTTATGGGATAAGACTAATTGACCCTGAAGGTTTTCAGATTGGTCAATAAACACCTCGATTTTATCACCAATTTTTAAATCAGGATTATAACGAAACTCCGAAAGAGCAACAACCCCATCAGATTTATAACCAATATTTACAACCACTTCGCGGTTATTCTTAGCTACAATGACTCCCTCAATAATTTGAAGGTCCGATATAGTACTTAATTTTTGACTGTACAATTCATCTAACTTTTCTTTTTCTTCAGTGGTATAATTATCTTGTTTTTTTCCGATTGAATTCCAATCGAAATCCGGGATTCCGGTTAATTGGGCGTTTTCTGCCATTTAATGATTCTAATTGTATCAAATCTTTAAGGCTAGATTTGAGAGGTTAAACACATTTATAAATTTTTCATTTTTGCCTAAATAAAAATGGGATGCAAATATAACCAGAAAAAACTATAGATTAAAAAAAATAATATTTTTTAAATAACTAAAGATAAAGCTGTTATGTTTTTTAACATAAATCATTCTTTCATTTTTGATAGCTGTAATTTTTTTTAAAATTACTTTTTCGTTCTGAACTCTGCAAAATTATTTAAGAGATTTTTATATGTAATTCTTATTACTGATAATGACTGTATGGATTTTAAAAATTAATTTACTTGTTTTGTTTTTAAATTTTAAGTTTTAATCTATGATATTAAAATTTTTATTTTTACGAATATTATTTTGTTGATTTGAGTATATAAATAATTATAAAATTATTTATTTCATTTTTGTAGCTTAAATAAATCTGATACCTTTAAATCAATTATTAAAAAAATTGATAAATATTTGCTTTTTTTAAATGACTAAACTAATAGATTATTTTACAAAATATAAAAGTTCACATTCTCAAATAAAAGAAATTAAGAGTAATCGTGAGAAAGCAAAAGCATTCTTAGAATTTAAACTTATTTTTAAACGAGAAACAATTAATGTATTTTTAATTTTAATTGGTATAAGTTCGGCATCTTTTGGGTTAAAAAGTTTTTTACTACCAAATAATTTTATTGATGGGGGTATAACAGGTATATCATTATTATTATCTAAGTTATGCGCTATAAATTTACCTATTTTAATTGTCATTCTTAATATACCTTTTATTTTAATTGGGTATAGGCAAATAGGAAAAAACTTTGTATTTAAAACATCGTTTGGCATAATAGCGTTAGCTCTTTGCTTATTAATTTTTGATTTTCCAATTTTAACAGCCGACAAATTATTAGTTTCGGTTTTTGGAGGTTTTTTTATGGGTGTTGGGATTGGGCTTGCAATGAGAGGTGGTGGCGTAATAGATGGGACCGAAATAATGGCAATATCTTTAAGCAAAAAAACTGGCTTAACAATTGGTGATATTATTTTATTATTTAATGTAGTTATTTTTTCATTTGCCGCTTGGTTACTTTCTCTTGAAACGGCCTTATATTCAATTTTAGCTTATCTTTGCGCCTCGAGAACCGTTGATTTTATTATTGAAGGGATTGAAGAATACACTGGAGTAACGATTATTTCGGCTAAAAACGAAAAAATCAGATTGATGATTACAGAAAATTTAGGGAGAGGCGTTACTATTTATAAAGGCTCGAGAGGTTATGGTAAAACCGGAAATAAAAAAGACGATATTGATATTTTATATTCAGTAATTACAAGATTAGAAGTCGCAAAATTAAATGCCGAAATCGAAAAAATTGATCCTTCTGCCTTTGTAATTATGAATAGCATTAAAGATACTAAAGGAGGAATGATAAAAAAGCGAATTCAGCATTTAAAAAAGTGATATGTCATTATGTGGAAAAAATTCTCTAACATACTATTAAAAAACAAATTATCTTTCACATTTATTATCATTTTTCTTACACTATTTATGGGCTTTAAAGCCTATAAAATGGAATTATCATATCAATTCTTGAAAATTTTACCAGATACAGACACTGCATTTATCGCATACCAAAATTTTAAAAATCAATTTGGGGAAGACGGAAATGTAATGGTAATGGGATTTGCTGATAAAAATCTTTTTGAATATAAGAAATTTAAAGATTGGGCAGAGGTAAATACTAAAATAAAAAATATTTCGGGTATTAAAGGCATTATGTCTTTAACTAACTTATTTACATTTAAGAAAAACGATAGTTTACAAACTTTTAGTTTAATTCCTGTAATTCAAAATCAAATAAGTTCACAAAATGAATTAGATAGCTTAAAGCGTGAAATATTAAACTTACCTTTTTATGAAGGAATTATTTACAATAGAGAAACTGGAGCAAATTTAATCGCAATTACATTTAACAAAAATTCACTCGATTCAAAACAGCGATTAAATATTGTAAAGGAGGTAAAAGATATTGGGGACGCCTATGGTATAAGGAATAAAATAGAGATGCATTATTCGGGTATGCCCTATATTCGAACACAATTAATGAAAAAAGTATCGCACGAAATGATATTATTTTTGTCACTAGCTATTTTAGTGACTTCAATTATTTTGTGGTTGTTTTTTAGATCATTTACTATCGTATGTTATTCATTAATAGTAGTTGTTATAGGGGTAATTTGGTCAATTGGTATAATGGAATTATTGGATTATAAAATAACTTTATTATCGGGTTTAATTCCTCCACTGATAATGGTAATAGGTTTACCAAATTGTATCTTTCTTATTAACAAGTATCAAAGTGAATTTATGATACATGGCAATAAAATTAAAGCCATTTTGAATAGTATCGAAACCATTGGTATTACTTTATTTTTAGCAAATATAACTACAGCTATTGGTTTTGGTGTTTTGTATTTTACAAAAAGTTCTATGCTTGTTGAATTTGGAACAGTAGCTGCAATAAGTGTTTTAACTACCTATTTAATTACTTTAATTTTAATTCCAATTATTTTATTTTACTTACCAACTCCAAAAACAAAGCATACAAAACATCAAGAAGGAAAAAGAATAAATAAAATATTAGAAATAATTGATTTAATAGTTCAAAAACGTAGAAAAACTATTTATATTCTTACATTAATAATCACTTTAATTTCATTTTGGGGGTTAAGTAAAATTGATTTGAATGGTTTTGTAGTAGACGATCTTCCTTCTAAAGATCCAATTAATTCTGATTTACATTTTTTTGAAAAAAACTTTAGAGGAGTATTGCCTTTTGAAATAGCCATAGATACAAAAATACGCAATGGATTGTATTTAGATAATGCAAAAGCTCTTTACAAGATAAAATTATTACAAAAAATATTTTCTGAAGATTCAATTTTTTCAAAACCAATTTCGGCTATTGAATTTATTAAATTTACGTACCAAACTTATAAAGGTGGAGATTCAAAATTTTTTAAGTTTCCAGGAATAACTGATTTGAAAACTTTGTCAGAATACCAAAATTCATTTAAGGGAAAGAGTAATCAAATTCAATCTTTTATTGACACAAACAAACAAATTACAAGAATTAGCTATCAAATATCTGATATTGGATCGAAACAAATGAAAAAAGTATTGGCAAAAATAAAACCTAAAATTGATTCAATTTTTGATCCTAAAGATTATAAAGTAGTTTTAACAGGACATAGTTTAGTGTTTTTAAAAAGTAACGATTACCTTCTTAGAAATTTATTAGAAAGTTTAATGATTGAAATAATTTTAATTGCTATTGTTGGGATTGCTCTATTTAGATCGGTAAGAATTATTTTACTATCAAAATTACCATGCTTAATTCCATTAATTATAACAGCTGGTATTATGGGTTTTTTTGATATCAGATTTAAACCTACAACTATTTTGATTTTTAGTATTGCTTTTGGCATATCATCAGACGGAACGATTTATTTTTTATCAAAATATCGACAAGAATTAAAAAAACATGCGAAATCAGCAGCAAAAGCAATTTCTGAAACAATAAAAGGAACAGGTTTAAGTATGATTTATACATCCATTATTTTATTTTGTGGATTTTCTATATTCTCTGCCTCTACTTTTGGTGGTACAATTGCACTTGGTGTATTAATATCGTTAACACTTTTAATTTCATTATTCACTAATTTAATTTTACTTCCTGCAATATTATTATCTATTAGTAATCGTAAAATTAAAAAAGAATTTATCGAACCACCTTTAATTGAAATCGACTAATAAGAATGAATATATATTTTTTTTAATTTTACAACTATTTTTAAAACGTATAATATGAACCTTAAAATAATCTCTGTTTTTACTCTTCTAATTTTATTAAATTCTTGCAAACAAGAAAAAAACGAGGATATGGGCAAACACCCCTATTTTGATACAACTGGAATGGATCAATCAACAAAACCAGGAGATAATTTTTTCAATTTCGCTAATGGCGGTTGGCTTAAATCCTCTAAAATTCCAGATGATCAAAGTGGTTGGGGAAGTTTTTATACATTATATCAAGAAAATTTAGACAAACTAAAAACTATATTAGAAGAAAGCTCAACCAATAAATCTGAAAAAGGAAGTATTGAACAAAAAGTAGGTGATTATTATGCTAGCGGCATGGATACGCTTACTATTGAAAAAATTGGCGCCGAGCCACTAAAACCAATGCTAAATAAAATTGATGCAATTACTGATTATAAATCTTTTATAAATTTAATTACAGAATCATTTTCTAAAGGAGAGGGTTATTTAATTGGATTTTATGTGAGTGCCGACGAAAAAAATAGCGCTATGAATATTGGTTGTCTTTATCAAACAGGAACATCGCTTCCTGAAAAAGATTATTATACTCGAGAAGATAGTTCAAGTAAAATCTGTAGAAAAGCCTTATTAACTTATGCCGAAAAATTGTTTACTCTAGTCGGAATGAAAAAAGAAAATGCAGTTGAACAATCTAATAATTTATTATTATTAGAAACAGAAATTGCTAAATCTCATCGAGGTGCAGTTGCATTGAGAGATCCGCAGTCAAATTATAATAAAATGAGTGTGAAACAACTCGAAAATTTATCTCCTAATTTGAACTGGTCTAATTTTTTTAAAGAATTAAAAATTAAACCAGATAGTTTAGTTATTGGGCAGCCAGAATATTATAAATCATTAAGTGAATTGATTAGTTCAAAACCTATAAATCAGTGGAAAACAAAACTAAAATTTGATTATCTATCCTCAAACGCTTCTTTATTAAGCAAGGAATTTCAAAATGCAAATTTTGAATTTGAAAAAATATTTAGTGGTCAAAAAACTAAAAGTAAACGTTGGAAAAAAATGGTTAAAGTTGTTGATAATGGCTTAGGTGATTTATTAGGCCAATTGTACGTTAAAAAACATTTTAACGACACTGCTAAGAAAAAAATAGATGAATTGGTAAACAATTTGCAAAAAGCATTTAATCTTCGCATTCAAAACTTAGATTGGATGAGTGATGTTACAAAATTAAATGCCACAAAAAAATTAAATAGCTTTTTAAAAAAGATTGGATATCCATCCGTCTGGAAAAACTTTGATGACGTAATAATCAATCGAAATGATTTTTTTGGAAATTCAAAAGCTGTTAGTTTACATGAACAGAATGTTATGCTAGCTAAAATAGGAAAACCGGTAGACAGAATGGAATGGGGAATGACTGCTCCAACAGTAAATGCATACTATAATCCAACTAACAATGAAATTGTATTTCCTGCAGGAATTTTACAATTTCCTTTTTTTGACGCCAATGCCGACGATGCCATTAATTATGGCGGAATAGGAATGGTGATTGGCCATGAAATGACACATGGTTTTGATGATCAAGGATGCCAATACGACGAAAAAGGAAATATGAAAAACTGGTGGACAAAAGAAGATAACGAAAAATTTAAATCTAAAACTGGAGGCGTTGTTTCACAATATAATAAATTTACTGTTCTTAATTCCCTTCATGTAAATGGAGAGTTAACATTAGGAGAAAATCTTGCAGATATTGGGGGGTTAGCAATTGCCTTTGATGCCTTTAAAATGACAGCTCAAAGTAGGGATACAACTAAAATTGATGGATTCACTCCAAATCAAAGATTCTTTTTAGGATATGCTCAAGTTTGGCGAATGAAAAATAGGGATGAAACATTAAGAACAAGAATAAATACAGATCCTCATTCTCCTGAAATGTACAGAGTTAACGGCCCTGCATATAATTTTACTCCGTTTTACGAGGCCTTTAATATTAAAGAAGATGCTAAACAATATATTAAACCAGAAAATAGAGCAAAAATTTGGTGATTAATTATTAAATTAATGATCCTTCTATCAGAGATGAAATTGTAATTTTTATATTTATATTTATCTTTTCATTAGCATTTCACCTACTTTTCTATCAATAATTAGAGAAAAATCAGTATCTTTTAATTCTGATAATTTAATCCATCTTAAAGATTGAGCGCCTTCTTTATTTTCGTAATTGTGTGGGCTGTTGCTAACCTTAAAATCCATTTTTTCATTTGGACAAACTACATAATATATACTAATTATTTGACTATTAGTATCAAAAGAGGAAGTAACATAAAAATCGGTTGTATAAAAATGTTCTATTACTTCAATAGATAAATTTAATTCCTCCCTAAACTCTCTTATTAAACAATCTTTAGGTCCTTCTCCAAATTCCAAGCCACCACCAGGAAATTTAGTGATTTTGTTTTTTTTTATATATTCGTCTGAAACTAATAACTGGCCATTATTTATTAATATACCATATACACGAATATTAAAGCGATTAATCACTCTCAAAATTAATCAATAAATAAGTGCAAAAAATAAAAAACAAACTATTATTTATTAATTAATATTTGAATTACTACTTAACATTATCAAAACTAATAAGGGCGAGTTCATAACTTTGTAAACCAAAACCTGTTATAGAGCCTTTTGTATATTTAGTTAAAAAGGAATGTTGCCTAAAATCTTCGCGAGTAAACACGTTACTTATATGTACCTCAACCACTGGAGTATTAATGGCAGCAATAGCATCGGCTATGGCTATAGAGGTATGAGAATAAGCACCTGCATTTATAATAATTCCATGATTGGAAAACCCAATCTCTTGAATTTTATTAATTAATTCGCCTTCTACATTACTTTGAAAATATTCTATTTGAAACTGTGGAAATTTTGATTTTAAATAGATTAAATAATCATGCATAGAAGTGTTACCATAAATATCTGGTTCTCTCTTACCTAATAAATTTAAATTTGGACCATTAATAATAGCTATCTTCATTGTATAAATTTAAACATAAAAACTTAAAAAAAACAAAAGTAAATGAGACAATGGGCAGGATATTACACAAGATTTAAACAATATTTACAATTGGAAAGATCTTTATCCATTAATTCTATTGAAGCTTATGCAGACGATTTAAAGAAACTAGAAAATTATTCAGAGCTTTTTAACGAACATCAAACACCAGATAAATTTTCTTACAAACAACTTCAACAATTTATTGAATGGTTTGCCAAAATTGGATTTTCCTCTGCTTCTCAAGCAAGGGTGATATCGGGTATAAAAACATTTTATAAATTTTTAATACTTGAAAATGATATTCAACAAAATCCTGCTGAACTTTTAGAAACTCCGAAACTAACACGTAAAATACCAAAGTTTTTAAATGTTGAAGAAATTGATCAACTATTAAGTTTAATTGATAGAAGTACTAATGAAGGTGAAAGAAATATATGTATGCTTGAAACGCTATACAGTTGTGGATTAAGAGTAAGCGAGTTGGTTAATTTAAAAATAACTGATTTACATCTCAACAGCGATTACATAAAAATAACCGGAAAAGGAAATAAAGAAAGATTAGTACCAATTGGCAAAATCGCTAAAAAACTTATTTTAAATTATCTTTCAACTATAAGAGTTAAAATTCCTGTAAAAAAAGAATTTGTAGACATTTTATTTTTGAATAGGCGAGGTAGAAAACTATCCAGAGTGATGGTATTTTACATCATTAAAGATTTGGCCGAAAAAGCAGGAATTAAAAAAACATTAAGTCCTCATTCTTTCCGACATTCTTTTGCTACTCACTTAGTAGAAGGAGGGGCAGACTTAAGAGCGGTTCAAGAAATGTTAGGTCACGAAAGCATCACTACTACTGAAATATATACACACTTAGACAGACAGTTTTTAAGAGATAATATATTAAGCTATCATCCTCGAAACAAAAAATAATTATCTTTGTATAAAATAAATGAAATCATTTAACGTACCTGATTTTTATAGAAGTCCAATTATCTCGAAAGTTAAGCAGTTTCGTAAATTGCAAGATCCTCGTAAAAAAGATAATAGCCCAACTATATTAAATTATGGGCCAATTCATTATTATATTGCAAGGCATTTTGGATTTTGTTATGGTGTTGAAAATGCTATAGAAATTGCTTTTAAAGCATTGGATGAAAACCCAGGACGACGAATTTATTTACTGAGTGAAATGATTCATAATCCCCTAGTAAATAAAGATTTAATAGAAAGAGGTGTTCAGTTTTTACAAGATACTTATGGCAATCAGCTTATTCCTTTTGAAAGTATAACTTCGGAGGACATTGTTATGATTCCGGCATTTGGTGCTCCATTAGAACTGTTAGAATTATTAAATAATAAACAAATAAAAACTGAATCATACAATACAACTTGCCCGTTTGTAGAACGTGTTTGGAAAAAATCAGAACAAGTAGGAAAATCAAAATATAGTATTATTATTCATGGAAAATACAATCACGAAGAAACACGCTCTACTTTCTCAAGAAGTATAAAAGATAGTGAGGCAGTTGTAATAATTAGAGATATGGCTGAAGCAAAAAATTTAGCGAATTATATACTAGGTAAAAAAACACAGCAAGAATTTGATCTCGAATTTAAAAATAAAATAAGTGCTGGATTTGATATATCTAAACATCTATCTAAACTAGCAGTAATAAATCAAACAACAATGTTGGCTACTGAAACTTCTGAAATTGCTGCCTTCTATAAAGAAATACTAATTCAAAAATATGGTGTCGATCAAATTAAGTCACATTTCGCTGACACAAATGATACACTTTGTTATGCTACAAACGAAAATCAAGATGCAACTTATGGACTATTAGAAATTGATGCAGATATAGCTATTGTAGTTGGTGGTTACAATAGCAGTAATACCTCACATATTGTTGAGTTGTGTGAAAAAAAATTTAAAACCTTTTTTATTTCATCTGCTAACGAAATAAAAAATAAAAATACCATTCTGCATTTTGACTACCATAATAAAAAACTAGTTAAAAGCTCAGATTTCTTACCTGACAAACTACCTATAAAAATAATTGTGACAAGCGGTGCTTCATGCCCTGACTCTATGATAGAAGAAGTTATTACACGAATAAATACTTTTTTTGTAGGTGTATTACCATTTAACGAAGTTTTAAGCCAGATAGAACCAAAATAGATTTTCTTTTAAAGAATTCATTAATTTATAATTGACAATATGTACGTTAACCTAAATAAGCCATTAATATTTATTGATATAGAATCGACTGGATTAAATATTGGATTAGATAGAATTGTAGAAATTTCTTTACTTAAACTAAACCCAGACAACACAACTGAAATTAGGACAGACCGAATAAATCCTGAAATGCCCATACCAAATTTCGTTTCAAAAATTCATGGTATTTATTCTAAAGATATTGCTGAAGCATCAACGTTTAAACAATTAGCTCCAGAATTACTAAGATTTATTGACAATGGAGATTTTGCTGGTTTTAATTCAAACAAATTTGATATTCCGATGCTAGCAGAAGAATTTTTACGTGTCGGGGTTGATTTTGATTTAGAAGGAAGAAAATTAATTGATGTGCAAAATATATTTCACTTTATGGAGCCTCGTAATTTAAGCGCTGCCTATAAATTTTATTGCAATAAAAATATTGAAAATGCTCATAGTGCCGAAGCTGACGTAACAGCAACTTTTGAAGTATTTAAAGCTCAATTAAAATACTATGAAGGAATAAAAAAAATAGATGAGAATGGAAAAGAATTCGAACCCATTGTTAATAATATTTCTAAAATAGCAGAATTAAATAATAAATCTAAAAATGCTGATTTAGCGGGCAGAATTATTTATAATAAAGATGGCCATGAAGTTTTTTCATTTGGAAAACATAAAGATAAATTAGTTGAAGATGTCTTAAAAAAAGAGCCTTCATATTATAGCTGGATAATGAATGGTGACTTTCCGCTATATACAAAAAAAATAATCACAAAAATTAGATTACGAACGAAACAATAATTGACATTATTTTTTATATGAGTCAGTTGCTTTTCTGACACTACCAAACTGTATTAATAAAGCTTTTGCTTGATCATAATTTTCAATTCCAGTATTCTTCATTAACATTTTTGTGCCTCTATCTAATAATTTATTATTACTTAATTGCATATCTATCATTCTATTCCCTTTTATCCGTCCTAATTTTATCATCACCGATGTAGAAATCATGTTGAGCACTAATTTTTGAGCAGTTCCACTTTTCATTCGGGTTGAGCCAGTAACAAATTCAGGCCCTACTACAAGTTCGATAGGAAATTTAGAAATATTAGAAATATCGCTATTTTTATTACAAGATATACTTCCAGTTAATATATTAAATTTATTACAAGCATTTATAGCTCCGATTACATAGGGTGTAGAGCCTGATGCGGCAATACCAATAACAAAATCACGATCATTAATATCATATTCTTTTAAATCTAACCAACCTTGATTTAAATCATCTTCAGCAAATTCAACTGATTTTCTAATAGCAGAATCTCCTCCTGCAATTAATCCAATAACTAAACCTTCAGGTATTCCATAAGTTGGCGGGCATTCGCTAGCATCCAAAATACCCAAACGACCGCTTGTACCAGCGCCTATATAAAATAAACGCCCACCATTTTTTAATTTATCTACTATAGCATTAATTAGTGCTTCTAATTGAGGGATAGATTTTTCGACTACCGAGGATATAGTATTATCTTCTTTATTAATGTTTGATAATAATTCTAAAACAGACATTTGTTCTAAATTAGAATAATAAGATTCGGCCTCGGTCGTTTTCATATTTTGGTAAAATTACATTCAAAAAAAAAGCTGCCCACAATTGAGCAGCTTATTTATTAAGAAAATAATGTTATTTAGTAACAATTAATTTCGCTACACGTTTGAGGCCAGATGAACCATTAATATTTACAATATAGATACCTGCAGTTAATTCGTTTGTATCAAACATATAATTAATCTGTGTTGTATTTAATTTTCCTAAATTATCAGATTTAACAACACGACCATTAATATCTATAATATTTATAAAAGCAGTTTCGTCGTAAGACCCATTGAACTTAACATAAACAATACCATTAGATGGGTTTGGAAATAAACTCATGTTATTTTCAATTTTAGACTTTTCAAGTTCCATTTCAGAAACAGTAAATGGTTTAAAGAATTTATTATTAAACCATACACCTCGACCATTTGTTGCCACATATATTTGTCCTGAATTATAACAATCCCATTGATTTAACACTTGCTGTTTGATATCAAAAATTTGAACATTTGGTAATTGATTATTATTTGCTTTTTCCCATACTGGTGATGGTTGGGTTATATCATTGGTATAAAAAATACCATTATCGGTACCAATAAACATTTTTCGGTTATCATCTTTTTCAAGTAAAGAACAATATGTAACAACGCTTGCTGTTGATAAACCTGTTCCGTTTTTTGAAACGAAATTAATATTTGAAAAATTGGATTTTCTAATGTCTTTTGAACTGTAACTTACTATTGTTCCAGTAGGATCAGCAAATGTTATAGCCATTAAAGAATCATCTTTTGTAATGCTAATACTTGTTATTGGTTTAGTAAAACTACCTAAAAGAGTCGTTCTGTATGGAGAAAGTCTGTTTGTGTCACTTGTGTTTGTAAAAGGATATTTAAAAATATCGGTACTTAGCTTACCAGAATAACTAGTTGGTGATAAATCCATGATCGAGTTAATATTTGAAACTCGATAGAGTTTATAATCATCGGTAGCATAATATAATTCTGAACCGCCTTTGCTCCATTCAATCAAAGTGGGTTTACCAGGAATTGCAATTGTAGAAAAAGTAGAATTTCCTTGAGCATCACTTGTTAAACAACCAGACTGACTAACTCTAACAAAATTTAATGGGTCATTTAAATTTAATGGGGCTTTTGAAACAACTATGGCATTTGAATTAGCAGCATTAGTTGTAATACCAGTCATATTTAGTCCAATAGCAATTCTTGCAGACAATATAGTTGGAATTTTAACTATGGGGTTTTTTATACTAAATGGAACTTTTGAACTTCCTACAACACTAGAAGTATTAACTGGTTTAATAAACGTGGCAGAAGTATTTGATGCCAATAATGTATTTGAGCTAATACCCTGAGCAGTAAATGAATTTACACCGTTATAAGATACCGTAAATATTGGTGAGGACTGTGAAATGTTACCTGGATTTAAAACGTAAGTGCTTGTTGCAACTGTAATTGTAGTTTCTACAGCAGCAAGAGTACCGGACCCAGTTTGAGTTATTGTATAAGTAGTTAAAACTGTTGGTGTAACTATAAATACAGAAGTTGTTTGAGTTATATTACCTGGCATTAAATTATAGGTGGGATTAATAATAGCAGTATTTGTTATAGCTGAAATTGAATAATTAATTATTGGAGCTGAAAAATTATAATTACCTGTCGGAATAATAGTATAAGATCCGATGCCAATTGGTGTAATTGTAAAAACAGGATTCGATTGAGAAATTGCACCAGGATTTAAAACATAAGTTGGATTTGAAACAGCAGAATTTGTTATAGCTGAAACAGAATAAGATTGTCTAGAGCCTTGGAGATCCCATTTTAAGGGAACTGTTAGTTTACTTGAATATTTAAGAACTTTAGTTGAGATACTATTGTCAGTTATTTTAATTGAATCCCCAACATTATACCTATAAAATATGGTTGCAAATACTCTATAATAAGCAGCTGGATCGGAAACAACAACGTTTGAACCTGTGCTTCCCACTGGGTAAGATGAGGTTGTTTTGGAAGCAAACGGGGGCGAATTAAATGTTATACTTATATTATCAGACAATGTTACCGCATTTAATGTAACACCAGCAGCACTCATAGGACCAGTAGTTGATGTAATAGCAGGAACAACTATTGAACCCGATGGGACTGAATTTGATATTTTTATACAAATATCTTTCTTGTCTGAGGTATTAAAGACTGTTGGGCAATTTGCAAATGAAGCAATTGGAAGAACTACTGTACCGGTTCTTATTACTAAACTATCAATAATAGCATATTTACTTGGCCTAACTGCTGAAAATGCAAAAGATGTTTGTGTTGTTAAGGTAGATAATCCTATCATAGAAGCTTGAAGTCGAAGTGAATCGTTATAAAAAACTAACGAATCAGGTGTTTTTTTGAGTTGACCATAATTTTCCCAAAATTTGAATGGGGATCCAGCTAAAGTATATGTGGAATTTGAAAACCCCGAACTAGATGGTGCAATAACTGACAATGCCCCAGAAAATACATTAACATCAACAATATTTGGATCAGATGATTTTATGTTCGAACTTCTATAAATACCTCCGTTACTATTAGAGAATAAAGCTACTCCAGGTAATATTTTAGAGAAATCAGAATTATAAACATCTCCTCCCAAATAATTTGTTTCTTGAGTTGCTAACGGGTAATTACCGCTAAAATATGTTAAGCCATTTCCACCTGTGCCACCTATAAAACCAGAAAATGGGGTTACAGTAGAACCATTCGCAGTGGCATTTGTATTTGATGCCAATGGAAATGTTTCAATACTTACAGAATTAAATTGACCTGTGATAAGCCCTTTGTAAAATGGCTGAAAAGTAGGGGGAAGAAATGATTGTTGTGAGGAACCCTCCATATCAATAGACCGATAAATACCGGCATCAGTAACAATATAAAATTTAGAAGGTGTACCTGTCACGATTTTGATATCATGAATATTTTGACGTAGGTAAAAAGGTGTATTAATTGCAAAAGGATTACCAATTTGAGACCATGTGCCTATCGGTGAATTATCCGAACCAATTGTCATATTTCTGGTAAACGAATATAATTTATATCCTCCAAAAAATAATTTATTAGAATTAGTATGGCTAACTAATAATACTTGAGAAAAATCTCCGCTAGCTACTGTTGAGCCATTAGATAAAGGATCTAATTGAGAAGACCCCTGCAAAATAAGGCCCCAAGTTAATCCAGAGTTATATGATACAAATAAACCTTGTAATGAAGCAGAATTTCCGATTGGATAGTTGTATTTTTTAGAACAAGATGCATAAATAACATTATTATTTGATGGAGCAATTGCTAATTCAATACGGCCATAATTTGAGTCGGAAAGTACAGAAGAGATTGGTGTAATATCAGAAAAATTAGTTAAAGAATTATCAGACGATTTGTATATTTTAGAAGATATGTTAGTAAATGGTGCTGTACCTTTTTCACTTCCAATAGAACAATATAAAATGCCTGCATTATCAAATTTTACATCTATGCCGTAAGTAAGATTTACTGTTGCAGTTATCCCAGCGGCAGGAGTAAAACTAGAACCACTATTTGTAGAAATTAATATCCCTTTATTTGTTGCTAATACAATAATTGCTGAATTGCTTGGATGACAAGCTATTCGATTAATTACAGAACCAACTATAGAGCTATCTTGAACTTTGGTTAAAGAAAATGAACCTGCTGAACCTAATAGTTTATATAAACCTGTCCCTTTTTGGGCTTTTGCAATTTTATCGGGTCTTAAAAATCCCTCACCTGTAGCTACGTATATTAATCCATCTGATGCCTGAGAGATATAACTAATATTTCTTATAGTACCTTGATCATTTAAAGGCTCCCAGTTTGATCCGGCATCAATAGTTCTGAATAATCCACTTGAAGCGCTACCTAAATAAATGGTTTTACCAGTCACATCCAGCTTATCAATAATAATATTACGAGCTCTACCAGCTGAATAAATTGGGCCAGCAGGACTCCAATCAAAATTTTGAGCATTAACAAAACTGATTAAACCAGTTAAAACAATTAATACAATTACTTTTACTGTTTTTTTTGAAATAGATATTATCATGCCAAATTGGTATTTAATTATAAATTTAAACAAATTTGTTTAATTTAATTCAAAAATCAAAATCTAATTATAATAAATTTGATAAATAATTTATTAAAAATTAAACAAGAATTTATTTTAAAATAAAAAAACTCGTCTTTAATATAAACGATCAGTATAAAAAAATTAAGTTAAAATTAAAACCGCTCTAGTTGAGAAAAAAAGAAATTTGATTCTATTTTTGCGTTTTCGTCACTATCACTTCCGTGAACAGCATTAGCTGCGATTGATTTAGCGAATAATTTTCTGATAGTTCCTTCATCTGCTTTACTTGGATCGGTAGCTCCAATAAGTTGTCTATAATCTAATACAGCATTTTCTTTCGACAGAATTGCAGCAACTATTGGGCCGCTGCTCATATATTCAATTAATTCGCCGTAAAAAGGTCTATCTTTGTGAACTTCATAAAACTGACCTGCTTGTTTTTTTGTTAAACAAACGTATTTCATGGCTAAGATTTTAAAACCTGCTTTGTTAATCATCGCTAAAATAGGACCAATGCAATTTGCTTCAACAGCATCTGGTTTAATCATTGTAAAAGATATATTACCTGTCATTTTTTAAAATTTGGAGTCTAAAAGTACTAAAAAATCTAGTTTTATGCAATTAAAATAGAAAAGTCGTGCTTCGAATTCATCTTTTTAATAAGTTGTTTCCGGAAATTTTACATTTAAATTTAATAGTTTTGATGGCTTTTGGATTGTAAAATATAAATTTAGCAAAAAATATTTATTAAAAAAATGAGCAAAACTTCTTTTGAACTTACGATACTAGGATCATCTTCGGCTAGCCCAACCTCTTTGAAAAGTTCAAGTGCTCAATTACTGAATATAGCTGAACGTTATTTTTTAATAGATTGTGGCGAGGGCACTCAGATTCAATTACGCAGATTTAAAGCTAAATTTCAATCAATAGATCACATTTTTATTTCACATTTACATGGTGATCATTTTTTTGGATTGCCAGGCTTATTGAGCAGTATGAATCTTTTAGGAAGAAAACAAACTTTAACTATTTATGGTCCAGAAAACTTAAAAAGCATTATTGAAGCAATTAATAAAGTTTCTGAAACAAGACTTAATTTTTCTATTAATTGGATTGTTACAAAAAACAAGGGTTTGAACTTGCTGTTTGAAGACAAAAAAATAGAAGTTTATTCATTTCCATTAAAACACAGAATTTTTTGTACTGGATTTTTGTTTAAAGAAAAGCCTTTACCCAGAAAAATAGACAAATATTTACTAGAAAAATTAAATATTTCAGTAGCAGATATTTTATTATTAAAAAATGGTTTAAATATAACTAATCAAGAAGGTCAAACCATTCAAAATAAAGATGTTACCATTGATCCAAATCCTCAAAGATCTTATGCTTATTGCAGTGACACAATCTATAATCCAAAATTAAAAGATTTTATATTTGACGTAGATTTATTATACCATGAAAGCACGTTTTTAGAGGAACATGCCTATAGAGCAAGAAAAACCTATCACTCAACTGCCAAACAAGCTGCAGAAATCGCTAAAAAAGTGAGTGCAAAACAATTGTTATTAGGTCATTTTTCTGCAAGATATAACAACTTAGATACTTTTTTGAATGAAGCTGAACCTATATTTAAAAATTGTATTTTGGCAATAGATGGTAAAAAAATAAAAATTTAATTAAACATTGTAATTTGTTAATTATCTTTGCATAATGATTAAAGTTTTAATAGCTGATAAAAATTTTCTTTCCAGAGTTGGACTAGAACTTTTAGTTGGAGAATTAAAAGGATTTGATTTGGCTCCATCGGTTTGCGGCGAAAAAGAAGCTTTAATAAATCAGCTTCAAATTTCAAAACCAAATTTATTAATTGCTGATTTTATTTCTTTAGGTATTAGTATTAGTGAATTAAAATCTATTTGTAAAAAATATACTAAAACTAAATTTTTAATTATCACCGAATGGCTTTCCAAAAAAGAATCTATTGAAGTTTTAGAAAGTGGAATTATAAGTTTTTTATTAAAAGAATGCGATAAAATTGAAATTTTAGAAGCTATTAATTCTACTATTAAAGGTGATAAATTTATTTGTGGTAAAATTGTACGATTTTTATCTGCTTCATCAGAAATAAAAAGTTCAAATTCTTTTATAAAATCACTTTCCTGTGATGGATTTCAAGTAACAAATCGTGAAATTGATATAATTCAAGGTATTGCAGAGGGATTTTCAAATAAATTAATTGCAGTAAAACTAAATTTAAGTACACATACTGTAAATACTCACCGAAAAAATATTATGTCTAAATTAGGTGTAAAAAACACAGCGGGGGTTGTAATGTTTGCTATTAAAAATAAACTTCTAGAAACAAATTTTGATTTTTAAAAATCTTTTTTTTCTATAAAAGCATACTTTCTTTTTCGTAAATAAAATTGAATTGTTGCAAAACAAATTATTAATAGAAAAGGTAGCAAGACATTAATTACTTGCCACTTTATTCGGTGTAAATTAATTTTCTTTTTATCTAATAATCTCAATTTTACTTCACGAGAGCGTAATTGAAGCATTCCTTCATCATCTAATAAATAATTAACACAATTAACCAAAAAAGTTTGATTGGCAAATGTTTGCTTTGTATATTTATCATATCCAAGAGGAAATAATTCTCCGGTACTTTTTTGAAAATCATTTCGAGCAACATCACCGTCAGCTACAACAATCATTTTGGTTAATTTACCTTTATCAATATATTTAAAATTAGAGTCGTTAAGAATTATTGACGGTAAGCGATACTCGACAAAACTACTAAAACATCCTTCTAATAAACAAGCAACAGGCTGATAAGAATTGATAAATTGAGACTCTTTAATTTGCATTTGAACCATCCCCAAATAAATTCTGACTGGAGCCGGAATTGTTTTTGAATATCTAGATGACTTTAACAATATCGTTTTTTTTATTCCTTTAGCAGAGGCAATAGTATCAAGTGTGCTTAAAAAATCAAACTTAATCAAATCTAAATTTTTAACTATAGGATGATTATTATCAGGAAGAATAAGCGGATTATAAAGCCAGGGAAACATTTTAATATTAGCCTCACCTTTTTTAAATCCAATATTGATTGGAATACTGGCACATTGAAGATCTTGAACCATCACTGGATTTAATCTTATACCATATTTAAAGAGCATATCTTCTAAATTTAAATCACGATTAATGCCTATGGTAAATCCCTTGTAACGTAATGAATCTAAATTTGTAGAAAGAGGGTCGATTAACCACAAAACTTTGCCACCTCGCATAATAAATTGATCAATTACAAATTTTTCTTTATCCGTAAAAGCTGAATCTGGCTGAGAAATCACAATGGCATCACTTCCTTTTAGAGCAGTTAATTCATAACCCTTTGCTATTTTGGTTTGATTAACCAAATAATATTCTGATAAGGCTTTCATAAATTGATATTGATGCACTGTATCAATTTCATTATGACCTTGTATAAAAGTTACTTGTTGTTTTTTGTTGCGCTGTAATTTCCGAATGGCATTGGTTAAACTATATTCTAACTCTTGAACACTATTATTAATAGATTCTTCGGGCGATATTCCAACTTGTCTTTTAAAAATTTGCCAAACAGTTTCTTTACCCTTATAACTTAAAATAGCTCCTGGCCAGATAACAGACTCTGTTGTTTTTTCTTTTCCCTTATCAACAATTTGTTCTGGTATAATTCCTTTATCATACAATTGTTTTTCTAAATTTAAACTCTCCTCTTTAGTTAAATCATTTCCTGGAAAAATAAAATCATATTGAATTTGATTATCTGAGTATGCTCTAAATTCGTCTAAAATTTCTTTTGCTTCATTTCTTAATCTTGTGAAACTCGGGTTAAAATCTCCCTGTAAATAAACCTTTAAATAAATTTCATCGTCTATATTTTTTAGTAATTTTTTAGTAGATTCTGCAAGAGTATATCTTTTTTCAGTTGTTAAATCAATGCGAGTAAAATAAAAAGAAGCTATAAAATTAAATAAAATAATTATCGCTATCATCACTAAAAAAGAAGATAAATCTCTGCGTTTGTTAATCGATTTTATTTGCTCATTATTATTTACCATTTTCTTCTTTGTAAGATTAATTTGGTAAACAAAATAAAAAAAACAATGACACTTATAAAATAAATAGCATCTCGTGAATCAATTACTCCCCTACTCATACTTACATAGTGAGAATTTAGCCCTAAACTTTTTAATAAAGCATCATATTTTCCGAAAACATTACTTTGAGCTATAAAATCAAACCCGATATAACAAAAAAAGCAAAGTAACAATGCAATTATAAAAGCTATAACTTGATTATCGGCAATAGAAGATGAAAAAACACCAATGGCAACAAAAGCTGCTCCCAAAAAAAATAAACCGATGTATGAGCCCCACATGCCACCAGTATCAATATTGCCTTTGGGTAAACCTAAAACATGAACACTATAGTAATAAATAATTGTAGGTAATAATGAAAATAATAATAAGGTAAATCCAGCAAAATATTTTGCCAATATTATTTGTAAATCAGTTAAAGGGCGAGTTAAAAGGAGTTCGAAAGTTCCTGTTTTTATTTCTTCGGAAAAAGATCTCATTGTAATTGCAGGAATTAAGAATAAGTATACCCATGGAGCAATTAAAAATAAAGAATCAATATTTGCAAAGCCATTATCTAAAATATTAGAACCACCACTTTCGGATGGAATAATCCACATAAAAATACCGATTAACGAAATAAAAACACCGATGGCAATATAGCCAATTAGTGAACTTAAAAAGCTTCTAATTTCTTTTAAAAAAAGAGTAAACATTTAAAGTAAAATTACATTTTTATCTATATTATTAAAAAAAATTATTCAAACAATTTATCTTCGTTAAAAATTTTATCTTATTTAATATAATAGGTGCGAATCTATTCGTAATTTTAAACTTTATTCAACAAAAATTGTAAATCAATTAACCATCTGCTACAAATTACTATGAACAAAAAATGGTTTTTTCCAATATTACTCTTAATTGTTTTATTAATTTCTTTTTTTATTTACAACAAATATCATGTTGCACCTCACATAAAATTTAATAATTTAAATTTAGTTGATTCAAATAACCAACCTAAAAATTTAGAATTATACAAAGGAAAAAAACTCTTGATTTGTTTTAGTGCTTCATGGTGCCCAAATTGTATTGAAGAATTGGATGTACTAAAATCAATTAAAACTAAAGAATTAGCTGATGTTGAAGTAATTGTAATAAGCGACGAATCGATAACTAAAATAAATGAATTTAAATTAAAAAGAGACTTACCTTTTACTTTTTTAAAAATGAATACTACTTTTTCATCAATAGGAATCAACTCTATCCCAACTTCTTACATTATCAATAAAAAATTTGAAGTGATGCATGAAAGTACTGGTTATTTAAATTGGAAAAACCCCTCTACCTGCCAACACCTCAAAAAATTGATGGAATAACTAACAAGAATTTAAATTATATTCCATAAAATATAGCTCCTATAAATTAATGACTAAAAATAAAGATATTTTAAATTTAAGCCCTAAAGAATATATTATTATAAAAGGAGCAAGGCAACATAATTTAAAAAATATAGATGTTGCAATACCACGAAATAAACTTATTGTTATAACTGGTCTTTCGGGATCCGGGAAATCATCTTTAGCTTTTGATACATTATATGCAGAGGGCCAGAGACGATATGTAGAAAGTTTATCAGCTTATGCAAGACAATTTTTGGGTCGTTTAGAAAAACCACAAGTAGATTATATAAAAGGTATTTCGCCTGCAATTGCTATTGAACAAAAAGTTATTTCACGTAATCCAAGAAGCACGGTTGGAACTATAACTGAAATTTACGACTATTTTAAATTATTATTTTCAAGAATAGGCATAACCTATAGTCCTGTTTCAGGCAAAGCTGTAAAACGTCAAAATATTGGTGATGTAGTTAATTTCATTTTAAAACTTAAGCCAAAAACAAAGTTTTTAATTTTATCTCAAGTTCATAAAAAAAAGGATCGGACTATTCAAAAGCAATTTGAATTACTTTCTCAACAAGGATTTTCAAAAGGAATTATTAATAATCAGATTCAAAAAATTAATGAATTTGATTTTAATACTTTAAAAAAAGACAGCAACTGTTATTTATTAATTGATCGATTAATGAATCAACCTAACGATGAGGATTTTATATCTCGCTCTGCAGATAGCGTTCAAACTGCTTTTTATGAGGGTGCTGGTGAATGTTTAATATGGATTGAAGAAGAAAATAGTGATTATAAAAAATATAGCTTTAGTAATTTATTCGAATTAGATGGTATCAGTTTTGAAGAACCTAGTGTAAACTTTTTTGCATTTAACAACCCTATTGGTGCCTGTAAAACCTGCGAAGGCTTTGGAAGTATTATTGGCATCAATCCAGAATTGGTAATACCAAATAAAAGTTTATCAGTTTTTGAAAATGCAATTGTATGTTGGAATGGAGAAGTAATGAGTGCATATAAAAATCAATTGATACAAAATGCACATAAATTTAAATTCCCAATTCATAAACCAATTTACGAATTATCAGATACTGATTATGAGTTATTATGGAAAGGAAACGAATATTTTGATGGATTAAATATGTTTTTTAAAAGAATTGAAAAAGAGACTTATAAAATTCAATACAGAGTAATGCTGGCTAGATATAGAGGAAAAACAACTTGTTTTGATTGTAAAGGAACGCGGCTAAGAAAAGATGCAAACTATGTAAAAATTAAAGGTAAATCAATTGACGATTTATTGCTTACACCTGTAATAAACTTATTACCATTTTTTAAATTTATAAAATTAAATGAGCATGATGCCACAATTGCTAAACGTTTATTAGTTGAAATTACAAACAGATTAGAATATCTGATTGATGTTGGATTAGGTTATTTAACATTAAATCGTGTTGCTAATACCCTAAGTGGTGGTGAAAGTCAGAGGATTAATTTAGCAACTCAATTAGGGAGTACTTTAGTAGGTAGTTTATATATTTTAGATGAACCCAGTATTGGTTTACACCCTAGAGATACCGAAAAATTAATAAAAGTACTTCGATCGCTTCAAAAACTAGGAAATACAGTTATTATTGTAGAGCATGATGAGGATATTATGCGAGAGGCAGATGAATTAATTGATATTGGACCTGAAGCTGGGACAAAAGGTGGTCATTTAGTTTTTCAAGGAACTCACAAAGAATTATTAAAGAACAAAAATGGATATACTTCTAATTATCTAAATCATTTGATTAGCATTGAGGTTCCAAAAGTTAGACGTAAATGGAAAGAATATATTGAAATAAGAAATTTAACTGAAAATAATCTTAAAAATATAACTGTAAAATTTCCAATTAATGTATTAACATGTGTTACCGGGGTGAGTGGATCTGGAAAATCAACCCTAATAAAAAAAGGTTTAATACCTTATTTACGAAAATATTTAGATGGCTATTTTGATACCGTAAATTTCGATCATTTGATTGGTGGAAGTTTAAAACAGATAAAACAATTAGAGTTTGTTGATCAAAACCCAATTGGTAAGTCTTCAAGAAGTAATCCAGTAACCTATATAAAAGCTTTTGACGAAATTCGAAATTTATTTGCAGATCAAGGCCTTTCAAAAACACGAAATTATAAACCTGGTTTTTTTAGTTTTAATGTAGAAGGGGGGCGTTGTGAAATTTGTCTGGGTGAGGGTCAAACTACAATAGAAATGCAATTTATGGCAGATATTAAATTGCCATGCGAATCTTGCAAAACAAAAAGATATAAATCAGAAACACTCGAAGTTTTATATAAAAATAAATCAATCTCAGATATATTAGATCTAACTGTAGATGATGCTATTTTATTCTTTAATCAAGATATAGATGATAGAAACGTTAACAAAATTATAGAAAAATTAAACGCACTTCAAGCAGTTGGATTAGGCTATATTCAGTTAGGACAAAATAGCAGCACCTTAAGCGGTGGAGAAGCGCAGAGAATTAAATTAGCTAGTTTTTTAATTTCTATTAACAATACCTCTCCTACTCTATTTATATTTGATGAGCCAACAACCGGGCTTCATTTCCACGATATTTCAAAATTGCTAAAATCATTTGATGCACTTATTAAAAAAGGACACTCAATTGTTGTAATTGAACATAATTTAGAAGTTATTAAATGTGCTGATTGGATTATCGAAATCGGACCTGAAGGTGGAGTAAATGGTGGGAATATAGAATTTGAAGGCACCCCAGAAAACTTAGTTAATTCAAAAAAAGGATATACTGGAATTTATTTAAAAGAAAAATTAAAATCATGAGTTCGATATATAATTTTATTACCTCTCATGATTTTTTAAAAAAAATAGTGGGCATACTTGCCATATTTGGATTAGTTTATATTATTTATTTTTTATTTGTTAGAAAAGCTTCATTTGATGATAACTTAAAAAAAATTGCTTTAGAATTAAATAAAACTTGCCCTAAAATGATTGATAAAGATACTAGACTTGATAATGCTCTGGCAATAAAAGGAAATATTTTTCAATATAACTATACTCTTTTAAATATTCTTAAAGATTCGATGGATATTGATCTATTCAAGGCTAGTATTGAGCCATCTATTATAAATAATGTTATTACAAACTCGGATTTAGAAACTTTTAGAAAAAATAAAATAACTTTAATATATAATTTTAAAGATGAAAAAAATAATCACATTACAAGAATTATAGTGAATCCAAAAAAATACAAAATTAATTAGAGATGATTTTATTTTATTTAACTTTAATTTTCATTTTTTAATCTCATTAATTATGTTTCATTTTTTACTTCGCACAATACCTCGACCTATTCTTATTCAATTTAGTTTGTGGTTTAGTAAAATTGCCCCAATTATTTATTATGGTCATTCATTCGAAGATCCAATTACAGGCAAAACTTATCGTAAATTTTTACCTTACGGATATGGCGGTCGTGCAAAACGAAAAAATGTTCTTTGTCCCGGAAGTTTATCATTAGAAAGACACAGATTATTATGGCTTTATTTAAAGCAAAAAACAGATTTTTTTACTAAGCAATATAAAATGTTTCATATTGCCCCAGAACAATGTTTTTATAGATTATTTAAATCACAATCAAACCTAATATATACCACTGGAGATTATAATAGCCCAATTGCAGAAATTAATTTTGACTTACATAAAGCACCATTTGAAGACAATTGTTTTGATGTTATTTTTTGTAATCATGTATTAGAACATGTAGAAGATGCCAATCAATGTATGAAAGAGTTATATCGCATTATGAAACCTGGAGGTTGGGGTATTTTTCAGGTTCCATTAGATAAAAGTAAAATAGAAACTTTTGAAGACAAGAGTATTGTAAGCGCTAAAGAACGAGAAATTAATTATTGGCAAAAAGATCATCTTCGATTATTTGGCTTAGATTATAAAGATAAATTAGCTTCGGTAGGATTTAAAGTAACTGTTGATGATTTTGTTAACTCTCTTAGGCCAGAATTAATTGAGCGATATAGATTGCCTGTAGGTGAAATGATTTATTTGTGTAAAAAATAAATTATTTTTTTTTTAATTGAATATACTCTTCAAAACTGACACCCGACATAAATTCATTTGAGTAAATAAATTCATAAACTTTATCTGACCATTCTTTGTGAGATTTAGTTTCGTCAAGAATTTTATAACTAAACGGTTTACTAAAATAAATTTTAATTATTTTTTTATTGGCTCTAAACATTTCTTTAGGTAACAAAATCATTTCAATATTTGCTTTTATCCCTAATCGTTTTCGCCATTTAGCAAAATTATAGAAAAATTTAGAATTTTCTCCTTCAATATATGTTGGTTGAATTAAACGTTTGTGATCAATTGCTTGTGTAATAAAAGTTTTTCTCCATTCTAAATCCCTGATCAACCCATTCTTTTTTCGAGAAACTAAACCAGCAGGAAAAATTAATACTGCGTTTTTCGATCGAAAAACTTGATCCATAACACGTAATGATTTACCAGAAATAGAGCCGATTTTATTAACAGCTACAAAAATATCTCCGTAATTATTTATTTTTTTAAGTACATCGTTTACAAAAAATCTCACATCAGATCTAACTTCTCCAACTGCCTTTATAAGAGCCATTCCGTCTAAACCTCCCAGAGGATGATTAGAAACAACAGTTAATGGTCCTTCTTTAGGAATAAAATGTGAATTTAAAGTTTCAACTTTTGCTCCTATTTTTTCTAGCCCTTTAGAGTTAAACATCAAGCCTTCCAAACCATCAAGAGATGACATGGTTTTATTAATTTCATCTTCATGTAATATTTTTTTTAACCAATTAACGGCAAAAAAAGGAAGCCATTTGTATAATTTATAGACTTTTTCATTTAAAATCTTTTCAATATCAATCAACTTAGTACTATTCATATTTAATTTACCAAATATAAAGTAATTATTTCAAAAATTAAATTGAGTATTTGTTATGAAAAAGAGTATTTATGATAAGATTAAATATTTTCCATTTTCAATTCTAATTTTTTTAAAAATCAAAATTTCTTTCTTTACAAAAATTAATTTCGAAAATTTCATAAGATAATGTTAAACAGGTTTCGGAATGAATAGAAAATTTAATTTTATTATCAAATTCAACTTTTTTAAATTGATCTAAAGCATCAGTCAAAATTTCAAGAATGTATAAAATAATAAGTAAGAAACTTTAAAGCCAATAACAAAAAAAAGTTACTAAAACCCATTTAATGGTTTTAATTTTATTTTAAAGATAATTCATACAATTGTTTAATTAATAAATTAAAATTCTCTATTTAATAAGAATTTCAAAAGGTAATCTTGCTTGAATTCCATTTAAATTTGAAACTTGCTGTAATTGTTTAAAATATAAATATGACGGACCGAGTTGTTTTTTTACAATTCGTGTTTCTAATTCAGTTTCTTTTTGTCCTAAAATTTCGTCAAATTGATTTATTAGCTTAGGTAATTCGATTAATTTATATTCTTGTAAATTAGCTTTTTTAGCAGCATAAGCAATAGCATCTTTCAAACCACCAATTTCATCAACTAAATTAATTTTAAGAGCGTCAATACCTGACCACACTCTTCCCTGACCCAAACTATCAACATCACTCTGCTTCATTTTTCTACCCTCTGATACACGTCTTGTAAATGTATCATAAACCTTCTCAACTCCATTTTGAATATATCGATATTCAAAATCATTTACAGATCTTAATCCACTGGCTATATCACTATATTTATTGGTATTAACAGTATCAATAGTTATACCAAGTTTATTTTCAAGCATTTTCTGTAAATTTGGAATAACACCAAACACTCCTATTGAACCAGTAATCGTATTAGGTTGAGCAAAAATTTTATCTGCAGCACAGCTAATATAGTACCCTCCACTTGCAGCTAAATCGCCCATACTTACAATCATAGGCTTTGATTTTTTAGATAAATAAACTTCGCGCCAAATTACATCGCTCGCTAATGCACTACCTCCAGGAGAATTAACCCTTAATACAATCGCCTTAACCTTGTCATCAAGTCTTGCTTCTTTAATGGCTCTTGCAATTCTATCACTTCCAATTTCATTATCGTTTCCGTTACCACTCGAAATGCTTCCATTTGCATAAATGACAGCAATTTTAGTATTATTTATCTTAGAATTAAATACATTGTTTAGTTTATATTTTTCTAAAGTAATAAACTGTGTTTTTTCATTTTCTTTTATCCCTACTTTTTTCTTTAATTCAAGAAGTACTTCATCTTCGTATGCTAAAGCATCAATCATATTAATTAAAGCATCTTCTGGAAACTGAATTTGTAATCCGTTAGCCAATAAATTCAATTGTTTAACAGATATTTTACGATCTTTTGATATTTCAGTTAACATTGAATTCCAAATACTATTTAAAAAAATTTCAGATTGATATCGATTTGCCTGACTCATTTTATTTAATAAAAACGGTTCAACAGCACTCTTAAATTTACCATGCCTAAAAACCTGAACATCTAAATCTAATTTATCAAAAGCATTCTTAAAAAACATCAGGTTCATACTTAATCCCTTCCAATCAATATTGCCTTGTGGATTTAAAATAATTTTATTAGAAACAGATGCCAAAAAATATTCTTTTTGACTATAATTTTCGGCATAAGAATAAATAAACTTTCCAGATTTTTTAAAATCAGATAAAGCATTTCTTAATTCCTGAAGGCTTGCAAAACCTGCATCAATATTTTTAAAAACTAAATATATTCCTTTTATTTTAGTATCATTTTTGGCGAAATTCAATTTTTCAACTAAAGAATTTAAACCCAATCCACCCTCTCCAGATAATGATGATAAAGTGCCAAAACCTTTAAAAATATTTTCTTTTTCTCTCTCAATTATTGTACCATTTAAAATAATTTTAAGTATCGTATTTGATTGTAAATCAATTTTATCGACACTACTTTCTAAAACAGAGTTAAAACTTGACTTAATTACGCCAATAATTATTAAAATAGCTAAAACTGTAGCAATTAATAAACCGATAATTGAACCGAAAAAAGCACCAAAAAATTGTTTCATTATATTTGTATTTTAAACAAAATTAAACATATTAATGATTTTACATAAAAATGAAATTATGAATGTTGCATTTTTATCTATTGGAGGTAATATGAACGATCGTCTTCAAAGCTTGAAACAATGCTTAAAATTAATTAAAATGAGCTGTGGATCTATTGAAAAAAAATCGAAAATATACGAATCATTGGCATGGGGAATTAACTCAGAAAACAAATACTTAAACCAAACCATCAAATTATTAAGCCCTCTTAAGCCAAAAGAACTTTTAATATCTATTCAATCAATAGAATTAAAAATGGGTAGACAAAGAACAGAAAAACAATATTCCGATAGAATAATTGATATCGATATCATTGCATATAATAATCAAATTATAAATGAAATTGATTTGAAAGTGCCTCACCCTCGTTTGCATTTAAGAAAATTTGTACTCGTTCCATTAGGTGAAATAGCACCTAATTGGGAGCATCCAATTTCTAAATATAAAATCTCGAAATTAATGGATTTATGTAAAGATGCATCTGAAATCTCAGTGTATATTGAGTAGTTAAGCTTAAATAAAATATTTATGATTTTTAATCATAAAAAATATAAATCATAATTTTGTTCAATGTATGAAATAATTTAACTTTAAGCATAATTTACTTGATATATGAAAGAAACAGAAATAAATTTTAAGGTTACTGTCGACGAAAATAATTTACCAATCAATATTAAATGGGCTACTTCAGATTCGGGCGAAAATAGTGAATGTAAAAGTGTAATGATTTCCCTTTGGGACACAAAGGAAAATAATACCCTTCGAATTGATTTGTGGACAAAAGACATGATGATAGATGAAATGAAAAAATTTTATCATCAAAACATAATAACCTTAACAGATACTTATTTAAGAGCAACTGGTGACGAAATTACAAGTAAAAAAGTAAAACATTTTTTTTCAGAGGTTGGAAAAGATATTGGCGTATTACAATAAAATTTAATCTTTGTTAAAAGTTAAATTATTGAATATTACTATTTGAAATTGATTTCGACTGCTACTTTCGGTTGCCTGATTCATAATTCCACATTCAATTCTAAAATTTTTATTAATAACATAACCAATTGCAGAAAAAAACCGATTTCGATCAAAATTTGATTTTTGGTAATTAATAAATACTTCATTATAAGTAGAAAGATAAATTGTTTTTTCAGACATACTTTTATTGTTAATTGGAATATTTAAAGATAAAAAATATCGAAAACGTAACTTAAAATCCTCAGAAAATAATCTCTCTTCAACACGATAACGGTGTTGAATAAAAATTTTTCCAAAATTCTGGCGAGTAATATATTGTTGATAAATTCTATTTTCTAAACTCCCAACTTTAGTTGCTGAATTTTGCAAATAATTTTCTGAATTTATAAATGCATAGCCTAACAGTAAATTATTATTTTCATTAAGATTAAACCCAATACCTGTTCTTAATAAAAGCTGCTGAAGATCGCCCACAAAATTATAATTACGATATTGAATTTCATTCCACCAATTACATTTATTGTTGATTTTATGGTTCCCAAAATAAATAAACCAATTGCCAATTTTGGTATTTTGACCAAAGAAAAAATACGATGAAAATAAAAATATAATTATTATAAAACTTGTTTTTAAATTCATTTTAATTATTAGATTGAAAATAGATTAATTTATTACCATACTAAGAGGTTTAAAAAAACTAAAATTCACATTACCATATTTTCGAAGTTGCTCAAAACCTTTTAAATTAATTAATTTTGTTTTGGGTCCATGTTCAATTATCAATAGTCCATTTTTAGATAGTAAATTACTTTGAAATACCAATTCGTGAATTTTTGATATATCAATTAAATCATAAGGAGGGTCGGCAAAAATAATGTCGAATTTTAGGCTACATTTTTTTAAAAAATCAAAAACATCTGTTTTTAAAATACTTATTTCTAAATTTAATTCTTTACTTATTGATCTTAAAAATTCAATACATTTAAAATTTTTATCAACGCTAGTAATTGAGTTATTACCCCTTGAAGCAAACTCTAAAGAAATATGACCTGTTCCAGAAAATAAATCTAAAACCTGTAAATTATCAAAATCTATGCTGTTTGATAAAATATTAAATAAAGCTTCTTTTGCAAAATCGGTAGTTGGCCGAACAGGTAAATCTTTAGGCAACTTAATTAGCTTTCCTTTAAACCTACCACCTATAATTCGCATAAATGTTGGTTTAAAACGGTAAAGTAGTAATGCTGTGGCAATTTAGAAATATCTTCCTTTAATTGAATATCTTTATCTGCAATACAAAAATTAAGGTGTTTAATGTATTTTTTAATGTTATTTTTAAGTTCGTCGGTAACAGATAATTGAGATGCAACTATTAATTTGACCAATAAAGGATTGAGATTAAACTGTTCCATCGTAAACAAAAGATAATATAATATGTCTTCATCAGAATCAAAATTAAAAACATTATAAAATAAAAATTTATTTTTTTCTTTAATTCCAATTTCAATAAAACCATCTAGAATATTTAAGAATAAATCGCTGCCAATTAATGAGTGTTGACCAAACATTAAATTTATCAAAACAGCTCCAGAATGTCTGATAGAGGCATTTGGAAATGTTTTCTCAAGTAAACCTACTAAATCAATATTTGCAGTAAAATAAAATTTAAAATCAGCAAATTGATGAATAAATGTTTGAATATTTTGAGAAGTTCCATTAGTAAAATTTAATAATAACTTTAATTCGCTATTTGAGGAAAATGACTCAGGCACAATAGTAAAATCTGAATTTAAAATCGCAATATTTACCTTTTCAAACTTTTTTTGATTTAATAAATAAGACTCTATTAAATAAAGATAATGATTTGAAATAGAGGAAGTACTCCTTGAATTTTCAATTTCAATATGACCTAACTCAATAATTTGATTAAATTGTTGAGTTGAAATAGCAAATATAAAAGTATTTGAACTTATAAATAAAGACAAAAATAAAGGAGACTCAACTTTAGAAATTATTGCGCAATGGTATTTAATTTTATGTTGTTCGCTAGTCATAATATACAAAGTTAAGATATAAATAAGAAACCTAATAAATAAACATATTTTTTTTAACGCGATTAAACCTTTTTATATATTTGTGTTTAAATATTAAATATTATGAATATAAGAATCGTTTCAAAATTGTTCACTTTTTTGATGCTAATTAGTTTAATTACATTTATTAGTTGTAAGAAAAACGAAAAAGAAGTAATTGAAGAGGACTCTGAACAGTCTACCTTAGAAGACAATAATTTAGCTGAAATTAGTGTTAATGATATTGAATCAATAGGAAGTCAATTAACTGAAAACAGTTCTCTGACAACTTTTAAAACAAATGGCATAAATATTTTACCAATAGCACCATGCGCAACAGTTACTGGAATTGGAACAAAAACAATCACAGTCGATTTTGGTTCGCCAGATTCGCTTGGTTGTATTGGATTAGATGGTAGAACTCGAAAAGGTAAATTAATATATATAAACAAAAGCCCAAATAATGTTTTACACTATCGAAATCCAGGATTTAACATTAGCGTTTATTCAGACAACTACATTGTAGATGGAAATAAAATTAATATTATTAATAAAACAGTTACAAACACCACTCCCAATAGTTTGCCTAGTGTAACTGATCCAGGTATTAACTTAACATGGTCTATTAGCGCAAATGTATCGATAACTAAAGCAAATAATGTAGGAACTTCATCATGGATATCCAATAGAACAAAAGAATTAATTAACACTAGCGATCCTCTGTGCTATAAAGGGCAAACACTGGCAATAGATTGGAGTCTGGCTCAAATTAAAATTAATGGTAGTACGTCAGGTACAAATGCAAAAGGAGAAAGTTTTGTATCAACAGCAACAGAATTAATTAAAGATCATGCTTGCCATCCAGATCCATCTAGACCAAAACGCTCACCATTTATAAGCGGCACGGTTGCCTATACCCCTGGCATAAGAGCTACTAGATTAATTAATTTTGGTAATAAAACATGTGATTTTAGTGCAACATTAACACTAAAAGGACAAACTTACATGATTTCCCTAAAGTAAATCTATTTTTCATCATTTTTAAGCCACCCCCAAAGAGTGGCTTTTTTTGTTTATATATTTGACTATTAATGCAAAAAAATGACGAACAATATGAATTTAAAAAACTTATTCCAATATTTTTACCATTTATCCCCAATTCTGATCAAAATTCAGCTATCGAAATTCTTTCTAACTTTATTTTTAGTAAAGAAACGCGAAGTTTATTTATATTAAAAGGTTACGCTGGTACAGGAAAAACAAATCTTATTTCGGCTTTAACAAAAGCATTACCCAGTATTAAGTGGAGAAGTGTTTTATTAGCCCCTACAGGAAGAGCTGCAAAAGTATTAAGTAATTATTCTCAGAGACAAGCCCATACCATCCATAAAAAAATTTTCAGAAAAGAAATAAGTAATGATGGCATAATACGATTTTTATTATCTGAAAATTTACATAGTCAAACTTTATTTATTATAGATGAGGCTTCGATGATAGGAATTGATAAAGGAGATGGTAAATTATTTAATAGTTTATTAGAAAATTTATTTGAATACGTTTACAGTGGCAAAAATTGTAAATTAATACTTATAGGAGATACAGCGCAATTGCCCCCCGTAGGAAGTAGTGAAAGTCCAGCATTAAATGAAGTATACTTAAAATCAGCATTTTATATATCAATAAAATCTTTCGAGTTAAAAGAAGTAGCTCGACAGAAATTAGAAAGCGGAATATTATTGAATGCAACAAATTTGAGAAATATAATTTCAAAAAATAAATTTGAATTCCCTAAATTAATTTGTGGTCCAGATATTTTAACATTAATGGGTGAAGAATTAGAAGATACTTTAAACACGAGTCTTTCTGAATACGGAGAAGATAAAATGATTATTATAACTAGAAGTAATAAAAGAGCAAATTTATTTAATCAAAATTTTAGAAATAGAATAAAATTATACGAAGAAGATTTAAATACAGGTGATAAGTTAATGATAGTAAAAAATAATTATTATTGGCTACCAGAAAACAATGGTGAAGCTGGATTTATTGCTAATGGTGATATGGCAGAGATTACCAGAATTTTGAACAGAGAGAATATTTATGGCTTTAATTTTTGTGAGTGTATTATTCGTTTATGTGACTATCCAAATATGGCTGAACAACAAGTTAAATTAATTACTGATTCTTTATATACAGACAGTCCAGCGCTAAATCAAGAAGAACAAAAAAAGTTATATGATGCTGTATTAAATGATGTTCAAAACGAACCTATAAAGTCTAATCGAATATCTTATCTCAAAAAGAGTCCATATTACAATGCTCTTCAAGTAAAGTTTAGTTATGCCATTACCTGTCATAAATCTCAAGGAGGGCAATGGCCTGTTATTTTTATAGATCAAGGATTTTTAACTGAAGAAAATATAGATTACGAATTTTTAAGATGGTTGTATACTGCTATAACTAGGGCTACTGAAAAAGTATATCTTATTAATTTTAATTCGAAGTTTTTTAACTAAACCTGAGGACTTTGTTAATAGAATCAGTCTATTCGTAATTATTTTATTTATATTTGTAAAGTACTTTATTGTCTAAAAAAAACTAAAATATGAAAAAAATAATCCTGTTACTCTTTTTTGCAATGCTAATTAATAAAATAAAAGCTCAGCAAACCGGAGATACTATTGTTGTAAAAGGTTTTAAATATGGCAGTACAAATCGCGACACTATTCTCAACTTTCCAAACTCAAATTTGACCTTTGAAAAAATAATTTTACGTTATAACATGCGTTGTAAAAACAACTTAGTTTCTACCCAAGCAGCCCCTAATCAAGGCTGTGGCGAATGGGATTATTCTTGCAACACATATATAATTGATTCAAGTAAAATTGAAAATGCATTAAATACTACGCCTAATTATGTTATTTCAAATTTTTCGGGTAATACTTTTAGTTATACTTCACAATTTTTATACGATTATTATAATTTTAGTCAAACCAATGTGGTTTTAAATTCAATCATAAGCGAAAATCAATATACTGTTGGAATTGGCAATACACCTGCTCCAAACATTTTAAAATCGAATGAAAAATCAGGAAAGTCTCAAATTTTATATACAGCTGCAGAGCTTTTAGCTGCCGGATTTACTGCAGGAAACATAAATGGAATTATATTAAATGTTGCTAACGCTGGAGGAGTTGTAAACTTTTTTAAAGTAAATATGCAACAAACTTCTAATTTAGCTTTAAACTCAAATTCACTTATTTTAAATGGATTTACGAATGTTTATAATAGTAATTTCAATTTTGCTTCAGGTAATAATCGAATTCAATTTCATAGTCCTTTTATTTGGAATGGAACGAGTAATATTATAATTGAATTCTCATTCACAAATACAAATCCATCTAGTCAAATTATATTTAACGGTGTAACAACCCCATCTATTAATGCAATTTATGCAAACAATAATTATGCTATAGATCTTTCATTACTTGGTCATGTAAACTTGAATGCCAATGCTTTATCAAGCATATCAAACGAACTTACCGTTTCTTTTTGGGTTTTTGGAAATTCAAGTATGATGCCAACACAAACATCAATTGTATATGGATATGGAGTCAATTCAACACAAAGAAATTTAAATGTGCATTTGCCTTGGAGTGATGGAAGTATTTACTATGATTGTGGATACAGCAATGGTGGATATGATCGTATAAATAGTGTTGCAACAGCTAGCCAACAAGGTGGTCAATGGAACCATTGGACATTTACAAAAAATTCAACAACTGGTAGTATGAAAATATATTTAAACGGCAATATTTGGTCTTCAGGAACTGCAAAAACTAAACCAATTTCTATTTTAACCCTAATATTAGGAAAAGATAATAATTTATTAAATAACTATAAAGGTAAATTAAATGAATTTACAATTTGGAATAAAGAATTATCGCAAGCAGATATTAATACGTGGATGAATATACCAATAAATGCAACACATCCTTTTTATTCAAATTTGATTGCCTATTATAAAATGAATGAAGGAAATGGTTTAAATATAAATGAAACGAAAAACAATTTACAATCTACAGGAATTAATATTAAATGGACGTATGACAGAGGAAATAATTTAACAAGAATGTTTAATGAAACAAACATTAAACCTAATATAAGATTTTTAAGAGGCGCCTATTCTTCAACCACAAATAGTATTATCGTAAAAGATTCTGTTCTCAGATTTCCGAATGTAGTTTATCAATATTCTATAAGCTCAAATGCCGGAATCATGCCAATGACTGATGATGTGATTAATTTAGTTGCTACGACTAATTTATTTCAAGCTACACCATTAAATATTTATAATGGAGATACGGGATTATTAACAGGTACTATTTCTGTTCCTACAACCGGTGTAATTAATATTATTAATTTAAATTATTATAAAAGGTATCCTTTTTTTAATGAAATCATGTCTTTTGTTACTCCATACGGAAAAGGTTTAAATTTAGGGGCTACCGGAAAAACGTGGTTTTTTGATGTCACTGATTTTTCTCCAATATTAAAAGGAAACAAAAGAATGTTAATGACTTTAGGTGGACAAAATCAAGAACAAATGGATATAGATTTTTGGTTTATTGTTGGCACTCCTCCTAAACCAGTATTATCATTTAATCAACTTTGGCAGGGAGCCGCAAGAATTGGAGGTGTTGGCATAGCAAGTATAAATAACGATAGTCGTTTCGAATTAATTAACGTTCCTTTATCAAATACGGCGCAATCCTTTAAATTACGCTCAGTTATTACAGGGCACGGTTCTCAAGGAGAATTTCAACAAAATGGAGGACAGATTAATCATTTTTTTAATATAAACGGTGGAAACAACGAATATACATGGCAGATATCTACCGAATGTTCGACTAATCCAATTTTTCCCCAAGGAGGAACCTGGCTCTATGACAGACAAGGATGGTGTCCAGGTAAATATTCGGTATTAAAAGAATTTGATTTAACTCCATTTGTTTCACCTGGAAATACTGTAAGTTTAGATTACGGTTGCTCAAATCCACCGGTACCTGGTGGTGACTACAGATACATTGTAGCTAACCAATTAATTTCTTATGGCCCAGTAAGTCATTCTCTTGATGCAAGAATTATAGAGGTGCTTGCTCCAACTGACAAAGTAGAATACTCAAGATCAAATCCAATTTGCTCAAATCCAAAAATTTTAGTTCAAAATTCAGGGAGTTCTGCTTTAACAAGCATCGAAATTGAATACTGGATTAATAACAATGTTAATTCTAAAGAAACTTTCATATGGACAGGCAACTTGGCTTTTATGGACACTACAACTATTTTATTGCCAATTGCAAACCTATGGCAAAACGGAATGTTACTAAATAATAATTACTTTTATGCAACCTTAACAAAAGCTAATGGAACAACAGATCAATATTCTTACAATAACAATTATCGCTCTAAATTTAATGTTCCAATGACTATTAACAACTCATTTATAGTGGAATTTAAAACAGGTACTAATTTTAACGAAAATTCTTATTCAATTACTGATGATCAGGGCAACAATGTTGGATTAAGCAATTTCACTGCCGCAAATACTATTTATACAGATAATTATACATTATTCGACGGCTGTTATACTTTAAGAGTTATAGATAATGTAGGAGACGGCTTATCTTGGTGGGCAAATTCTTCACAAGGTAATGGATATGTTAGATTAAAAAATGTGTTAGGTAATACAATTAAATCATTTGAACCTGACTTTGGAAGCAGTATTGAATTTAATTTTACGGTTTCAAGTGGATCAAATGTATCTTTAGATAAAAATATTGTTAATTCATCTTGGAGAGTTCATCCAAATCCATCACAAGATAAATTTACAATCGAAATAAATGATATAGAATCACCTGAAATAAAAATTACGGATGTCATAGGTCATAACATTGAAATACCATACGAAAAAAATAAAAATTCAATGGTGTTTAATACCAGACAGGTTACTCCAGGCGTGTATTTAGTTTCATTAAAAAATGGAACAAACTGGACTGTAAAGAAAATTATCATTCAATAATTCATTTGATTTTTTTACCTTTATAGTAAATATAAAAATTTTTATGTCGCATCTTATTGCCCCATCAATACTATCAGCCAATTTTGGTAATCTAGACAAAGATATTGAGCTTATTAATATGAGTGATGCAGATTGGATTCATTTAGATATTATGGACGGGGTTTTTGTGCCGAATATTTCTTTTGGATTTCCAATAATAAAAGCGATCAAAAAATTGACTAAAAAACCACTCGATGTTCATTTAATGATTGTAGATCCTGACAGATTTACTCTTGCTTTTAAAGATATTGGAGCAGATATCCTTACTGTTCATTTAGAGGCCTGTTCTCATCTACATCGAAATATTCAAAACATTAAAAACTTGGGCATGAAAGCAGGCGTTGCTATAAATCCGCATACTTCAATTGATTCTCTAAAAGACATAATTGCAGATATTGATTTGGTTTGTTTAATGAGTGTTAATCCGGGGTTTGGAGGTCAAAAATTTATCGAAAATACTTTTGAAAAAATTAAAAATTTAAAATTACTCATCGAACAAAAAAAATCGGCTGCTTTAATTGAAATTGATGGTGGCGTGGATTTAAAAAATTATAAAAAACTGATTCAAGTTGGCGCAAATGTTTTGGTTGCTGGCAATACTGTATTTAATTCTGAAAATCCACACAAAACAATTAAGCTATTAAAGGCTTAATTGTTTTATAAAATATGTAAACAATGAAACTGAATTGCTTCGCATATTTATTTTGTTTATTTGTATTGTTTGGTTGTAAAAAAGACAATTCAAAAATAACCGATAATCCACCACCGATTGATGAAACTGACTCTTTATTATTAAACTGTGAAAAATTACCAGCTACACCTCAGCCATTTGGCTGGAAAGATTCGACAATCAACGAAAACAAAAATATTAATGCATTTTTCTTCAATCCATTAAATAATTACGAAATTATTTATCAAGTAAATGGCGATATTTTTGGATACAATAAAATTTTTCTACACAATATAAATACTAAAAAAAATTTATTTTTATTTAATAACTCAAATTATTCGGCTCAAATAAATAATAAAGGTTGGATTATATTTAATAGTATCGATAATAATATATTTAAAATTAAGGTAAATGGTGATAGCCTAACACAACTCACTTTTAACAATACAAGTATAGATCCTAAATGGGATTATTCAAACACAACTATTTATTTTTTTAAAAAAGCGACTTTAACCTCTCCTTCTCTTCTTACTCAAATTAATACAAAAGGACAAGAATTAAATAGTGTACCGATTGAATATGCAAATACTGCGTTTGCAAAAAAAACAAGTAAATTATTTTATTTAAAAAACTACAGCAATCGAATTACTGTTTTTTTAAAAGACATTGCAACCAATAGCGAAACTTTAATTATATCGTCAAATAAACAATCAAACGCTCAACAAAACGATTTTTTTAATTTATCCATTGATAATACCGATGAGAACATGTATTGGACTAATTTTGATGGAATTTATAAATATAGTCTATCAAGCTCAAAAATAGATACTCTGTATAAAAATTGCGGTAATTCACTTTTTATTAATCCAATTCTATCTATCAGAAACAATATAATGACATTTGTTCACAAAAAAATTAAGGTCATTAACAATAATATTCTTTTTTACAATTACAAATGTTATCAATTAGATTTAAAAACAAAAGAAGTAAAATCAATAGAAATTTATCCTTAATTTTTACTTAAATAATACCCTTTTTCGCTCGATTTTATCTTTCCATCATCTATCATCTCGTTAAAAATTTTTATCCAACTTACACTATTAAACTTGATCATTTTAGTATTTAATTGTTCTATAGAATATCTATTATTTGTTAATAATTGAGTTATTTCTTGTTTTATTTTTTCAAAATCTTTTGGTCGCTTATTTATGCAAACATCACAGTGACCACAATCACTATAATTAATTTCATTAAAATACATTAATAGCTGAACTTGCCTACATAATTTATCATTATCTGTATAATCAATCACCGATTGTATTTTCTCCGAATAACGTTGTTTTATATGATAATAATTATTCGGATTAAATTCTAAATATTTGCCATTAATACGATCTTGATTAAAAATAAGTTTAGGTAAAGAAGATTGAGGAACAAATGATAGAATTTGTTGTTTATCCAAATATTCTAAACTTTCTTTTACTGACTGAACATTAGTTTTTGTTCTAAAGGCAATGTCTTTCTCTTTAATATTTACATAATTTTCAAACAAACCGCCATAGCTTCTTAACAATGTTTTAATTAATAACTCATATTTAGGAAATCGAATTTGAAATAAATAAATATCTTCATTGCTAGATAAAAACATTATTTTTGAGGGCCCATATCCACCATCTAAATAAGATATATAGTTTTCTTTTTCAAGAAATTTAATGCTATTATAAACTAATAACGGCTTAAGATTATAGCTATTACACAACTTATCAATATCAAACTCAACGCTAAATCCCTGACCTGAACCAACGGCAATTTGATAATAATTGCATATTGCCTGATAAGTTTGTTTAATATAATCTAAATCAGGAAAAGTAAACTTAAAATTATCCAACAACCTTTGTTGATCTGCTTTGGTATAAAAAATAGTAGAATATGCAAATTTTCCATCTCTGCCAGCTCTACCCGCTTCCTGAAAATAAGCCTCCAAGCTTTCTGGTAAATCTAAATGTACCACAAATTTGACATCGGGTTTATCTATTCCCATTCCAAAAGCATTGGTGGCAACAATTACTTGAACTTTATTTTCAAGCCATTGATCTTGTATGTTCTGACGATCATCAAATTTTAATCCTGCATGATAAGCCAATGATGATATTTTATTTTTTTTTAAAAACAATGCTATATCTTCAGTCTTTTTTCTATTCCGTACATAAATTATTCCCGAACCACCAATATTTGATATTAATTTTAGCAAACGAATAATTTTATTTTCTTCACATTGAACAACATATCTTAAATCATTTCGAACAAAAGATTGTCTGAACACTTTTGGATTTTTAAAGGCTAATTGATTTTGAATATCTTCAGCAACGGCTTTGGTTGCACTTGCAGTTAATGCGATAATATTAACATCTTGAAAATAAGTTCTTAATTCAGCAATTTTAAGATAACTAGGCCTAAAATCATAACCCCATTGAGATATACAGTGGGCCTCATCTACGGCAATTAAATTAATTGGCAGATAAGATAACTTTTGTCTAAAATTTTCATTTTGTAGTCGTTCAGGAGAGATATAAATAAACTGAACATGCCCTAATGCTGCATTATTCAGAGCTACCTCAATTTCATTATAATGCATAGCTGCAGAAATATATATTGCAGAAAAACCCATTTTTTTTAAATTTTGAACTTGATTATTCATTAAGGCAATCAGAGGGGAAATCACTAAAGTTGAGCCCCCAAAAATAAGAGAAGGGATTTGAAAACATATAGACTTTCCGCTTCCTGTAGGCATAAGACCTAAAGTGTCATTTTTATTTAAAATAGATAAAATAATATCCTCCTGTAAACCTCTAAATTGATTAAAGCCCCAGTATTTATTTAATAGATGGTGGATATTTTGCCTTATATTTAAATTCAAAATTAAAACCTATTCTGATTGTCATTTTTTGCAAATTACAAACTATTTGCAAGTTTAAATAAACGAAAATAAGTTATATATATTTATTTTAGGTAAAATATTTTAAAATAATATTGTTATTATTACATTATAAAGAACTCTAAAAATTTATTTACGGTTTTATAATGACATTAGGTTACCTCCAGCAATTATTTATTTTAATTAAAAGATTACTCGTTTGTTATTTAGTTTATGCTATTTGTAGAGTTGTCTTTTTTTGGGGAAATATAAAATATTTTAGCGAAACAAATAGTATTGATTTATTAAGAAACTGCTTATTGGGATTGAGATTTGATACCTTTAGTATTTTTGTAGGAAGTAGTCTTTTTATTTTATTATCACTACTCCCAATTAATTTGTTTTATAAATTAAGTTATCAAAAGATTCTTAAATGGGTTTTCATCATACCAAATTCTATTTTTATTTTAACTAATTGTATTGATATTGGATATTTCCCTTATATTAAAAAAAGATCTAGTGCTGACTTATTTCATCAACTTGCTGGGCAAAGCGATATAAGCAAATTATTACCTCGATATTTAAAAGAAAATTGGTGGATTGTTCTTTTGTACTTTTTTCTTGTTTTTATTTTAATTAAAGGATATTCTCGTATTAAATTATTAAAAGAAAATAATCTAAAAAAACAAACAAAAAAACAATGGTTTATTACTGTAGTTATTTTTATTTTAAGTAATGGCTGTATTGTTTTAGGTATTAGGGGTGGATTACAAAGAATACCAATTGATATTGTTAATGCTGGATCAATGACAAAAATAGTTGAAGTTCCTATTCTTTTAAATACTCCTTTTACATTAATCAAATCAATCGACCATCAGACTCTTCAAGAATACCAATTTTACAATACTTCTCAATTAAATTATATTTATTCGCCATTACACCATTTTAAATCACTAATATTTAAAAAACAAAATGTTGTTGTAATTATTTTAGAAAGTTTTTCTAAAGAATATACATGCTTGGGGGGAGGAAAAAGTTTAACTCCTTTTTTGGATAGTTTAATGGGACAATCATTAACTTTTATTAATGGATTTTCGAATGGCACAAAATCGATTGAGGGTATCCCGGCAATTTTATCTAGTCTTCCTTCACTATATGAAAATCCATTTATTAATTCTAATTACTCTAATAATTATCAAAGCTCATTTGCAACTATTTTAAGTAAAGAAGGTTATAAAACTGCTTTTTTTCATGGAGGAATAAATGGCACAATGAATTTTGATAATTGGTCTTCTTTAGCCGGGTATGAGAATTATTTTGGAAAAAATGAGTATAATAATAATTCTGATTTTGATGATTTCTGGGGCATTTGGGACGAACCTTTCTTACAATTTTCTGTAAAAAAAATGTGTCAGTTTAAAGAACCTTTTCATTCGGCTATTTTTACATTGAGTTCGCATCATCCTTATTTTATTCCAAAAAAATATAAAAATAAATTTCCAAAAGGTTATTTAGAGAATTCAGAATGTATTGGTTATGCTGATTATTCTCTCAGACAATTTTTTGAATCTTCAAAAAAAACAAACTGGTATAACAATACTCTTTTTATTCTTACAGCAGATCACGGTAGTCTTTCTAAAAATTCATTTTACAATAATCCTGTTGGTAATCTCACGATTCCAATTCTTTTTTTTAAACCAGATAATTCATTAAAAAATCAAAATAATTTTGCTTTTTCACAAATGGATATTCTACCTAGTGCACTCAATTATTTGGGATATAATAAACCATTTTTTGCTTTTGGAAATTCATATAAAGACGAAACTAATGGTCATGATTATTTTTATCAAAACGGAACCCATTTTGCCTTTTCTGACTCTATTGTATTTTATTTTAATCAAAATAAAATTAAAACAGTTTATAATTTTAAACAGGATAGTAATTTAACTAAATCCATTCATGACAAATATCCTTTATTAAATTCAGTCTATACATCTAAATTTAAGGCATTTATTCAAACATACCATCATACCCTAATTAACAATTTGGGAGTAGTAAAATAATTGAATTATTTAGTAATAATATCTATGTATATTCGTTAACTGATTATATTTCTGAAAGCTCTTAAATCACATATTTTTTTTGTTTTAATCTGTTTTGCAACAGTTTTTCGAGCCCAAACTGCAATTATTTATGGAATTGTTAAAGGAATTGATTCAGAACCAATTGAAGGTGTTCCTATTGTTATAAAAGAAAATGCTCAATTTAATACCATAAGTAACTCCAAAGGAGAATATTCTCTTTCAATTGAGAGTGGTAAATTATTAACTCTTTTATTTTACGATGCCAGTTATGCCACCATTAGTCATATTTTTAATGCTAAACCTGGAGAAAAAATAAATTATAGCCCATTTTTAAAGTTTAAAGATGGGTCAAATTTAGATGAAGTATTAGTAACAGATTTTAAACAACGAAGTGAAGAATTTATTCAAATCGATGCAAAATTAATTTCAAAATTGCCAACCACTACTGGCAATATCGAAGATTTAATAAAAACACAAATTGGAGTAAGTAGTAATAATGAACTTAGTAGCGGCTATAGCGTTAGAGGTGGTAATTTTGACGAAAACCTAATATATGTTAATGATATTGAAGTTTACCGGCCATTTCTTGTGAGAAGTGGACAGCAAGAGGGCTTTAGCTTTGCCAATCCAAACATGGTACAAAATATAAATTTTTCAGCTGGTGGTTTTGATGCTAAATATGGCGATAAAATGAGTAGTGTATTAGATATTACCTATCGAAAACCGATAAAATATGCTGGATCTGCCACTGCTAGTTTTTTAGGAGGAAATATACAATTAGAAGGTCTAAGCAAAAACAGATTGCTAGCATGGAATATTGGTGCAAGATACCGTTCTAATATTTACCTTTTAAAAAATTTAGATACTAAGGGCGAATACAGACCCAGTGCAATGGACATTCAAAGTTTTCTGACTTTTGAAGTTAATCCAAAATTTAAAATAGAATTTTTGAGTAATATCGCAAATAACAAATATCTTGTTATACCCTCTAACCGACAAACTACATTTGGAACGATAAATAATGCCCTAAGATTTACGGTTTATTTTGACGGTAAAGAGTTAATGCAATATACTAATATGATGGCTGGCTTATCATTTAATTATAGACCCAATAGTAAAACAAAACTTAAAATAATTAGTTCCTTTTACCGAGCTAATGAGCAAGAAATTTATACAGTTCAGGGACAGTATTACATAGATCAATTAGAAGCTGATTTTGGAAAACCTAATTTTGGACAAGTTGCATTTAACAGAGGTATAGGTACTTTTATAAATAATGGTCGAAACTATTTATCGGCCAATGTTTTTAATTTGGAACATAAAGGAAGTAGAATTATTAATTCAAATAACGAAATTTTATGGGGAGCTCGAGAGCAATTCGAAAAAATTGAAGATTATTTAGGAGAATGGAAAATAATTGACTCCGCTGGATATGTGGTGCCTTATAACGCAAATAAAATTGAATTAATAGATGTTTATAAAGCAAATGTTAAATTGCAAAGTATCCGATCACAAGGATATGTTCAACATAATTTTTCAAAACAACTAAAAGATACTTCGAGCTTAAAAATAACGGGCGGATTCAGAGCTAATTACTGGTCTGTTAATCATCAATTACTTCTGTCTCCAAGATTTTCGATTGCTTATAAACCCAATTGGAAAAAAGATTGGCTATTCAAATTTAGTTCGGGTATATATTATCAACCAACTTTTTATCGTGAATTAAGAAGCATTGATGGAACGCTCAATAAAAACATCAAAGCACAAAAATCGATACATTTTATTTTAAGTAGCGATTATATTTTTAAAATGTGGAATAGGCCTTTTAAATTTATTATTTCATCCTATTACAAAGAATTAACCGATATTATTCCCTACGAAATTGATAATGTTCGCATTAGATATTTTGCCAATAATAATTGTAAAGGATATATAGTTGGAACTGACTTTAGAATTAATGGGGAATTTGTAAAAAGTGTTGAAAGTTGGGCTAATATTGGATTCTTAAGAACCTATGAATATTCAAAAGATAACATTCATTATTTATATTACAATAAAGATAAAGAAGAAATTATTAGAGGTTATACCTTTGATCAGGTAAAAACAGATAGTGTTAAAGTTGACCCTGGATATATTCCACGTCCTACAGATCAACTCGTTACTTTTGGATTATTTTTTCAAGATTATTTACCAAAATATCCAGCTTTTAAATTTAATTTGAATTTACAATTTGGAAGCGGACTACCTTTTGGGCCTCCTACTCATCTTCGTTGGCAACAATTATTACGTATGCCCTCATATCGAAGGGTGGATGCAGGTTTTGCTTACAATGTATTAAAAGAAAATCGTACAAAAAAAATAAAAAACATATTTAATAATTTACAAGAAATATGGGTTTATCTTGAGGTGTTTAACTTATTACAAATTCAAAATACAATCTCTTATACATGGGTAACCGATGTAACAGGTGGTCGATTTGCTATTCCAAATTACTTAACAAATCGACAAATAAATCTTAAATTACAAATTAGTTTTTAATTTTATTAGCTTTTACACAATTTATTCAATTATCAACAATTAAGGATATTTTATATCAATTTTTGTAATTTTATGATTAATGTTTAGTATTAATCCAAAAGAAGTCAATGTTTCGACATTGCAAAGATATATTCAAAATGCTGTAGTGCCTCGTCCTATTTGTTTTGCAAGTACGATTTCTAAAAATGGAGAGCCTAATTTAGCTCCCTTTAGTTTCTTTAATATATTTTCATCAAATCCACCAATTGCTGTATTTTCACCTGCCTATAGTGGTCGAACTGGCGCTGCAAAAGACACACTTACAAATGTAATTGAAGTGCCAGAGTGTGTTATTAATATGGTTAATTACGATATGGTACATCAAATGAATTTGGCCAGTAGTCCATTTGAAAAAGGTGTTAACGAATTTATTAAATCTGGGTTTACCCCTATTGATTCTGAATTTGTAAAACCATTCAGGGTAAAAGAAAGTCCGGTACAAATGGAATGCAAAGTAAATGAAGTGAAAGAATTAGGTAAACAAGGAGGTGCTGGAAATCTGGTAATTTGCGAGATTGTAAAAATTCATATAGACAGTAAAGTTTTAACAACAGATAATCAAATAGATGTTCAAAAAATGAATTTAGTTTCTCGTATGGGAGATGATTGGTATTGCAGAGCTCATGGCGAAGCCTTATTCGAAGTTAAAAAACCTATCTCAACAATCGGAATTGGTTATGATGCAATACCAGAAAACATAAAACAAAGTGTGATTTTAAATGGAAATAATTTAGGCCTACTTGCAAGTATAGTATCTATTCCTATGCAAAAGGAAATATCAGAATTTAAAAAAAACTTACCACAGTTTATCGATTCAAAAGAACAGCATTTATACGCTAAAAGTTTACTAGAAATCAATAAAGTTAAAGAAGCATGGATGGTGTTACTTTAATTTGATATTCATTCTTTCAATAATAAATAATATTTTCTAAATTAGTGAAATAAAAACACAGAATAAGTAATCAATAAAATCAATATATCATGGAAGTAACAGGAATTCTAAAAACTAAATCTGAAACAGTAAAAGTAAGCGAACGTTTTCAGAAAAGAGAATTTGTATTAACCACAGAAGGTAGTACTCCATATCCTCAACACATTAGTTTTCAATTAAATCAAGACAAGTGCACTCTATTAGATTCATTTGGAGATGGGGAAGAGTTAAGAGTTCAATTTAATTTGAGAGGGAGAGAATGGAATGGCCCTCAAGGTATTAAATATTTTAATACGCTAGAGGCTTGGCGAATTGAAAAAGTTCAAGGTAGTAATTCTGCATCAACTTCAAGTCAAAATTCAGCATCAACAAATACTAGCATTGACAACTCAACATCAACACCTGTTTTTTCTAGCAATGTTGGAGATAACGACGATTTACCTTTTTAGTTTTAACTAAATCAAAAACGAGATAGAAGTTAATATCTTCTGTTTAAATTATTTATTTTGAACTAATTTAAACGCTAAAAAATTAAGCGTTAAATTAATTATGATAAAAAAAAATGCTTCTGTTTTATTAATATATACTGGTGGAACAATTGGTATGATTCAAGACAATTTGAGTGGTGAATTAAGGCCATTCGATTTCAAATCGCTAACAAAACAAATTCCAGAATTAAATAAATTAGACATCAAACTCTCGTCCATTGCTTTTCAAAAACCAATCGATTCGTCTAACATGAACCCTTCGATATGGATTGAATTAGCAATTATTATAAAAAATAATTATAAAAAATACGATGGATTTGTGATTTTACATGGTAGCGACACCATGAGTTATACTGCTAGTGCATTAAGTTTTATGTTAGAAAATATAAACAAACCAGTTATTTTAACTGGTTCGCAATTACCAATAGGTATTATTCGAACAGATGGAAAAGAAAATTTAATTACTGCCATAGAAATTGCAGGTGCAAAAGAAAAAGGTAAAACCATAATTAATGAGGTTTGTATTTACTTTGAATACAAATTATATCGTGGCAATCGAACTTATAAATACAATAGCAATCACTTCGATGCGTTTAAATCTCCTAACTATCCCTCATTGGCTGAAGCTGGAGTTGAAATTAAATACAATAAAAATGCTCTAATTAAAAAAAATAAAAAAGAATTAAAAGTTCACACTAAAATAGAAAATAATGTTGCAGTATTAAAATTATTTCCAGGTATTAATAAAAAAATAACCTCTTCAATTCTCAAGGCTAAAGGCATAAAAGCAATTATTTTAGAAACTTTTGGTGCTGGAAATGCAAGCACAGAAATATGGTTTATTAACGAATTAAAACGAACAATTAACAAAGGAGTCATTATTTTAAATATTACTCAATGCTCTGAAGGAAAAGTGATTTTAGGAAAATACGAAACAAGTTCTCAATTAAAAAAAATAGGCGTAATTAGTGGGGCTGATTTGACCTTTGAAAGTGCAATAACAAAACTAATGTTTTTATTAGGACAAGAAAACAATATAAATAAAATAAAAAAATCACTTCTGAGTAATTTGAGAGGCGAATTAACTGTATAAATTAATATGAAAATTTGTAAAAATATTCTCGAAACGATTGGAAATACACCGATGGTTAGAATAAATGAAATTACTAAAGATTTTCCTTGTGATGTATATGCTAAGATCGAAACCTTTAATCCAGGCAATTCTACTAAAGATAGAATGGCAATTAAAATGATTGAAGATGCAGAAAAAAATGGCAGCTTAAAACCCGGAGGAACAATTATCGAGGGTACTAGTGGAAATACTGGAATGGGATTAGCTATTGGTGCAGTAATTAAAGGTTATAAATGTATTTTTACTACTACCGATAAACAAAGTAAAGAAAAAGTTGACGCATTAAAAGCATTTGGAGCTGAGGTAATTGTTTGCCCCACAAATGTTGAACCAGAAGATCCTCGATCTTATTATTCTGTATCATCAAGGTTAGTTAAAGAAATACCAAATTCATGGAAACCCAATCAATATGATAACTTAAGTAATTCCGTAGCACATTACGAACAAACTGGTCCCGAAATATGGAATCAAACAGAGGGTAAAATTACTCATCTAGTAGTTGGTGTTGGAACTGGTGGAACCATCTGTGGAACAGGTAAATATTTAAAAGAAAAAAATCAAAAAATTAAAATTTTAGGTATTGATACTTATGGGTCTGTATTTAAAAAATATAAAGAAACCGGTATCTTTGATAAAAACGAAATTTATCCATACGTAACCGAAGGTATTGGCGAAGATTTTTTACCTGCAAATGTAGATTTTAGTATTATTGATCATTTTGAAAAAGTTAGTGATAAAGATGCTGCGATAATGACGCGTCGAATTCCAAGAGAAGAAGGTATTTTTTCAGGAAATAGTGCTGGATCAGCTATGGCGGGATTAATTCAAATGAAAGATAAATTTAAAAAAGGAGACCTTGTAGTTGTTATATTTCATGATCATGGTTCTCGCTATATGGGAAAAATGTTCAACGATGATTGGATGCTCGAGCGAGGTTTCTTTTAAAATTAAGAGTTAAATTATATTTGTAATTTATATTATTTATTTGAATATATTAAAAAAAGTGATTTAAAACCTAATTTTTTTGTTTTAAATTTATTCTAATTTTAATTGCGAAAGCTTTAAAGACATTACATTTACTAATTGAATTAAAGACTTTTCAGCCATAGCTTTTATAAAAGGGTTTAATTCGCCATACAACAGAATTTTACATTCACCATTTTGATTAGCCTCGCCAATAAAAAAAACCTTTAAATTAAAATTAAAATTGGCTAAACCTTGGCTAGCAAACAAAATATAATCGTGAGAATGTTTTTCAATAATTTTAATTTTCATTGAAGTAATTCCTTTAATATTAAAAGAACACTCATCTTCCGTAAATTTAAAATCATCAATCCTATCAGAAGGCAAAATAGAATTAAAATTTTTAAAATCGCTAATAAATAAAAATAAACTTATGAGTTTTGACTGAGTTGAATTAAGCTCACTATTAATTGAAATTACAGACAAGGGATATTTTTTTAAATAATTTTAGAAATAATAAAAATAAACATAAAAAAAATTAACCCCAAGCTTTTGGTTTTTGGCGCCATTTTTTTAAATTATCTAAATCTTTTTCGTTTATATACTCTTTTTTAACAGCAGTTTCAATAAGTGTATCATAATTGGTGAGTGTTTGTAATCGACATTTAGCTTTTTTAAAATTCTGAACAGATTCGTCAAAATCATAAGTAAAAATAGCTGCCATTCCTTTAACTATACAACCTTTTTCGCGAAGTGCTTCAACAGCCTTTAAACTGCTACCTCCAGTACTAATTAAATCTTCAATCACTACAACATTTTGGCCACTTTCAAAATGACCCTCAATCATATTTGTTAAACCATGTTTTTTTTCTTCGCTCCTAACATAAACAAATGGCAATCCCATTTCTTGAGCTACTAAAACTCCAATCGCAATGCCCCCAGTTGCAACACCAGCAATTAAATCAGGCATTGGAAAATGATTATTAATTGTTTGAACAAAATACTGACGAATAGAGGTCCTAATTTTAGGATAAGAAAGTGTTTTTCGATTATCGCAATAAATTGGAGACTTTATTCCACTTGCCCATGTAAAAGGATTTTCGGGTTGTAATTTTATAGCTTTTATTTGTAATAAAAATTCAGCAACTTTATAAGCGGTATCATCAAAAGAGGTCATACCTCAAATTTAATTTTAGTTTTATTACAATAATTGTTTTTTTATGAACATAAAAATATATTTTAATAATAAGTTTATAGAGTTATTAGATGACGATATTCAAGATTCACAAAATCAAGCAATTAAAAAAAAATACTTATTAAAAGGTGATAAATTAAAATTTAATAAAATAATAGATGATTTTTTATTTGAACCATCAAATAATAGTATAAGTATAGTTTCTAGTGATTTATTCGCATTATTAGAGCTATTTAAAACTAAATTTTATTATATCGAAGCTGCAGGTGGACTTATTGAAAAAGATAATCAGTTTTTATTTATTCACCGTCAAGGTAAATGGGATTTGCCTAAAGGAAAACTCGAAAAAGGAGAATCTTTAAAACATTGTGCTATTAGAGAGTGTGAAGAAGAGTGCGGTATCAAACGATTAGTAATAATCAAACAACTTTCTTCTACATTCCACATATACAAATACAAAAAAGGTTTTGCAATAAAACAAAGTTATTGGTTTTATATGAAAAGCGATTATTCAAAAAAATTAACTCCTCAAATTGAAGAGGATATTGATGAAGTAAAATGGTTTTCTAAAAATGAAATAGAAACCATAATACTTAACGATACTTATTTTACCATTAGTGAGGTTGTAAAACAGGCACTTCAAATTACAGCTATAAAGAATAATGATGAACTATAATTAATTTAATAAACTCCTTATGATATTATTCTTATCTTTGAGGGCAAGTATTTCTATCGCCATTATTAAATTAATGGAGGAAAGTCCGGGCAACAAAGAGCAATTCGCCATTTGAAAGGATGGGTACAAAAGCCGATATGTTTTTGTAACAGAGAGTGCCACAGAAAACCAAGTAGCCTTAGGTGCAAACTTAAGGTGATAGTGAAAATGTGAGGTAAGAGCTCACAAGCACATTTAGTAATAATTGTGTTGGGTAAACCTCGAATGTTGAAAGGCCAAATAGATTGTGGATTTAAGACTGCTCGTCTTATTTCAGAAATGAAGGCCACAATGGGTAGGTCGCAAAGATAAATGATAGATATGTTATTCTAAACGAATAATGAAACAAAACCCGGCTTATAATACTTGTTTTATATATACAACAACATCCATTTGAAAAATTTAATCTTGTTATTTGATAACATGACTAATTCTGAAAAAATCAAATTTAAAAAGTTATTAAAAAAAGAATGTAACTTTTTATTAAAAAAAAGAAGCTTTAATTTAAAAAATGCATTACAAGATTCACAAGAATCGGCAAATAATCAAGAAAAAAGCTCTGCGGGAGATAAATATGAAACATCAAGAGCGATGGGACAAATTGATAGAGATATGTATGCTTATCAATTATTAGAAGCTGAGAAAGACACGATCTTATTAACTAATCTACAAACAGATAAAATTAATCAAGAAATAAAACCAGGTTCGGTATTTGAAATAAACTCTCAACTGTTTTTTGTTGCTATTGGCTTAGGCAAAATTTTAGTAAACAACAAACCCGTGCTTGTTATTTCATATAAATCGGCATTATATGAGCAATTAAAATTTAAGATTATTGGCGATTATGTTATTTTTAAAAATGAAAAATATCTGATTGAAAATATATTTTAAAAAAATTAATTGGAAGTGATTTGATTAATAATTTCTGAGCAAATAAATTCAGCTGCATTTCCATCGCCATATAATTTTGGAAAATCAATGTCTTTTTTTGCAATTAATTGCTCAAAACTAAATTTAATTTTATGTTCATCTGCATCTGCAATTAACGAAGAACCATTCTCTAGTAGTTCAATCCATTCTGTTTCTGACCTTAAAATAACACAAGGTTTTTCAAAACAGTAAGCTTCTTTTTGAACCCCTCCACTGTCTGTCATCACCATACAACAATTTTTCTCTAAAGCAAGCATTTCTAAAAAGGAAACTGGTGAAATTATTTTAAAGTTAGAATTTAATTGAATGGCTTCATATAAATCTTTTGATAAATTACTATTTAATAAATTAGATGTTCTTGGATGGATAGGTAAGACGATTTGTAATTGATATTTAATAGAAATATCATTTAATGATTTGAATAAGGCGTTTAAACGCTCTGATTCATCAGTATTGTTATTACGATGAATAGTAGCAAGAATAAATCCATTATTTTTTAATTTAAGATCATTAATAATAGATGTTTTTTTATCAGAAATCTTTGAAAAAAACAAACTGTTATCATACATCACATCACCGCAATGATAAATTTTGGGATTATCTATTGAAAATGGTGCTTTAGTTCGAGGTAAAAAACCTTCTTTAATTAAATTATCAAAACCTGTTTTAGTTGGCGAAAACAAAAGTGTACTCACGTGATCACAAACAATACGATTAATCTCTTCGGGCATAGCTTTATTAAATGATCTTAGGCCAGCTTCTATGTGAATAATAGGAATATGAATTTTACTAGCTGCCAATGCTCCTGCGAGAGTAGAATTAGTATCGCCATATAAAACTATTGCATTTGGTTTTTCAATTAATAGAACTTCTTCTATAGCTGAAATCATTGTTGCTGTTTGTTTACCGTGATTTCCACTACCAACATTTAAATTATAATTTGGAAGAGGAATTTCTAACTCATCAAAAAAAACCTGACTCATATTATCATCATAGTGTTGGCCAGTATGAACAATAATTTCTTTTATTTGATGAGAAAAAATATTTTTAATAGCCCTACTTAATGCAGCAGCTTTAATAATCTGTGGTCGAGCGCCTATAATAGTAATAATTTTAATCATAAGTTATATTGTAAATTTATAGAAAAAAAATGGACTTTTGTTTTAAACAATTTATATGTAAAAACTAATATTTACTAAAACTAGAGTAAATTCTCATCAGCAAAACTATAGTAATTTAAATCACCAATAATAAGATGATCGAGTAAATTCACATCAAATAAAATTAAAGCTGATTTTAATTTAATTGTAATATCCTTATCTTGTTGACTTGGTATAATTTGACCGCTTGGATGATTGTGGGCTATAATGATACCACTCGCATTATTTTCAATTGCCGATTTACAAATTAATCTAATATCTACTATAGTTCCAGAAATGCCACCTTTGCTAACAAATTCTTCTTTTAAAACTTGATTAGCTCGGTTTAAAATTAAAAGCCAAAATTCTTCATGAGGTAAATCACTTAAACGTTTTTGAAATAATTGATAGGCAGTTTTGCTTGAAGTAATTTTAATACGTTCAAAAATGTCCAAATCAGATTTTCTTCTACCTAATTCAAAACTAGCAGCAATATTAATAGCTTTAACTATACCTACTCCTTTAAATTTTTTTAAATCGTTTAAACTTAATTTAGCCAATTCATTGATATTATTTTTATTTTGATATAGCATTCTTTGTGCTAATTGAACTGCTGTTTCAGTTTTATTACCCGAACCTAAAATAATAGCTAATAACTCAGCATCACTTAAAGATTGCCGACCAAAGGCAACCAATTTCTCTCGGGGTCGATCATCTTGGGCCAAGGATTTTAAATTTAAATGGTTTTGGTTTTCTTTCATGTATAGCTAAATTACAAATTTGATTTTCAAAACCATATAGTTTATGTAATTTTATGTCGATATTATGTCCATTTTTAAATCAGAATCTCTTCAAATTTTTAAAATTAAAGAATTTAGGTTATTTATTCTAGTTCGTTTTTTTTTAACATTAGCTATTCAAATGCAATTTAGTACTATTTATCTTCAGGTATATTACGAATATTCTAAAGAAGAGCTCTACTTGGGATTAATTGGTCTTTCAGAGGCTATCCCATTTATTATAACTTCTTTTTATAGTGGTCATGTAGCCGACAAATTTTATAAAAAACAAATTTTAAGTATTGGTATTTTGTTTCTCTTTTTTGGAGCCATATTTTTATTTTTAAATTCAACTCAAAAAATATTACTATTTAAAGAATCTGGTTTAACAGTTTTATTTAGTATTGTATTTTTATTTGGAATTATTCGATCATTTATAGCAGCAGCAACAAATCCGTTTTTAAGTCATTTAGTTCCAAGACATCAATTTACAAATTCTGCAACATGGAATAGTGCAGCATGGCATTCTGGTGCCATAATAGGACCTATTTTAGCAGGAATTATTTATGGCTATAACAATCAATTCAATGCTTCGTTTTGCCATTTTACAGTAGTATTTTTATTTTTAGTATCCTTGATTTTTTTGTTACAAATCAAAAATAAAGGCCTACCCCAAAACCAAGAGAGAAAAGAAACAATTTTTGATAGTATAAAATTAGGACTAAGTTTTGTTTTTAAAAATAAAATGGTACTGAGCGCTTTATCTCTTGATTTATTTGCAGTATTATTTGGAGGTGCGGTTGCTTTAATCCCAGCATTTACCGATAAAGTTTTACATCTTGGACCCGAAGCTTATGGTTTATTAAGAACTGCACCTGCTATTGGTGCTATTTTAATGGCTTTTATTATGATATTTTATCCTCCTTCAAAAAAAGCAGGTTTAGCTTTAATTTGGTCTGTTATTGCATTTGGTTTATTTACCATTTTATTTGCCTTGTGTAAAAATTATTGGTTGGCGTTTTTAATGTTATTTTGCACTGGTGCTTTTGATAATGTAAGTGTTGTGATTAGACATAGTATTTTACAATTAATGACGCCAGACAATATGCGTGGAAGGGTAAGTGCGATTAACGGTATTTTTATTGGCAGCAGTAACGAAATTGGAGCTTTTGAGAGTGGAGTTGCGGCAAAATTGATAGGCTTAGTTCCGTCGATTATTTTCGGAGGAACAATGACAATTTTAGTAGCTTTAGGAATTCTCAAAATAAATCCAAAATTAAAAAAACTTGATATTGAAGCACTCAATTAATGAAAAAAGACCTTTTAGCCATTAAAGATTTTTTAGACGAAAGTTATTTAAAATACAATAATAATTTATTTATTGAATCAGATCCTATTTGTATTCCAAGAAAATTTTCAAAAAAAGAAGACATTGAGATAGCAGGCTTTTTATCGGCAACTATTGCTTGGGGAAACAGAAAATCTATTATTTCTAACGGTGAAAAACTAATGAAATTTATGGATAATGCTCCATATGATTTTATTTTAAATCACAATAAAAAAGAATTAAAACCCTTTGAAAAATTTGTTCATAGAACATTTAATAGTAAAGATATTTTATTTTTTATAAAATCACTTCAAAATATTTATAAAAATTATCATGGCTTAGAAAATTCATTTGGAGGAGTGAGGGAAATTTTTAATGGTTGTATGAAAAATAGATTAATACACTTTAGAACATTATTTTTAGAAACTAAACATTTACCTCGTTCTGAAAAACACATTTCAAATCCAATCCAAAAATCGAGTGCTAAGCGATTATGCATGTATTTAAGATGGATGGTAAGACAAGATAAAAAAGGGGTTGATTTTGGAATATGGAAAAGTATTTCATCACAAGATTTATGTTTGCCTTTGGATGTTCATACAGGCAATGTGAGTAGGGTATTGGGTTTACTCAAACGAAAACAAAATGATTGGCAGGCTGTAGAAGAAATTACCAATGTTTTGAAATTATTCGATGCAAAAGATCCAATTAAATATGATTTTGCATTATTTGGGCTTGGTGTTGATGGAGCTATGAAAGAAAATTTTAAAAATAAAAATTTAATCAAATTGATTAATGTTTGATTTTACTTTTAAATATTTTTTCAAACTTTTCTAATTTTGGTTGAATTAAATATTTACAATATCCTTCTTCTGAATTTTGATTATAATAATTTTGGTGATAATCCTCTGCAGGATAGTAATTAGTAAAAGGAACAATTTCGGTGATTACAGGATTTTGAAATGCTTTTTCGTCATTAATTTCTTTTTTATACTGCTCAGCAAGCAATTTCTGTTCATTTGTATGGTAAAAAATAACTGATCGATACTGAGTACCAATATCATTTCCTTGACGATTTAGTGTGGTTGGATCATGAGTTTTCCAAAAAATCTCAAGTAAATCAGAAAAACTTATTTTAGAACCATCAAAAATGATTTGACACACTTCGGCGTGTCCAGTATTTCCATTACAAACTTCTTTATAAGTAGGGTTTTTAAGATTACCTCCAGCATAGCCACTTTTAACACTATATACACCCATTAACTTTTGAAAAATAGCTTCAACACACCAAAAACATCCTGCTCCAAAAGTAGCGGTATCCAATATTGAATTTTTTTTTGATAAACTTTCTAAAGAGGTTTGATTTTTTTGTGAATCCATAGTTGATCGATAAAAATTATAATTATTGTTACTTTCTCTGCAGCTGCAAAATAAAAATTGACTAATAAAAATTAAAAAAAAAGCTTTATAAAATTTTATTGTCATATTTAAATTTTATTTTACAGCGCCTTCTTTATTTGATATTTTTGGTTTTTTTTGTTTTTTTGGTTTACCACCTTTTTCTCTTCCTGTTAAATCAAAATATTTTTTTATTTTATCATTATTTCCAACTATTTTCAAACTTCCGTCGATATCCCATTCTAAAATATTAAAATTCATCATTAAAGTTTGATTTAAATTATCAGTAAATGTGCTTTCAACAACTAATAATCGAACTTCAGTATCAGTAGAATCAATATATACAGAATCTTTATTAATTCGATAATTTATCCACTTGTACCTAAATTTTTTTTTCAAATAAGAACTATGTAACTTTCCGTTTTTAAACTTGATATAGTCCATAATAGATTTTTTTGCAGGAATATCATCCTTTACCTCAGTAAGCTGAATATTAAATTTACGTTTATGTAAAAAATCTTTTTCATCCTTAAAAGATAAACAAGTCAAAATAAACAATAATAAAATAATCTTTTTCAGATAATTTTTTTTATTAAATTGCATAATGATCTTAAATTAAAATAAAATTTTTAATAAATTAACATTGCAAATTTATAAATAATATTTTAACAATTTCTGTTAAATAAAATAATAGGATGCAGCCACTCGCAGATCGAATACGTCCAAAAAATTTAAGTAAATATATTGGCCAAAAACATATTATAGGCAAAGATTCAGCTTTACTAAATGCTATTAAACAAAACTTACTTCCTTCTCTAATTTTATGGGGGCCACCTGGTGTTGGTAAAACATCTTTAGCTCTAATTATTGCTACTGAGTTAAAAAGGCCTTTTTATATGCTTAGCGCTATAAATAGCGGAGTAAAAGATGTAAGAGAAGTTATTGAGAAAGCAAGCGATACAAATCTATTTAATCAACACAAATCAATTTTGTTTATTGATGAAATTCATCGTTTTAGTAAATCACAGCAAGATTCTCTTTTGGGTGCGGTAGAAAAAGGATTGATAACTTTGATTGGTGCTACTACCGAAAATCCATCATTTGAAGTAATACCAGCATTACTTTCTCGCTGCCAAGTATATGTTTTAAAATCATTAGAAGAAGATGATTTATTAAGTTTAATTCAACAAGCTATTAAAGATGATTTAGTGCTTTCTCAAAAACAAATTGAATTAAAAGAACATGAAGCATTAATCCGATTGAGTGGTGGCGATGCTCGTAAATTATTAAATGCTTTAGAAATTACAGTAAATAATAATCAAGAAAATAAAATTGTTATTACAAATGATTTAGTTTTAAAAATAGTTCAACAAAACTTGGCTTTATATGATAAAAATGGCGAGCAGCATTATGATATTATTTCGGCGTTTATTAAATCAATTCGTGGAAGCGACCCTAATGCCGCAGTATATTATTTAGCTCGAATGCTTCAAGGCGGAGAAGATCCATTGTTTATTGCTAGACGATTATTGATTTTAGCTAGTGAAGATATTGGAAACGCAAATCCAAACGCTTTATTATTAGCAAACAATTGTTTTACTGCTGTAAATGTAATTGGTATGCCCGAAGCAAGAATTATTTTAAGTCAATGCGTTACTTATTTAGCTTGTTGTAAAAAAAGTAATGCGTCATATTTAGCTATTGACGAAGCTCTAACAATAGTTGATAAAACCGGTGATTTAGCCGTTCCCTTTCAACTTCGAAATTCGCCCACAAAGCTAATGAAAGAATTAGATTATGGAATAGATTATAAATATGCTCATAATTACGAAAACAATTTTATAGAACAAGAATTTTTGCCAGATCGTATAAAGGGTAAAAAATTTTATGAGCCAGGAAATAATGAACGCGAAATAGAACAAAGAGAATATTTGAAAAAACTATGGAAAGAAAAATACGGTTATTAAATTATAAACTCCAGTATGTAATGCCTTTTATATGATTTCTATAAATACCTTTTACATCAACTAAAACTCCTTTATTAGAAAGTATAGATTTAAAATATTTTTCATCTAGTTTTTTATATTCTTGATGATTTACAGCAACAATAACTCCGTCATAGCCTATTCCTAATTTACTTAAACCAAAGCCATATTCATGTTTGAGTTCTTCATTTTTAGCATGCGGGTCTACAATTTCGACTTTTACTCCAAATGATTTTAATTCTTTTACAATATCAGAAACTTTACTATTGCGAATATCGCTAACATCTTCTTTAAAAGTAGCGCCCATTATTAATACTTTTGATTTTGAAATATTTTTTCCTGCCGCAATAATTTTTTTTACTGTAGTTTTTGCTACATAAAATCCCATACTATCATTAACATATCTGCCGCTATTAATTACGCGAGCGTGGTAACCAAGCGATTCAGCCTTATGAGTTAAATAATAAGGGTCAACTCCAATGCAATGACCACCAACTAAGCCTGGAAAAAATTTTAAAAAATTCCATTTAGTACCTGCAGCAGCAAGAACATCATAAGTATTAATATTCATTTTATTAAAAATAATAGATAATTCGTTCATTAAAGCAATATTAACATCTCGCTGAGTATTTTCAATTATTTTAGCTGCCTCAGCTACTTTAATGCTGCTAGCTTTATGCGTGCCAGGCTCTACAATAATTTCATAAATTTTTGCAATGTTATCTAAACTCTCTTTATCGCAACCACTCACAATTTTTAATATTTTAGTAATGGTATGTTCTTTATCTCCTGGATTGATTCTCTCGGGAGAATATCCAACTTTAAAGTCTACAATAAATTTCAAACCCGAATGTTTTTCAATAATAGGAATGCAATCCTCCTCAGTACATCCGGGATAAACAGTTGATTCATAAACCACGTAATCTCCTTTTTTTAAAACCTTACCAACAGTTATTGAAGCATTAATTAATGGTTTTAAATCCGGCAAATTATGTTCATCGATTGGGGTTGGAACTGCAACTACAAAAAAATTCGCTTTTTTTAAATCATCAATTTGATGAGTAAAACAAATATCTGAATTTTTAAAATCAATCTTGCTTAATTCAAAACTCGGATCAATTCCTTTTTTCATCATATCCACACGCTTAGCATTGATATCGAACCCAATTACCTTTACTTTTTTTGCAAAAGCTAAAGCAATTGGTAAACCAACATATCCAAGACCAATTACGGCAACGGTTGCTTCTTTTTTTACTATTTTAGAAAACATATTCATGTCTCAATTATTTTAAATTAAATTTATTTAATCAATCTTAAAGGCCTTAAAGAATAAATACGTTCTATCATTTCAACTACCTTTAATCCTTCTAAAGCATTTGTTGTAATCTTATTTTTTCCATTAATAGTTTCTACTACATTTTCGATTACATTATGATGATTATTTGCAGATCCTTTATAACTTCCGTAATCATTTGCTGGATTTGTTTCTTTTAATATTGGCATTTTGTAATCTTTAATGTTACATACTTCAATCTGATCCATATATTGACCACCAACTTTTACACTCCCCCTACTGCCAATAATAGTTAAAGAGGATTCTAAATTTTTATCCCATACCGAAGTAGAATAATTAATACTTCCCATACCTCCATTCAAAAAATCAAAACTCACAAAACCACTGTCTTCAAAATCTGTATTATTTTGGTGATTAAAATCAGCGAATTTTGCCTGAATATTTGTAATATCTCCAAATATCCAATACATAATGTCTATCCAATGACTAAACTGTGTAAATAAAGTACCGCCATCTAATTCAGATGTCCCTTTCCAATTGTCTTTTTTATAATAGCGGTCGTCGCGATTCCAATAGCAATTTAATTGTACCATATAAATATCACCTAATACATTATTTGAAACAATATCTTTTAACCAAACACTTGGGGGCGAGTATCTATTTTGCATCACACAAAAAACTGTTTTATCGTGATTTAATGCAGAAAAAATAATCTTTTCACAATCTGCTTTAGTTAAAGCCATTGGCTTTTCTATTACTACATGTTTGTTTTGTTCAATTGCCTTTAAAGCATGGCTTGCGTGTAAACCATTTGGAGTACAAACATTAATAACCTGAATTTCAGGATGAGAATTTAACATTTCATCAACTGAATGATAATATTTTTCTACAATAGCTTCAATACCTAATTTTTCTTTGGCTAGTATATCACATACTGCAATTAGCTCGCAATTTTTATTACGGCGAACCATTTCGGCATGCCGTTTTCCTATATGCCCCTGACCGATAATTGCAAATTTTGTTTTTTTGTTTTCCATTTTAAAATTATTCGATCCTAATCACTTTATTATTTTCCAATTTATATTTTTGTTCACTTTCTTTACATTTAGCAAATCCGTCTTCATCAAATTCTAATTTATGGCCAAACTCGCTCATCCATCCAACTTGACGCGATGGATTTCCAACCACTAATGCATAGTTAGGTACATTTTTTGTAACCACAGCTCCAGCCCCAATAAAAGCATAACTGCCAATATCATGACCGCATACTATAGTAGCATTTGCACCAATTGTTGCCCCTTTTCCAACATAAGTTTTAGCATATTCCGATTTACGATTAATCGCACTGCGTGGATTAATAACATTTGTAAAAACCATCGAAGGACCTAAAAAAACATCGTCGTCGCAAATTACACCAGTATAAATTGAAACATTATTTTGAACCCTTACGTTTTTTCCTAAAATTACATTTGGAGAAACAACAACATTTTGTCCTAAATTGCAATTCTCACCCAACTTACAATTTGACATAATATGCGAAAAATGCCAAATTTTAGTTCCATCACCAATTTCACACTCTGAATCAATAACTGATGTAGGATGTGCATAATATTTTAAATTCATTGAAATTTATTAGGTTTGTAAAATTACTAAAATTGATTTAAAACTCACAGAATAATAATTTAATATATTTGTGATACAGTAATGTAATATGAAATATAACTTTAAACAATATCTTCCTCATGCAATCGCTATATTAGCTTTTGCTTTACTTACACTTATTTATTTTAAACCTCTTTTTACTGGTAAAGAATTAAAACAAGATGATATTGCTCGACACAAAGGCATGAGTAAAGAAATTGTTGATTATAGAACAAAAAACAACAGCGAACCTTTATGGACCAATTCTATGTTTGGAGGCATGCCGGCTTACCAAATTTCTACCTTATACCCAGGAAATTGGATTGCTAAATTAGATAATGCATTTAAATTATTTATACCTCTACCTGCAGGATATTTTTTTTTATATTGTTTAGGGTTTTTTATATTATTACTTTGTGTAAATATAGATCACTGGCTGGCATTATTAGGAGGATTAGCATATGGTTTAAGTTCGTATTTTATAATTATTTTGGAAGCAGGTCATAATTCAAAAGCAAATGCTTTAGGTTACTTACCAGCGTTATTAGGAGGGATTTTATTGTTATTTAAAAACCGTTACTGGCTTGGCTTATCCATAACTTCATTGTTTACAGCTATGGAACTGAATGCCAACCATGTTCAAATATCTTACTACGGATATATATTGATAGGTTTTATAATTTTTGGTTATTTTATTTATGCATTAAAAACTAAAACTATTAGACTGTTTGTAAAGGCATTCTGTTTATTTCTTATTTCAACATTCATAGGTCTTTTACCAAATTATGGTAATCTTTCTACAACTAACGAATATGGTAAATTTAGTACTCGCGGAAGATCAGAATTAACTATTAATAGCCAATTAAAAAATAACGATAATAACAAAACATCAGGTTTAGATGAAGATTATGCCACCCAATGGAGTTATGGTATTGGAGAAACATTTACTTTTTTAATACCTGATTTTAAAGGTGGTCCAAGTAAGTCTATTAAAAGTTCAGATGCTTCATCTCTAAAAAAAGTAAACCCAGAATATAGAGAACAGGTCGCTAATAGCAGTTCTTACTTTGGGAACCAGCCTTTTACAAGCGGCCCCGTTTATATTGGAGTAATTATTATTTTTATGGCGCTAGTAGGTTTATTTATAGTTAAAAATCCAATTAAATGGCCTATTGTTATTGTAACGTTTCTTACAATTGCTCTTGCTTGGGGTAAAAACTTTATGAGTTTAACCGACTTTTTTATGCATAACATACCAGGCTATAATAAATTTAGAGCAGTAAGTATGATTTTAATTGTGGCTGAATTAACCATACCATTATTAGCCATGTTAGCAATAAATGAACTTTTTAAAATAAAAAACTGGAATGATAAAATAAAATTAAATCTATTAAAAGTAGATTTATCACTTAAAAAAATATTAATTACTTGTTTAATTGTTGTGGGCGGTTTTTGTTTAATCAGTTATTTGTTTCCAGATATTTTAAATACATTTTTAGCCGATAATGAAGCCCAGCAAATGATTGAACAAGCCGTTAAAGCTGGTAATCCAGAAAATCAAGTTAAACCTTATGTTGCAGAATTAATGCCTCAATTAGAAATAGCGCGTAAAGCAATTTTTAAATCTGATGCATTCCGCTCTCTAATTTTTATTCTATTAGCTTTTGGTACACTCTACCTGTTTTATACAAATAAAATTAAAAAGGAAATGTTAATTATCTCTTTAGGTATTTTTATTTTAATAGATTTATGGACAGTTGATGTCAGATATTTAAACGATAAATCATTTATTACCAAAGAACAAAATAATCAAAGCATTGTATCAAAAACTGCTGCAGATGAAGAAATTTTAAAAGATACAGATATTAATTATCGAGTTTTAAACTTAAGTGTTAATACCTTTAATGATGCTGCAACCTCTTATTATCACAAATCTATTGGTGGATATCATGCTGCAAAACTTAAAAAATATGCTGAGTTAATTGATTTTCATATAGATAATGAGATTAAATCATTTTATAAAAATGCCAATAAATCATTTGCTAGTGATAGCGCTATGAAAGTATTATTTGGAAACTTACAAATTCTAAATATGCTAAATGCAAAATATTTTATTTTACCAAGCGGTGAAAATAATGTCGAAATTCCTCTAAAAAATCCAATGGCTAATGGTAATGCTTGGCTGGTAGAGAAAATTATTTCAGTCAAAAATGCAAATGAAGAGATTGTTACATTAGATAAAATAGACACTAAAAAAGAAGCAGTATCTCAAGAAATTTTCATCAAAAATTTTAAATTAAAACCAAATTACTCAGCAAAAGGAGATATTAAACTAGTATCTTATCAACCTAATAATTTAGTTTATCAAAGCGAAACTAAAGATGAAGAATTTGCAGTTTTTTCAGAAATTTATTATTCTAAAGGTTGGAATGCATATGTTGATGGGCAATTAAAAGAACATGCATCGGTAAACTATGTATTGCGAGGTTTAGTAATACCTGCTGGTAATCACAAAATCGAATTTAAATTTGAACCTATTACTTATTCAAATGGAAATAATATAGCTACGATAGGTTCAATATTATTAATTATAACAATTGGTGCAGGATTATTTTTGAATAAAAAAAACAATGTTATTGTTAGTTAATTTTTTAATATTGTTAGAAACTCAAGCTAAAAACTCCAAGAAAGATTTTATTTTTACAAAGTAATATTAATCTTTATAATAAATAAAATAAATTAAATAATTATGGCACTAGAAATCACAGACGCAAACTTTGAAGAATTAGTTTTAAAAAGTACTAAACCCGTGTTAGTAGATTTTTGGGCTGAATGGTGTGGTCCATGCCGAATGGTTGGTCCGGTTGTAGAAGAATTAGCAAAAGAATACGAAGGAAAAGCAGTAATTGGTAAAGTAAATGTTGATTTGAACTCTCAAATAAGTGCAAACTACGGCATTCGTAACATTCCTACTTTATTATATTTTAAAAATGGCGAAGTTGTAGATAAACAAGTGGGCGTTGTTCCTAAATCTGCTTTAGCTGCAAAACTAGACGCTCAAATGTAATAGTGAATTAATGAAAACATTTTAATTCACTACTAATTTTCTGCTCATTTTAATACCATTCATTTCTAAATTAAGAAAATAAATACCTTTAGCTAAGCTGTTATTTTTATTTAGAATAATTTTATACTCACCTTCTAAATATAATTGTTCTGCTTCTTCAATAAATATAAAACCAGTAATTGATTTTATTTGATATTTAATTTTTGTAGAATTAGATAATGTAAATTGTAAATTAAAAATATCCGAAGTAGGATTTGGATAAACTTTAAGACCAATTGATTTGGTTAGCTCATTTATTCCAACTGGAGTTGTGTAATTTATTTCATCTAAATAAAGACGGTTGCCCATTCCAACACCTCCAACATCTTCTTGAAAATAAAAACGAAAGTTTACATTATCTTCGTTAACAAAGCTTTGAAAATTTGGATGAAGGGTTAAATTATAAAAGCCCCAATCAAAAAATGGGACATATATGCCTGCCGTTGTTCCGCCAGAACTATTAGCTAAATTCCCATTATTTGGCAACCAAATATCTTCCCAAATACCTCCACAATCCTTACTTCCTTGAACTTTAAAAAGATCTTTGTTATTGACATCTTTTCTTGCGTAAGCATATTTAAAAGTAAATATAGCCCCTTGATTATTTTTAAAATCGTATGAGGGCGTTTCTAATATCTCAACCGAATTAGCTTCCAAAAGTTCACCTTGAATATACATACACTTTGAACCCTGAGAGCCAGCACCAGAAAAAATATCCCATTTATTATTGGGAGTGTTTGGATTAATTACTGACCAAAACGAGGGTAAACTGAGACTCTCAAAACTTTGAGAATTTGTTGAATTATAATTGGTAATTCCATTAGATACATTAATCACTACATTCTTAATAGAGCTACCATTTATATTCGAAACAAGACAACTAACAGTTGAACTGCCGGTATTATTAAATAAAATATTTGTAGCTGAAAATGTTGGATTTGTAATTACTGCGCCATTATTAGCCGTCCAAAAATAATTAGTAGGTGCAGCATTATATGTAAAAGAGTTAAATGATAAATAGCGCCCTTGACACACAGAATACGAAGGCGACACTGAAATATCCAAATTGGGAATACAATTAGTTCCGGGATTAGTTATTCCTGTGATTAATAAATTGTTTAAAGATGATAAATTATTTCTACCACTAATAGGACTGTTTAATGAATTTTGCATACGAGTTGACTGGCCTTTTGTAAACATAAGTTGACAGTAGGCATAATCCATATAATTTTGAATATTTTCATCAATTGCTGGATTACAAATTTTAGTATTATTTAAATTACAAGAAGTAAAACCTTTTGTTATGGGTGTATCAGAAACGCCATCATTTCCACAGGCAACTCCAGGTTGATTTGTAGCTCCCCAAACATGAGGTAAATTAAACCAATGTCCTACTTCATGAGTTAATGCTCTTGAAGTACCAGCATTACCTGAGCCAATACTACCAACATAACTACTCAAAATAACTATTGCATCAAGTGCTGATGGAATCCCTGAGCCAGGCAGATATGTATATCCAGCAGCACCACTAGAAATTGATTTCACAACATAAAAATTTAAGTAGCGAGTTGGGTTCCAAGTATACTGATAATCAGAAAAATCTCCTATCCAATTGGTATTAACATCATAATGTCTAATTATTGAATTTGTACAAATTCCATTAGGATCTTTTGTAGCCAGCTGAAATACAAATTTTGTGTCGCCAATTAAAGTTTTAAAAGGTAATACCACATTCGATGTATCAGCATTTAATTTATTAAAATCTCTGTTTAAAATATCAACAGCATCTATGACTTGAGCATCTGATATATTTTCTGAGCCACCTTTATGCAAAATATGAAATACCACAGGAATTGTATAAATAGCTGCTGCTGCAAACTTTTCCTGATATCCTGATCGAAATTGAACTGAATCATCAACCGTGGCTTTTCTCTGCAAATCATCAAAATATACCTTTAAATCTGGGTGTTTTTCAAACCAGGAATTTTGCATCTCGGTTGTATTACAAAAATGAACCTGTGCTTTATTATTTAATAATAAAAATACAATCGAAATAATTAAAAATAAATTTCGCATAATCTAAATTAAATTTAAAATTTTAACATATTAAAAATTAAATTTAATAAAAATTAAAGGAAAATATTGAAAAAATTTTAACATTAA
>SYAL01000047.1 GCA_005787585.1 Bacteroidota bacterium
AGATATAATTATAAATAAGTTTAGGTTGAATTACGAGCTATTTTAAGTTTTATAAAAAAAATAATAAAATCCTATTTTTTAGAAAAAGAATATTTTGGTAAAGTAAGATAAAAATAAAGGCCATAAATGAATTCTTAAATCCCTTTCAAAATTAGTATAAAGTGTTGATTTTCATATTTATAACTAGTTTTACCATTGATTTTACAAGTAATTTTGTTAATTTAAGTTGTAATTATGAAAAAATATTTTGAATTTATTTAAAAAGTTACTATATTTGATTAAGTTAATTTTGTTATTAATCTAAAATGCTGTACCCGGCGTAATTCAAAAGGGAGGAGTATCTGAAAATCCAAAAGAGTAAGAAAAAAAAAAAAAAATATGAAAAAATTAAGCCTTATTGTTTTGTTAGCTGGTTCTTTAAGCACTTTTGCTCAAGACGGAACTTCAGTTAGCGCTAGTACTGGATCATCAGATAAGATAACTGCTTATGTTGCTCTTGTTGATGATTGTATTGCAAATGGTCACGCTGGTGATGCAAAAATGACTGAATTAGCAAATGAAATTAAATGTCTTTTAACTGAAGATCAAGCTATGTCAGTTGATCAAAACTTAGCAAGACCAAATGTACGTATGTCACTTTGCCACAACGAATGGCCAGAAGTTATTACGATTTCTAAAGCAGATTTAGATAAATTTGGTTCAAGTTATAATACTTACACCAAAAAATTTCCTAGTACCTCTAATGCTTCTGGAAGCGGAAATGCTCCTTTAAAAACTAAGAGCACTCGTTAATTCTTTTAAAATTTAAATTAAAAAGTCCGTTTTTAAAAAACGGACTTTTTTTTTACTCAATAACATTAATTATTTAAAATTAGTAGTCTCGCCCAGAATCGAACTGGGATCAAAAGTTTAGGAAACTTCTATTCTATCCGTTGAACTACGAAACTTTTTTTATTTTTTAAAAACTTATTTTAAAAGTTAAAGATAGCATTTATGTGCTTTTTTGACTAATACTATTTTTTTATTGTTCTCTAAAATTTTCTATTTATTTATTATTAGAGTTAATTTTTAGAAATTTTGAACCGTAAAATATAATATTTGATATTAAATTAAAATCTCTCATTTAATAATTTTATTTAAAAAAATTAATCTATTTTTATATAATATCTTAAAATTATGAGAATATTACTTTGTAAAATTTTATCGATTTTTTTTTTGTCGCTAACGGCACAAACAGATTATTTTAATAAATATAAAATTTTAGCTGATAGCTTAGGCGAAAAATATGAAGTACCTTCTTGCTTAATTTTAAGTATAGGCTTTTTGGAGTCGGGCAACGGTAAAAGTAAAGTGGCGAAAATTTTAAATAACCATTTCGGACTTGTTGGCAAAAATAATCTTGATAAGAAGAATAGCTTTAAAAGTAAATACAAATATTTTTATTCTGTAACTGATTCTTATGTTAGCTTTTGTAAATTAATTGCTTCAAAAACATATTATTCGGATTTAAAAGGAAATAAAAACATTGATAAATGGGCAATTGCGATAGCATCAAAAGGTTATGCAGAAAATGCTAATTTATGGAGTAGCTATATAATTAAATTAGCAAAAAAACAATGTAAATAGTTTAATTTAAACTAATAATTTAATTTTTTTAAATAAATTTTAGTTTAAATTTGATAGTTCTTGTTTAGTGATAATTATTTTATCTCCTATTTTAAGAATAGATTTTTTATTAAGATGGTTAGTCCTAAAAATTACTTTTTGACTTATTTTATAAATCCTACTTAATTTGGTTATTGTATCTCCTTTTTTTACGAAGTGTATTATATTTTTTGAATTCTTTGAAACTAGACTATGCTTTTTTTTATCTACTGGTAATATATTAATTAAACTATCGTTTTCACTACTTCTGATTAAAACTGCCATTGAATCTTTAACCATAATTCGAATTTGATTAATATTAATAGTGTCATTAAAATTTATTTTATTATAAGTTTCAATTAAGGAAAGTATAAAAATATCCCCTTGTAATGAATATCCCTGTGGCGTAAAATGCAATTTATCTTTAAGTGTAAGCCCTTTTTTAGACCAAGAATGTATCGATCCCCATCCCCCCATTGATTGATTTAAATCAAAAATAGAGTAATTACTATTATTAGAAATTCTTTTTAATATACTGTTAACAATAGTTTGATTTGAAGGAATTCTATTCTGACTTCTAGTATCAGGAGCAGTAGTAAATATAAATGCAGTTTTAGGAGATGCAAATTCTAAATCTTGCATAAATTTAACTATTAAAGATTTATAATAAGAAGTGTCTAGGTCATCGTTATAAGCCTCATTGGTTCCAAAAGAAAAAATGATAATATCTGGATTTAAATGAACTATTTGTTCTACTGACCATGGCGCATTATTTATAAAGTGAGTAAATTGAGCTCCAACGACACCACAATGATGATAATTTACTCCATATTTAATATCAGAAATTAATTCAAAACCATAAAACCCGAAATGATTTTGTTTATTACTAGTTTTGAAAGGAAAAAGAGAAAAGTTGTTGCATGAAGTGTTGGTGTAAAATGAACTTACCCCCCAACCAGAGGAAATTAATTTACTTTCTAAAAACTTTAATTCATTATTTAATTTAAATGAATAAGACTCCAAATCTGAGCTGTGCCAAATATTAATTTTTTTAAATGGTGACCCTTCAAAATTTTCATTGAAAGTTAGGGTAACACTGGAATTACTATCATTTGTAAACGCAGCATATCCAATAAGACCAAGTTTATTCGAAAGATCTGGTGTTAATATTTTAACTCCTGTCCATTTTTTATTTGTTTTAAGAATTGTGGCTCTCGGGCCAAAACTTTTAGCTAAGGCATAAGGAAATAAAATACCCCTGCCCCCATTTCCAAAATAGTATTGTAGCTGTTTACGTATTTGGCCGCTGAAATAATCTCCTTGAATATGGCTATCACCTATATGAATAATTGTAAAAATAGAATCTCCTGAGGAATAATTATTTTTTATTTTATTTTCATGTATTTTTTGAAGTTTTAATAAAGCTGATTTTAATTTAGGAGTTTCATTAATAGGCGAAACAGAATAATTTATTGCCAAACTATCTTTTAAAATTTCTTGAGAATTAATTTTACAAAAAGAAAATAATAATGAGAATATAATTATAACTTTCATACGATTTAAAATTGAAAGTATATAAAGGGTTGCACGAGATCTTCTTTAAATTGAATAATTATTTGTAAAGATATCATAATCCATATTATCCAAGTTAATGTCGGCAATCTATTTAAAAGAAGAAAGAATTTTTCTTTTATAATAGGAGGGATAAAAACTATAGAGAAGGCAATCATTAGTAAATAACAAAATTCTCTTCGAGAAAACCAAAATCCTTTAAAATCTATTAATCGAATATTGAAAATAATTTTATTTATACTTTTATAAGCATCCATAAAAGAATTTGACCTAAAAAGAATCCAACATAAAGCAACAAAATGAAAAGTTATTATAATTCCAATAAAATTACTAATCATATTATTTTTTAGCTTAAGAAATAATTTTGACCAAATTTTATGAATAACTAAAGCTAATCCATGAGCTAAACCCCAAATTAAAAATCGCCAGTCTGCCCCATGCCAAAATCCACCAATAAGCATTGTTGCTAATAAAAATAAATAAGTATTAAACATTCCTTTTCTGTTACCGCCTAATGGAATATATATATAATCTTTTAGCCAGTTACTTAAAGATATGTGCCATTTTCGCCAAAATTCAGATATATTTTTTGAAAAATAGGGGTTATTAAAATTTTCTTTAAGACGGTAGCCTAACAAAAGGGCTATTCCTATTGCAATATCAGAATAACCTGAAAAATCAAAATAAATTTGAAAACAATAAGCATACATTGATAAAAGATTTTCAGCACCTGAAAAATTTGCAGGGGATTGATGAATTATATCAACATATTTTCCTAAATAATCTGCTACAAATAATTTTTTTAAAAGCCCAATAATAATTCTTAAAATACTTTCTTTATATAAAATTTTATTTAAAATATTCGGATATGTTATTTGAGGGAGAAAATCTTTTGCTCTTACTATTGGCCCTGCAACTAAATGTGGGAAGAATGTCATGTAAAAAGCATAGTCGCTCATTTTTTTTGCCGGGGAAATTTCGTTTCTATAAACATCAACTAAATAACTTATAGATTGAAACGTATAAAAAGAAATACCAATTGGTAAAAAAAGATTATGCTGATTAAATGATGTTCCTAAAAGTTCATTAAAATTTTGAATGAAAAAATTAGAATACTTAAAATAAAGTAAAAATGAAAGACTGAATAATAATGATATCCATAAAAATATTTTTTTTAAACTACCTTCTTTTTTATAAATTAAAAATGCTAAAAAATAGTCAATTATTATCATTAAAATAAATAGAAGTAAAAAAGGTCCGCTCGACTTATAATAAAAAAATAGGCTAAAACAGATGATGTATATTTTTTTAAAATTGTTTTGCTTAATAATTAATGTATAACAAATCAAAAAAACACTAAAAACAAATAGAAAACTAAATTCAGTAAAAAACCAAGGTTCTTTAAAAGAATAATCAAATGCTTTTTTAAAAAAGCCATCAGACGTAATTTCGGAAGCCATATTGTTTAACCAATTAATATCCACGAAAATTTACTGCATTAAGGTTAATAATTTTTGATTTGAAAGGGTATTTAGATTTAGTAGGTTTTTCCATTGCAATTTTATATTTTGCAGATATGCTTATCCATTTTGCAATACTATCCATCCAAAGCCTATAACCTCTATAATCAGGATGTCTTCCATCTTCTGCCCTTGGAAGTAACATATTATTTGTAAGAAAAAAACAATCTGTTTCAGCAGCACTTTCAAACACTTTATTTATTCCGTTATCTTTCATATAATTTGCTGGTCCAATCCATAAATATGGAATACCTTTAATCTTTTTTGCAAATTGATCTGCAGCTTTTTTTCGCCGTTCTAAATCTCTTGTAGGAAGTTCATTTAAACCAAAAACAATAAATAAATAGCTTGGTTTGTATTTTAAAATAATTTTATCTATTGTATCAGAAAATGCGAAATTAAAAACGGTTGCAGAATTCCAAACGAAAGTAGCTACTAATCTGTGTTTATTTTGTTCACAATAATCATTTAAAGCAAAGCATAATCCTCCACATTCAGAATCTCCAATTAGTAATACTTTATGTTTGACTGTGTCAGAAATATAAATTTGATTATTTAATGTTTTATAATTTGAGATTGATATTTGTTTTGTTTGTGATTTAGAATCTGTATTTTTTATTAATTGATTATTATCGGTTGGATTTGTTGGTATGTTAAAGGAATCTTTTGATTCTATTATTATTTTTGCAGAATCAATTATATTTTTATTAGACTTTAAAATATCTGACTTTACAAATAAATCGTTTTTTTCTCTTATAAGCTTTTTTACTTCAAGCCCAGCTATAATGACTGTTTGATCGTAAAAACTATATGCGTAAATTATAAAAACAGGAATAAAAAAACTAATCCCAGCCCATAAATTTAAAAGTCGAGAAGGTCTTTTATTGTCCTTTTTTTTAAATTTCATTTAAAGTATTTAAAAAATTAAGGCATTAAACTTTATTTATTAAATTCAGTTTAATTGTTATTGTTTTATTATTTTTTGAGACAATATTAATTTTTTGTTTCTTTCTAGTACATTTATTAAATATACTCCGTTTACATAATTTGTTAAATCAATCTTTAGTTGCTTTTGAAAACTAGATTGTAAAATTAAGTTCCCATTAATATCATGTACCTCAGCAGATAAAACATCTTCGGTATTTTTTGATATATTAATTAATCCGCTGCTTGGATTAGGGCCAATAAAAATTTGAGTATTATTTAATTGTAAATCCATTGATTCCATAGATGTTGGATTAATGCCTAAGGTTAAATCTCGTGAAGGACCGACTACTTTATTAATTAACCAATTATTCGGATCGCATGAAACGGATGAAACAGTTCCAGATAGTGCGAAAGAATAATTCTCTGTTGCTTGAAAATGATTAAATCGGATTGTTGTATCAACTTTACCAATTCTTGAAATTTTATACTGTAATGGGGTTTCAAAAAGTGAAGTTACATTTGGCATACTTACACTTTGAGTATTTTTTAAATAAAAAATCCCATTAGAAAAATTATATTTTACGTTAAATGTTGGGTATCCCTCACCATAATACCATTGATTAAAAAATTGTGTGGCATTAATGCCAGTTTGAGTTTGATAATAATTTTTAAAATCAATTACTGAAGCTGTACTATTTTTATATGTGTTTTGAAAACCTCTTAAAGTATTAAACCAAACAGAATCATTATTAGTTAAAAATTGTAAACTTCTTATTATTGAGCCGCCTTTATCATAAGTTAGACGAGAATTAAATATTACATTAGCATCAACAGTATCTTGATTTGTAAAAAAAACACTGCCACCAGGCTGACTCATAACATTATTATGAGCTGAATTCAAATTTGGTAAAAAATTAATTGGATCTAAATATTGTGCGACTAAATGTTCTGTATAAGATGCAAAACCTTCGTTTATCCATATATCTGCCCAACCCTTGCATGTAACGTTATCCCCCCACCATTGATGGCCAAGTTCGTGAGCATTAAGGTAATATTCAAAAAAACCTAAGCTTGTCATTGTTTGATGTTCCATCCCTCCGCCAAAAGGAGCCATGCAATGTCCATATTTTTCTTTATAAAACGGATACATGCCATACATTTTAGACTGAAACTCGAGAACCTGAGGCATTTTATTTAGTTGTACTTTTTGTTGATTAATCCAATTTGTATTATTGATAGCCCCATCGTAAATATAATTTTGAATTAGAATTGAATCGTTTGGTAAATAAAGTGGATGAGCATATAAATTATATTCTTTATATTTAGCAACAGCAACAGATATTAAGTAATAACTAATTGGTGAACGAGACTTCCATTCATAACGTTTTTTATTTCCTATAGTTACAACACTTTTTAATCTACCGTTTGAACCTGCTTTATTTATAGAATCTGTGGTTATAAAAACCCAACTAGAATCTATTTTATCTGTTAAAATTTGTTTAGTAGGCCACCAATGATAAGCAACTAAGCTTTCACTTAAACTCCAGGTGACCTGATTTCCCCAAGATCCTGATGTTCCGTTACTAAAACCGCTTCCAATAGCTGAACCGCCTACTGGTGGAATCCCTTTATAATAAATAGAAACAGTAAAGCTTGTTCCGTTATTTAAAGTTGCAGGGGTTTTAATTTTTACCATACTGTCTTGCCTTAAAGCTGTAAGGAAAATACCGTTAAAACGAATAGAATCAATTATTAAATTTTGATGTAATAAAGTCATAAAAGTATCAAGTGGTGCTAATGTTACAGTGGCGATTGTTTTAACGCCTCCAACAATATATTTATTAATTCGCTCTAACTTTAAATCCAAGTGAACAAATTTTACATCGTATTTAAATTCGTGAGATATCTGAGCAGCTGGTGAAGAAGAGTTTTTGGCTTGAAATAAAATGTGAGAGGATAAAGATTGTTTTTTAGCTCTAGAGCAAAAGTGATCTTGAGAATAAACTAATGTAAAATGAGTAATACAAAACAGAATAATAATTTTTTTCATAGTAGCTTTCATATATGGTTGCTAATATACGAAGCTGTTTTACTACAAAAAAATATAAAACGTAACTGATAATAGCTATTTATACATTAATTATTGAAATATTAATTATTAAATTAATTTAAATAATAAACAAATTTGAGTGTAAATTTACATTATGTTAAAAAATGATTTATTGATACAAGCGGCCAAAGGATTAGTGGTTTCTCGCCCACCGATTTGGTTAATGCGACAAGCTGGAAGAGTATTACCGGAATACCGGGCTACCCGTTCAAAAGCAAAAAACTTTATAGATTTTGTTAAAAACTCTGAACTTGCATGTGAGGTTAGCATTCAGCCAGTTGATATTTTTGGAGTAGACGCTGCAATTATTTTTAGTGATATTTTAGTAATACCAGAAGCAATGGGATTACCTTATCAAATGATTGAAACAAAAGGGCCTTGGTTTGAAAAAACCATTAAAACAAAACATGATATTGATGCGCTTAAAATTGCCGATGCTACTGATTTAAATTATGTAATCAAAGCCATTGAGTTAACAAAAAAAGAATTGAATAATCGAGTTCCTTTAATTGGATTTGCAGGAGCTCCATTCACAATTTTTGCTTATATGATAGAAGGAAGCGGAAGTAAAACATTTAGTAAAGCCAAACAATTTTTGTATACTCAACCCGAATTAGCTCATCAATTACTTGATAAAATTACTCAAAGTACCATTCACTATTTAAAAGCACAAATTGAGGCTGGTGCTGATTTAATTCAAATATTTGATTCGTGGGCAGGTGTTTTAACAGAACAAATGTTTTATGAGTTTTCTTTAAATTATATTTCTATAATTTGCGACGCTCTATCATCTTTAGTTCCGGTTACTATTTTTGCGAAAGATGCTCATTACGCTATAAAAAAAATTTCAAAAACTACCTGTAGTGTGATTGGATTAGATTGGACAATTAACCCCACCATTGCTAGACAGCAGGCGATACATAAAACTCTTCAAGGAAATATCGATCCATGCTTATTATATGCTGATGAGAAAAAAATTATATCAGAAACTGAAATCATGCTGAATTCCTTCGGTAAACAAAAATATATTTGTAATTTAGGTCATGGTTTATATCCTGATATTGATAAAGAAAAGGTAAAATTTTTTGTTGATTTTGTGAAGAATTACAATAATAAGATGTGAGTTAAAAAATACCCCCGAAATTTTTTTACTTTCTTTTCCTCTTATTGGATATAAAAGTTAATTTTTATTTAAAAATATTTTTTCGCTAGACCTGTATATGTTTTTCCGTCTATAATGAAAAATCTCTTTAAAATCAAATTCAATCTTTACAGTTAAACTAATGAAGAAATTTAAATTGAATTATTCTAATATTAAAATTATAAAAAAATTAATCACGAATTATATGTTTACGATAGACTATTTGTTTATTATAATTTAAACGTAAAATATAAACTCCAGAATTGAGGCCACTAATGTCAATTCGATCAAAGCCTTGTATAAACTGAGAAAAAACTGTTTGGCCTAATAAATTTACCATCTCAAGTTCAAATAATCCTATTTTTGAAATATTTAAATTTATTATTCCATTAGAAGGATTGGGATATATTAAAATATCTGAATCTTCAAACTCCATAATTCCTAGGCAGCTATTAACTTTTATAGTAATTACGGCTGAATTTTTACATCCACTTGCATCTATTCCGGTAACAGTATAATTAGTATTTCCGATAAATGTAGAAGAAGTTGTGAAAGATGGCATTGTTACACCAGTATTCCAACTAAAAGTATTTGCTCCGCTTGCTGATAGAGTAAATGTTTGGCCACGACATACCATTGTATTTGAAGCCATAGTAATAATAGTCGGCAATGGTTTTACTGATACAATAAATGTAGTTGGCAAATTATTTACACAACCTGCTGAACTTGTTCCTACAACTGAATAAGAGCTAGTAACCGAGGGTTGAAAAGAAGTACCATTAAAAATACCTCCGGTCCAAGTATAAGATTGTGCTCCAATTGCTGTGAGGACAACGCTTCCACCAGAACAAACAGAAGGAGAAGAGGCTGTAAGGGTGAGAGTTGGTAATGGATAAACTGTTACTTGCAATGTGGCAGGTAAAAGATTTTCGCAGCCTACTGAACTAGTGCCTATGGCTGAATAAGAGCTGGTAGTAGTGGGTTGAAAAGGAATACCATTAAAAATACCACCTGTCCAGGTATAAGATTGGGCTCCAATTGCTGAAAGGGCGATGCTTCCACCAGAACAAACAGAGGGAGATGAAGATGTAAGTGTAAGAGTTGGTAATGGATAAACCGTTACTTGAAATGTAGCGGGTAAAATATTTACGCAACCAACTGAACTGGTGCCTGTAGCTGAATAAGAGCTAGTAACCGAGGGTTGAAAAGGAGTTCCATTTAAAATACCTCCAGTCCAAGTATAAGATTGTGCTCCAATTGCTGTGAGGACGATACTTCCACCAGAACAAACAGAAGGGGTTGAGGATGTGAGGGTAAGAGTTGGTAATGGATAGACAGTTACTTGAAATGCAGCCGAACTGATACAATTACTTGCATTAGAAGCGGCAATTAAAGAATATGTTGTAGATACGTTTGGGTTTATAGAAAGTGTTGATGAATTTGCGCCGCTATTAATCCAAGTATATGTTAATGCTCCAAGAGCAGTTAATGTGGCGGTTTGCCCAATACAAATTGTGTTTGAAGTAGCTAAAATAGTTGGAGAGGTTATAGCACATGAGCAATTTAAAGGAGCGAGAGGCCCTTGAAGTGGAACATCAAAGCCAGAAAATTCAGAAGCGTCCATTCCTGAAAACTGAATAGCTACTATATCGTTAGAAATTGGAATTAGAGAAGTAAATGTCCATGTTGCTCCAGAAGTAAATCCCAAATATTTAAATCCTTGTTGAGGTTGACCTGAATCCCACAAATAAAGTTCAACACGTCCTCCCAAACCAGTTCCTTGAACTGTAAAAGGAAGAGTAACCGATGAAATTACAGGAGGTAAAATATTGTTATTTGGAGAGCCTCCATTATTTTTTACAGGAACTAATGCTGTATTTTTCCAAAATTCATTGCCCGACCACTGGACGTTATCCATATTATCATTACGAATGGCTTCTTGGCAATAGCCAATTTTATTTCTACGATTAGGGTTATTTACATTGCCAATACTAATATTATTTGCATTTGAATTTAACAAAATTCCATATTGTAAGCTATTGGTCGTTATAGCACATCCGTTGGTTCTGCAACCAATCAAATTTCCTTCTATAATTCCATTAGCAGATTTGAATTCTATTCCTTTTCCACCTGAACCACCGCAAATAAAATTTCGGTAAATCAAAGAATCACCTCCTATATTAGTAAGAGAAGGGCCATCAATTTGAACAGCAGAGTTATTAGAATTTGATAAGCAATTTAATCCGTCTGAACTAACATTAATACAATTTCCCCTAATCAAGGTGGTATTTTGACATTGACTTGATACATTAATAGCTTTTCTTCCGCCGCCATTGGTACTAGCAATAATTACATTTCCTAAATTTAGTGATCTATCGCCACCAACTGTACAATTGTCGCAGTCATTTAAATCAATAGTATTTCCAGTAAAAATTGAAAGGCCCGGAGCATTTAAAGAATTTGTCCCCAAGATGTTTCCTGTAATTGTAACATTGTCGCAATCATCATTAATCTCTATACAAGCATCTTTTGAGCAGTTATATATCAAATTTTCATGAATAGTCATATTGTCTGAATAACGACACATAATAGCTCTACCATGATAATTGGTTATTGTATTTGTTGTAATAACTGCACCAGAATAATTGTTACCCCATCCACCTATTTCTATTACTTGATCAATTGCATCTAAATTTATACCAGTACCTGTTAAAAGATTATTACGGATTGTTACACCACCATAAACTCCAGAATTTGACTCGATATAAATGGTATGCTGACCTTTAATATTTGTAACTATATTGTTATAAATAGAATCTCTATTTGCTATTATACCACTGGTATTAATGAATTCGACTAGTTTTGATGGTGAGGTGTTAACAGAATTATTTCTTACAGAAAATAATGCCCCGTGGTTAGTATATGATGAAAATATATGTGAACCTTTAGTGCCTGAACTTCCGTCTTCATATCCAACATTGGTAATAGTATTATTATAAATAGATATTTTTCCCAAAGATCCTCCATTAGCTGAACCGTTAATTTCATATACCTTACGAGGGATATTACTAATTGAACAAAAAGAAATATCAACCAAACTTCCGCTGTTAACTTCAAACACTTTTGCTGAACCATTATTATCAAAATTATTAGCTGAACACTGAATAACTCTGACATTAGCCCCCCCTTGAACACGAACAAGATTTTTTCTTTGATTATATGCTCTGCATCTGTTTACCAATAAATTATTTCCTCCATTAACTCTGATAGCAGCATCTCCGTTACCTAAGAAATTTTCTGTAAAAGTAAGGCCACGAATAATATTATTGTTACCTGAGTTTTGTTGAAAACAATCATCCTCACCGTCCCACAAAATTGTAACCATGCTAGATGGATAAGAAAAACCTGAAGCTGAAGTTCCGTCTATTAATAGATTGCTTACAGTGATTGATGGGAGATCTGAAAGTAAGACAATTGTACTTGTGGAAGAAATCGAAAATGATATTGTTGGGGCTCCTAAACATGCATTTGAATTAATAATAGCCTGACGTAATGATCCTGAGCCATTATCATTAGTATTTGACACAACATTTACACATTGCGAATATATCTTGGGTAAAAAAAGGAGAAAAAATGATGAAACAAAGATTTTTTTATACATATTTGATTTTTTTTTGTTAAAAATATATTAAATTTTTTTAATTAATTCTTTTAAAATTAAAGTCATTTTAGGTTCTTGTAAATTAGCAATATGTTGAACTTCCTCATGAGTAACTGTTTTGATATTTCCTTCAATTCCTAAATCGGTAACTATACTAATTCCAAAAACATCAATGCCTGAATGTTTTGCTACAATAACCTCAGGTACTGTACTCATTCCAACAGCATCGGCTCCTAATCTCAATAAATATTTGTATTCGGCTGGTGTTTCAAAACATGGGCCAGTTAAACCAGCATATACCCCCTCGCTTAATTTTATATTATTTTCTTTTGCAATTTGTTTTGCTAAATATATATATTTTTTATTGTATACACAACTCATATCCGGAAAACGAGGGCCTAATTCAGAAAAGTTTTTCCCTATTAACGGATTGGTAGGAAACAAATTAATATGATCTTTAATAATCATCAACTCGCCTACCTCAAAAGAAGGATTCATGCCACCACAAGCATTACTTATGAATAGCGTTTTTACACCCATTGCTTTCATTATCCTAACTGGAAAAGTTACTTCTTGCATTGTATATCCTTCGTAAAAATGAAAGCGCCCTTGTAATACCATTACCTTTTTTTTATTAAGTTCGCCAAAAATCAATTTACCATTGTGGCCTTGCACTGTGCTAATAGGAAAATTCGGAATATCTTGGTAAGAAATTTCAAATTCAATTTTAATCTCATTTACCAATTTACCCAAACCAGTACCTAAAATAATTCCTACTTCTGGCTTAAAATGATTAGTTTTATTAAGAATATTTTTGGTGGTGAAATCTATTTGTTCTAGCATATTTAAAAATCATTTCGTTAAATTCATTTTCTTTATCTTTAAAATTTACTTCTACTGGGAGAATATAAATATTCATTCTTTCAGCTATTGGCCAAAGAACTATATTTTTTAATCGCATTAAATCTTTCTCGGTTGTAACCATAATTTTATTTCCGCCCTTAAAGCTATGATAATATCTTTCTATATCTTCTAAATCTTTTATAGAATATTCATAATGATCACTAAAAGTTAAATGCTTAACTTCTGCGCTATATTCTTTTAAATAATTAATCAAAAGATCTGCGCTTGCAATTCCTGAAAAGCAAATAATTCTGTAACGATATAGATCATTTAGAGTATGAATTTTTTCATTTAAATTACTAATAGAATAAAGTTCGCCATATTTTAAATAACTAAAAAAGACCTGTTGATATGCTTTTGGGTCAATATCTTTTAATAAGTTTCTTAATTCAATTGCCGTTATTTTATCTGGAATTTTGCTTATTACAATCACATCTGCTCTAATAATTTCGGATTTATATTCTCTTAAAGTACCAGAAGGTAGCATCATATCATTAAAATATAAATTATTAAAATCACTAACTACAATATTTAATCCACATTTTATTGCACGATGCTGAAATACGTCATCTAATAAAATATATCTTGGAGATTTTTTTTCTAAAGCCATTAAATTTTTTATACCAGATACACGATTATCATCAACTGCGACCAAAATAGGGTATTTTAATTTATATAATAATGGCTCGTCGCCAATTTCTTGAACTGTTGAAGTATCTGTTGCTAAAATAAAACCTTTTGTTTTTCTTTTGTATCCTCTGCTCAATGTTGCAATACGAGAATCTTCTTGTAAAAGTAAACGAATTAAATATTCAACTAATGGCGTTTTTCCGGCACCGCCGACAGACAGATTTCCAACACCAATGGTATGAATGTCAAAATGATTTTCTTTTAGAAATGTCCAATCGTATAAACGGTTTCTTAAAAAAGTAATTAAGCCGTAAATAATCGAAATTGGATAAAGTAATATTTTTATTGCACTATTCAATCGATATAAATATGCTTATTTATTTTGAAATAAAATAAACTTCAAAAAATAAACTCATTATTTTTTATAATCCATTACATTTAATTCAGTATTACAGAAATTAAATTCATCTTCTAAGGCATTAGAACAAACTATTACTGTTCGTTGTTTGCAATGATTTGCAATAAGCTCCTGATACCAAGTAATTGACTTTTTATCTAAATTAGAAATCGGTTCATCTAAAAGTAATAAAGGGGTATCACTTAAAATTGCTAAACCTAATTTTAAACGTTGTTTCATACCACTACTAAATTGTTTAACTAGCTTGTTTTTTGACCCGTCTAATTCAATTAAATTAATAATTTGTTTTACAGAAAAATTATTTATAAAAGGCTTAAAGATTAAACAATGTTCTAAAATTTCTTGTAATGTAAATTCCTCTAATATTTGAAGATATGGTGAGGCAAATGATATGTGATTTTTAAGTTCTTCTGGTACTATTTTGCTATCAGATAGGGAATATTCTAAATCTCCTTCGCTCTGAGTTACAAACCCCGAAATAATTTGAAGCAAGGTTGATTTACCAGAGCCATTACCGCCTAAGATAACTAATTTTTGATTAGCAAAAATCGTAAAATTAAGATTTCGAAAAACCCATTCTTTATAAAATTTTTTGCCTAGATTATTTAATTGAAGTGTTAGCAATTTTTTTGGCATTAAATTTAATTTCAAAAGTATTAAATACCTTTTACAATACCCTCTTTTTGATCTTTAATAAAATCTAAAATTTCTTTACGATAGGCAGAATCAGGAATTTCGTTTTCAACTACTTCTATGGCGTTGCTAATATTATGCCCTCTTACAAAAATAATTCTATAAATATCTTCAATTTGTTTTATTATTTCTTTATCAAATCCTCTGCGACTTAATCCGATTGTGTTTACACCAATAAATTGTAGAGGCTCTCTTGCAACCCTAATATAAGGAGGAATACTTTTTCTAACTAAAGAAGCTCCAGCAACAAAAGAATGTGCGCCTATAGTTACAAATTGTTGTGCAGATACAACGCCTTCAATAATTACAAAATCTTGAACGGTAATGTGGCCAGCAAGGCTGCCGTTGTTTGCTATAATTACATTATTACCAATAGCACAATCATGACCTATATGAGTATAACACATAATTAGACAGTTTTCACCAACTTTTGTTGTCATTCTGTCGGCAGTCCCTTTATGAATAGTAGCATATTCTCTGATAGTTGTATTATTTCCAATGACGGTGTTTGACTTTTCACCTTTATATTTTAAATCTTGATTCATGATACCAATAACTGCCCCAGGAAAAATTTTACAGTCTTTACCAATAACTGTATCTGGATAGATAACTGCATTAGATTGGATATGGCAATTATCGCCAATCTCAACATCTTGGTGAATACTTGCAAATGCATCAATTGTAACATTTTTACCAATATTAGCTTTTGGGCTGATATTTGAAAGATTTGAAATCATTACTGTTTTATTTACGCAAAGTTATTTTAATCTATTCATTTAATTTTTGATAATAAAGCCATCATTTCAGCTTCCATTACTAATTTTTCTCTAACAAAAGCTTCTCCACGCATATGAACTATACCTCTACGAATCGGCGAAATAAGAGATAATTTAAACACAATAGTGTCGCCAGGTATTACTTTATTTTTAAACTTTACTTTATCTAAACTCATAAAAAAAGTAAGGTAGTTTTGTGGGTCTGGCACTTTGCTTAATGAAAAAATTCCTCCGACTTGAGCCATGGCTTCAACTTGCAAAACCCCAGGAAAAACAGGTGAACCAGGAAAATGTCCTTTAAAAAACTCCTCGTTTATACTCACGTTTTTGACCCCCACAATGCCTTCTTCAGTAATTTCCATAATTTTATCTATAAATAAAAATGGTTGACGGTGTGGTATTATTTTTTGTATTTGGTTTATATCATAAAGTGGTATTTTATTTAAATCGTAGGGAACATAACTATTTTTCTTTTTTTTCATTGATTCTTCCCGAATCATTTGTTTAATTTTTTTTGCAAAATTAATATTACCCGCGTGACCTGGACGAGCGGCTAGTACATGGATTTTTAATGGCTTTCCTATGAGCGCCAAATCGCCAACAATATCTAATAATTTATGCCGAGCGGGCTCGTTATAAAAATGTAGTTTTGTATTGTTTAAAACGCCTCTGCCTTTAACTTGCACATTTGGCTTATTAAATACTTTACGAAGATCATTGATCTTTTCTTCAGGCAAATCACTGTCAACTAAAACTATGGCATTATCTAAATCTCCACCTTTTATTAAATTATTAGCCAGTAAAGTCTCTAATTCTCTCAAAAAAACAAAGGTTCGGCAAGATGCAATTTCAGTTTTAAAATCATCTATTTTATACATAGATGCGTGCTGTGTGCCTAAAACTTCACTGCCATAATCCACCATTACGGTTACCCTAAAATCATCTTGAGGCACCGCCAGCATTTCGACTTTTTTATCAGAATCTTCGTAAGATAAATTTTGAGTTAATACAAAATAGTCTCGCTCTGCGGTTTGTTCAACAATGCCTGCTTGATCTAATAATTCCATAAATTTAATTGAACTTCCATCCATAATTGGCATTTCAGGTCCTGTAACCTGAATTAAGCAGTTATCAATTTTAAGGCCAACTAATGCGGCTAAAACATGCTCTGTAGTATGAACTCTTGTGCCATTATGTTCTAAAGTGGTTCCTCGTGAGGTATCTACTACTAAATCAGCATCGGCGTCAATAATAGGTTTATTTTCTAAGTCAAGGCGCTGGAATTTATACCAATGGTTTTCGGGTGCAGGGTTAAATGTAAGGGTTACCTTTTTTCCGGTATGAAGTCCAACACCAGAAATTGAAACAGCACGTTTGATAGTTCTTTGTTTATCACTCATAGCATCTAATTAAATTCATGTAAATATACTAAGAAATAAATAACCTAATTTTTATAAATAACATGTCATTTTGAATTTTTGAATTATAAAACACAAGTATTTTTATTTAATTAGCCATTTATTATTTAACTCGAAATCTTTTAAAAACTTTACATCCTGAAATTTATATGGATAAAAATATATTTTGCCGATAAAAAATATCATAACAAACTTTATTTGTAAATGTCCGAAAAAACAAAACTCTAAAAATTTTAATATCTTAAAAATTAAGACATAATTTACACTAAAATAAATAATAATAACATTACCATTACAAATGTATTAGGGCAGATCATAAAAATACAAAAAGCAGAATTAATGAATCAAATTAATCTGAATGCATTTAATAAAGGAATTTATTTTATCCATGTAATGAAAAATAATCAATTTGTTTACAGAGGAATAGTGATAAAAGAATAATGATTTAAATCAAATCATAATCAATAAAAAATACCCGATAAGTTATCGGGTATTTTTTTGTTTCAGAATAAATTCAATTAATTGATTTCCCAATCTTTCCAATCCATTTCTTCACCATTTAAGATTCCTAAATAACTTGCATAGCGTTCTTTACTAATCTCTCCTTTTTCAACTGCATTAATAATTTCGCATTTTGGCTCATTAACATGAACACAATTGTTGAATTTACAATTATTCATTAGAGATCTAATTTCAGGAAAATAATGCCCTACTTCTTCTTTTTTCATTTCCACTAATCCCAATTCTTTAATGCCTGGTGAATCAATAATACTGCCTCCAAAAGATAATTGATGAAGTTCTGCAAAAGTAGTTGTATGTTTTCCTTTAGCATGAGCTGAAGAAATTTCACCAGTTTTGATATCTAAATTAGGCTCTAAGGCATTTACGAAAGTCGATTTTCCTACACCCGAATGCCCTGCAATTAAAGTGATTTTATTCTTAAATACTATTCTTAAAGCATTAACTTGGGCCTTATCGTAACTACTCACTTCGAAACACTCATATCCAATTTTAGAATATAATTTAATGATGTTTGTTTGAATTTCTTTCATTTCAATACTTAACAAATCGCACTTATTAAAAATAAGTTTTGCAGGAATTTGATAGGCCTCTGCCGTTATTAAAAATCGATCGATAAAGCCTAAACTTGTTCGTGGAAAAACTAAAGTCACAATTAACGCTGCTTGATCTAAATTACTAGCAATGATTTGAGATTGCTTACTTAAATTTATAGATTTACGAATAATATAATTTCGTCTTGGATGAATTTTTTTTATACAAGCTTCTCCATTTTCTTCTAAGACAAAATCTACAATGTCTCCTACCGCAATAGGATTAGTCGTTTTCCTGCCTTCTAATCTTATTTTTCCTTTTAAAACGCAGTCATAAATAATATTTTGCGATTTAACAAAACACCTGCTTCCAGAAGATTTAATAACAATTCCGTTCATTTTTATTTGGGTAAAGTTAATAAATAAAGTGTTTTTTATATTTATAAAAATTAACCGCTTATCTTTTAATTAATTAGTAATTTAGTGCTGTTTTTAATTAAAAAAATCATGAAAGAAGTATATATTGTATCAGCTGTAAGAACCGCATTTGGGACTTTTGGTGGGACCTTAGCTAGCGTTTCTGCTACAAGACTTGGAGCTGCGGCTATAAAAGGAGCTTTAGATAAAATAAAATTAGATGGTAAATTAGTAAACGAAGTGATAATGGGCTCAGTTTTACAAGCTAATTTAGGTCAAGCGCCTGCGAGGCAAGCAGCAAAATTTGCAGGCTTACCTGATCATGTTAATTGTACCACCGTTAATAAAGTATGTGCCAGTGGCATGAAATCTATTATGCTAGCTGCTCAAAGTATTATGTTAGGAGATAATGATGTGGTAGTAGCTGGTGGAATGGAAAATATGAGCGCCGTTCCATTTTATTCAGACAGTACCCGTTGGGGCGCAAAATATGGAAACGCGCAATTGATTGACGGCTTAGCTAAAGATGGCTTAACCGATGTGTATGGTGATTTTCCTATGGGTAATTGTGCAGAATTATGCGCAAAAGATATGAATTTTTCGCGCGAAGCACAGGATGCTTTCGCTATTGAATCTTATAAAAAATCTGCTGCAGCATGGAGTGCAGGTAAATTTAAAGATGAGGTTGTAGAAATAACTGTAAAGACAAAAAAAGGAGATGTTTTATTTTCAGAAGACGAAGAATATAAAAATGTAAACTTTGAAAAAATACCTACTTTAAAGCCGGTATTTATTAAAGAAGGCACCGTAACAGCCGCTAATGCAAGTACCATGAATGATGGCGCAGCAGCTTTAGTTTTAATGAGTAAAGAAAAAGCAGAAGAATTAGGCTTAAAGCCTTTAGCAAAAATAAAAGGGTTTGCCGATGCAGAGCAGGCTCCTGAATGGTTTACAACCTCACCAAGTTTGGCAATGCCAAAAGCGGCTCAAAAAGCAGGCTTAACAATAAAAGATTTAGATTATTTTGAATTTAACGAAGCCTTTAGTGTTGTTGGCTTAGCAAATATTAAATTATTGGATTTAGATGCGAGCAAAGTAAATGTAAATGGTGGTGCTGTTTCTTTAGGGCATCCTTTAGGCGCAAGTGGAGCAAGAATTATTGTGACATTAATTAATGTGTTAAAACAAAATGGTGGTAAATTTGGCGGTGCCGCTATATGCAATGGCGGTGGCGGTGCAAGCGCAATGGTGATTGAAAATATAACTTAATAAACGACCAAATTAATTCTAGATTAAAATACAAAATTTTATTTATTATTTAAAAAAGAATCTACTCATGAAATTAACAGCCCTTTATAATAAGCACATTTCTTTAGGTGCTAAAATGGTACCATTTGCAGGCTATAGCATGCCCGTGTCTTATTCTGGCTTAAATGAAGAACATCAGATTGTTAGAACCGGTGTTGGAGTTTTTGATGTAAGTCACATGGGTGAATTTATTTTAAAAGGTACAGATGCTTTAGATTTAATTCAACGTGTAACAAGTAACGACGCTTCAGTTTTAACTAATGGAAAAACTCAATATTCTTGCTTACCAAATGCTGATGGCGGTATTGTTGATGATTTGCTTGTGTATCGAATAGATTCTGAAACATATATGTTAGTTGTAAATGCAAGTAATATAGAAAAAGATTGGAATTGGATTATGCAAAAAAACACAAAGAGTGTACCGATGAAAAATATTTCAGAAGAGACTTCATTGTTAGCAATACAGGGCCCTGATGCATTAGCCACTTTACAAAAACTAACAGCAGTTAATTTATCTGAAATACCTTATTATAGTTTTGTTAAAGGAACATTTAATGGCATAGAGAATGTTGTTATTAGCAATACTGGATATACCGGAGCTGGTGGATTTGAACTTTATTTCGAAAATCAATTTGCAATTGCCATGTGGGAATCTATTTTTGATGCAGGAAAAGAGTTTAATATAAAGCCAATTGGTTTAGGAGCCAGAGACACCTTACGTTTAGAAATGGGCTTTTGTTTATATGGTAATGACATTGATGACACAACCTCGCCTATTGAAGCGGGTTTAGGTTGGATTACAAAATTCACCAAAGATTTTACAAATCGGGCAGCCATAGAGCAACAAAAGATTTTAGGTGTATCAAAAAAATTAGTGGGTTTTGAAATGATTGATAGAGGAATTCCTCGTCACGATTATTTAATTGCTGATGGTGCTGGAAATATTATAGGCAAAGTAACCTCAGGCACTCAATCGCCGACTTTAAACAAAGCCATCGGATTAGGTTATATTAATTCTGACTTTTGTAAAATAGATACAGAAATAAATATTATGATACGCGATAAAGGCATCAAAGCAAAAGTTACTAAAATCCCATTTTTAAAAAAATAAAACTTATTTTTGCAACTCAATACAATAAGGGGGATTAGCTCATTTGGCTAGAGCGCTTCGCTGGCAGTGAAGAGGTGATCGGTTCGAATCCGATATTCTCCACCAATATTTTTAGTTAATAAAAATTATTTTAAATTTTCAAACGATTAAAAAAATTAATCCTCACCAAATATTTTATTAATTACGGCAAGGTGTTTTTGGTGTATTATTTTTCTTTTCAAACTTAATTTAGGAGTAATCTCACCAGTTTCGATGCCCCAAACTGCAGTAATTAACTGATGGCGTTTTAGCTGTTCGAATGGAGCAAGTGTGGCGTTTACTTTTTTTACATGATCTGCAATAACTTTTTTAACCTCTTCGTTGAGACAGATGTCTTCATTAGGCGGCCAAACTAAATTATTTTGAGAAAAATATTCCTTAAAATTTAATAAATTAGGAATTATTATTGCAGATACATATTTTTTTCCATCACCTACCACCATGCATTGTTCAATGTATTTAGATTCTTTTAATTTATTTTCAATAGCAATTGGTGATATATATTTACCCGAGCTAGTTTTAAAAAGTTCTTTTTTTCGATCAGTAATTTTTAGAAATTTAGAATCTATAATAACTCCTACGTCGCCCGTATGAAACCATCCATCTGAATCAATTACTTCAGCTGTAGCTTCAGGATTTTTATAATAGCCCAACATTAAACTTGGACCTTTCATTAAAATTTCACCATCTTCATCAGCTATTTTTACCTGCGAATTTTCTACAACTACTCCTGTTGTTCCAAACATCCGATTATCCTCATCAAATCTATTCATAGAAACAACAACACAAGTTTCGGTTAAGCCATAGCCTTGTAATAAATTTAGACCTGCACAATAAAAAATCCTCTCAATACGCGGATTAAGGGCTGCGCCACCACTGGCTATAGCAACTATATTTCCTCCGACAGCCTCACGCCATTTTTTATAAACTAATTTATCGGCTATTTTTCTTTGTAGAGCATACCATGGGCCATTAGCGCCATGTAACTCAAAACGTTCAGCCAATTTCAAACTCCAATTAAAAATTACTTTTTTAAAGCCAGTCAATTTTTCACCCGCCGCACATATTTTTTCTAATACACGCTCTAATATTCTTGGAACAGCAACAAACATTTCGGGATGTAACTCACGACAATTATCTCCTATTGTTTCAAAATTCTCTACATAATAAATACTAACATCATGAAACAAATACATAGTATTTAAAAATCTTTCGTAAACATGGTTTAAAGGTAAAAAGCTCAATGCCCGCCATTTATTTGTAAAAGGAGCTAAATTTTGAGTAATTTTTACATTTTCTACTAAATTTTTATGAGATAACATTACACCTTTCGGCTGACCAGTTGTTCCAGATGTATATAAAATAGTTAATAGGTCCTCTTGAAGAACACTATCCTTAATCGCTTGTAATTTTGTTGCATTAAAATGTTTTTCGCCTAATAATACAAAATCATCAAATGAACGAACACCTTCAATTTCATTAAAACTATAAATATGTTTTAAATGAATTAATTCATTTTTAATGGCCAATACTTTTTGATAGGTTGCTTTATCAGAAATAAAAATAATTTTTGCCTCACAATGATTTAAAATATATTTTAAATCGCCGTTACTTAAGGTAGGGAAAATTGGAGCGGTGGGCATATTAACCTGCTGAGAACCATAATCAACAAAATTCCATTTTGGCATGTTTCCCGCCATAATAGCAACTATGTCTTTAGGGATTAAACCAATGTGAAGTAAGGCCGAGCTCACATAATTAGCTTTTAAAATAAATTCTTCGGCGCTACAATGCACCCATTGTTTATTTACCTTGATATTTAAAACATCTTTTTTTGTAGAATTAAGTTTTAATTTCTCTAAAATATCAAATACGCGTTTTATTTCCATAACTCTAATTTGAGTCATTTTTAATTAAAAACAAAATATCTTTTATTAAATTTTATTTGAATGATTTCAAAATTATTTATTTTACATTAACAATAAAAAATTAACTAACTTTATAACTCATGTTTTCATGTTATGATTGTAATTACAGGATCTGCAGGTTTTATTGGTAGTTGTTTAGTTTCTAAATTTAATTTAGAAGGTATTTCAGATATCATTCTTGTTGACGATTTCTCAAAAAGTGAAAAAAATAATAATTTAGTAGGCAAAAAATTTATAAATAAACTTGAAAGATCTCTTTTTATAGACTGGTTTAAACTTAATTACAGTAAAATAAACTATGTTATTCACATTGGAGCTAGAACCGACACTTCGGAATTTGATATAAACATTTTTAACGAATTAAATCTAAACTACACGAAGTCTATTTGGGAAATTTGTTCAGAAAATGAAATTCCATTTATTTACGCTTCATCAGCTGCAACATATGGCTTAGGCGAAAATGGCTATGATGATGATGAATCTAAAATAGAGTTATTAAAACCCTTAAATCCTTATGGAACTAGTAAAAATGATTTTGATAAATGGGCTATAAAACAAACAAAATCACCTCCTTGTTGGCAGGGACTAAAGTTTTTTAATGTTTATGGCCCGAACGAATATCATAAATCTAGAATGGCCTCAGTTATTTTTCAAGCGTTTAATCAAATTAAAAATAATGGTCAGGTTAAATTATTTCGCTCACATCATTCAGATTATAAAGATGGTGAACAATTACGCGATTTTGTTTATGTAAAAGACATAGTAAATGTTATCTGGTTTTTATATTCAAACAATACAAAAAATGGTATCTATAATTTAGGCAGCGGTAAAGCTCGAACGTTTTTAGATTTAGCTAAAGCAACATTTAGCGCTTTGAATTTAAATCCAAAAATTGACTTTATTGATACTCCAATAGACATTAGAGATAAATATCAATATTTTACTGAAGCCAATGTGCAAAAATTAATTACAGCAGGATATCACATTCCTTTTACAAGTTTAGAAGATGGCGTAAGCGATTATGTAAAATATTATTTAAGCCAAAATAAATATTTATAATTTAAACAAGAAAAAAATGTGTAGGGGCACTTTAAATACGTTAATTTGTTTTTTATTTTTAATCGCTTCAATTAAGTCGCAGACTATCTCTTGTCAGAATTCCAAAATTAGTCAGGTTCCAATATATAACTCTCTCGAAAATTTACGTAGCGATACTTTTGACATTTTAAAATATAAAATCAATTTAGAAATAGGGAACACAACTAATCAACAAATTTCTGGAAATACTCAGATCATTTTTACTCCAAAAATAAATAATAGACTTTTTATAAGATTTGATTTATTAAAATTAATTGTAGACTCTATAAAAGAAAATAATTCAATCCTTACTTATAATTATAACGATACCATCTTAAAAATAAATTTTACTGTAAATAAAAATATTACCGACACCTCTTTGATTACTATTTATTATCATGGCCATCCGCAAATAGACGCTACTAATTGGGGTGGGTTTTATTTTAATAATACTCAAAACGCGCAATACGCTTATAATTTAGGGGTTGGATTTGGAGCAAAGCCACATAATTATGGAAGAGTATGGTTTCCTTGTTTTGATAATTTTGTAGAGAGGAGTAAATATGAATTTATTATTTGCTCTGATACTTTAAGAAAAGCTTTTTGTAATGGACAACTTATTTCTGACCTCGTCACAAACAATAAACGTCAAAGAAATTGGATTTTGAATGAACAAATTCCAACTTATTTGGCCTCTGTGGCTCTAGCCAATTATACTCAAGTAAATTGGAATATTAATACCTTAAGCGGAAACAAACCGATAATATTAGCTGCGTTGGCGAGCGATACTAGTGCAATGAAATCTGGATTTATTAATTTAAAAAATTGTATTCATGGTTTTGAAAATTATTTTGGGCCATATAAATGGAATCGATTTGGATATGCGCTAGTACCATTTAATAGTGGAGCAATGGAACATGCAACCAATATTGCTTATCCCAGATCTGCAATCGGCAATCTATCTTACGAGGCCGATCTAATGGCACACGAATTATCACATCATTGGTGGGGAAATTTAATCACTTGCGAAACTCAAGAAGATATGTGGATAAATGAAGGCATGGCAACATTTAGCAGCTATATGTTTACCGAATGGCAATATGGAAAGAATGCCTATTTAAATAAAGTAAAAAACGAACACGATAAATTATTACATTTTCTTCATTTGAAAGAAGGAGGATTTAGAGCTATTAGTGGCGTTCCTCATAATATGACATATGGCGATCACGTATATAAAAAGGGTGCAGATGTTGCTCATAACTTAAGAAGTTACATGGGGGATTCAGCTTTTTTTGATGCAACAAAATATACTATGATTAACTATAATAATAAAAGTATAAATAGTGTTGAATTTAAAAACAGCCTTCAGACCTCTAGTGGGCAAAATTTAAATGATTTTTTTACAAATTGGATTTTTTCAGGTGGATGGCCTCAATTTTCAATTGACTCGTCTAAATGTGTTGCGTCTTCTTTATCAAGTTTTAATGCGATGGTTTCGTTGAAACAAAAATTATTTGGTTGCAATACTTTGTATACAAATGTTCCCTTAGAAATTAGTTTTTTTAAAAGCGATTGGACAAGAGTTATTAGAAAAGTTTTATTGTCGGGTGCAGGAAATACTTTTACTATTAATATTCCATTTATTCCTATTTATACAGCGTTAAATTTTGATAGTAAAATCAACGATGCAAGTTCTCACGAAGTAAAAACAATTAAAAATATTGGTAATGTTAGTTGGAATTTAGGGAAATTATTTATGCAAGTTAAGAATAAGGGACAAGATTCTTCTTTAATCAGAGTAATTCATAATTATGTTAAACCTGATCCTTTTATTAATAATCCGATAAATCACAAATTATCCAACCAAAGATATTGGAAAATTGAAGGGATTTTGTCCCCGGGTTTTGTTAGTAAAGCTAAATTTTATTATGATGGAAATAAGAATCTGGCGGGAACATATAGTTATTTAGATACTATTCTTACAATTGTTAATGGAGATAGCATCGCTTTGTATTACAGAAAAAGCGCAAAAGAGAATTGGAGTTGGTTAAACAATGCAACAAAATTTATAAGTGGTATAAAAACTGGGTTTATTGAAATTGACACTCTAAAATTAGGTGAATATTCTTTCGGTATCATAGGTGATACCGCTACATTATCTTTTAATAAAAACAGCTTTCCAAAAATAGAAATAACAATTTATCCCAATCCAATTAAAAATACAGTAGTAATTGAATTTAAAGAAAGACCTAATTTAAATCTACAATATATTATTTCTGATTTAAGTGGAAAAAAAATTATAAGCAACAACTTATTTTTTAAAAAAAATGAAATTAATATTGAATCTCTTTTAAGTGGAGCATATATAATTGAAATAAAAAATAAAGAAAAAAGAATTTATACACAAAAAATAATTAAAGAATAGTTTTTTGGTATAAATAAAATTATTGTTTAAAAAATTAATTAATTAAAATTAATTTTTGATTTATTTTTTGTCCATTGGCAGTTACTTTAATAAAATAAATACCTGGTGTAACCATAGTTAAATCTAATAATTGATTATGTATGCCAGCTATTTGAACTTCATTAAAAAATTCTTTAGTAATCTTTCCATTTATTTCTACCAACTCAATATGAATATTTTTTGATTCATTTAAAAAATAAGAAATTTTTGTAAAGTCTTGGGCTGGATTAGGTAAAACATAAAACTTAGAAATAGAATAATTTTCTTTATTTTCAATTGAAACATTATTGGTAGGCGTTGGCGCAACCCCTTCAGTAATAGTATAACTGTAGGGTATTGGTAAGTCACCAGTCATAGCATTATTACCATTTACAGCATTTCCACAAACATAAAATACTGCATCACTTCCGCCAGCGCTTGGAGCAATCCATGTAAAAGTAAACGTTGCTGAATTAGTGCCTATTTTTGGAGTTGTTTGAGTAGCATTTTTTCGGCCATTTACTGCATTTAAAAATTGAACTCCTGGTCCTGCGGTTTGCATATTTCCTACATTTAAATTAAACATATTTAATATTTCGCAGCCAAACCCAAACTTACTAAAGCCTGTTGCATTTACTGTAATCGAAACCCTATAAGCTGAATCGGGAAGATATTTATCTTGAATAAAAGCTGGTGAAGCAGTGACGCTGATACTTTTAGCTGCACTAGTTCCTCCCCCATGACAATTAGCACATGTTGCTTCCGATGGTGAACCAGTATACCCAGATTTACCATTACTATTTTTAATAATAAAAGCTGTGCTCATACTTATGGTTGTAATTGATAAAATTATTACTGTAATTTTTTTTCTCATCTTATTATTAATTTATTACTTTTTCAATTTCAAAACCAAAATCCATTATTAATGGTAAGGGATCTTCACGCATACCATGCTTAAAACTAAATAGATATTTTCCAGACATAGGTAAACGCGTATTTTTTTTAATAATAACTTTATAATCAAAAATATCGCCTGCGCCACTTCCTTGCCATTCACCTTTTTCATTTGATAAGATAATTTCCATTGTATCAGTTGAAACTTTACCATTGGGATATTTTGAAATTACAAATAAAAATAAATTTCTATATTGATAAGAATCGGCATGCCTAACCATTAATGAGATATTATTTAATGATAAGGTATCTTTAACATCAAATTCAAATATTGCGCTATCTTTTAAATGCCACTCATTTTGTGAAAAAGTTTGATACTTTGTATAAACAATATTTTTGTTGCAAGACAAAAGAATAAAAGCTAATATAAATAATATCCAATATTTATTATTCACGTGAATCTTTTTTTGAATCATTTTTAGGCAAGTTTGGCTTCACATTGGTTTGTGAATTCCTATCTTTATTTTTCTCAGTAGAATTATTTATTTGTCTTTTTGAATTAAAGTTTTTTTGTTGGCCTTTTGATGCTTGAACAGGAGGTTTGCCTGATTTGTTTTGAATTGCATTAGTCCTAGAGGGCTTTCCTCTATTAGATTTAAAGTTTTGATTTGATTTTCCTTTTCTATCAAAACGGGTTAAGCTATCTTGACCAACAACATTTTCAAAATTAGGCTCTGTATTTATTATCTTATCTATTGATTTTACTATGGGGATAAGAGCTTCGGGCATTTCGCTTTTTGCGTTTAGTTCTAAAATTGAATGAACTGTTTTTAAATCAAGAGGTATAAAAACACCAGGGTCGTTTCTGTAACTAAACCACATCGTGCGTTTAAAGATATCGATTTTTTGAAGAAAAGCATCGCCTTTTTTGGTTCGTAGTTTTTTGCCATCCATTTCAGGAAATTCTTTCAAGGCGTCTAAATAACTATCTAATTCATAATTTAAACAGCATTTTAATTTGCCACACTGTCCAGCTAATTTTAATGGATTTAAAGATAATTGCTGATATCTTGCTGCGCTTGAAGTTACACTTCTAAAATCTGTTAACCAGGAGCTGCAACACAACTCGCGACCACAAGAGCCAATGCCCCCCAATCGAGAAGCTTCTTGTCGGGCACCTATTTGTTTCATTTCAATTCGAACTTTGAATTCATCAGCCAATAACTTAATTAACTCTCTAAAATCAACTCGGGCATCGGCTGTATAATAAAAAATAGCTTTTGATTTGTCGCCTTGATATTCTACGTCGCTTAATTTCATTTGCAATCCCAAATTTAAGGCTATAGTTCTGGCGCGATACATTGTATTTATTTCTAGAGATTGCGCTTCGCGCCATTTTTCAATATCTGTTTGTTTAGCTTTTCTATATATTTTTTTTATTTCTTCACTATCAAAATTAAGATTGTGTTTTTTTAATTGTAACTTAACTAATTCCCCTGTTAAAGAGACTGTTCCTATATCATGTCCTGAATTTGATTCAACAGCAATAATATCACCTACATTTAAAATTAAACCATTAGTATTACGAAAAAACTCTTTTCGTGAATTTTTAAATCTTGTCTCTATAATATCAAATTTTTTTTGTCCTTCAGGTAAATTCATATTTCCTAACCAATCAAAAACACTTAATTTATTACAGCCATCTTTAGTGCCACAAGATCCATTATTATTACATCCTGAAGGAATTCCGTTTTTTTCTGAATTACATCCGCCACTGCTACATCCCATAATTTAAAAATTTATATTTTAAAATTAAGAATTTTGACTGGGTTATCCAAAATACTTTTTATTATTTTTAGAATAATAAATTTTTGAACTTATAAATCTAGATTTATCTTTCGATCGAAATCCCTAAATTTATTAACTTTGAAAAAATGAAAGTTAAACTAATAATTATTTACTTTTTTATAAGCAGTTTTTTTAATGCTCAAGACAAAATTTACTTTTTAGACGGATCGATCAAAGATGGAAAGACCCTAGAAATTTCAAATGAATTTATTTTATTATCCAATTATAGCCTTATTGACTCTATTTTAATTTCTAAGGTATTATTAATTGAATATCATAATGGTAAAATTGAACTTATTAATAAACCAAAAGAAAATTCAATTAAATATTTAGGTTCATCAAAAAAAAATCAAAAAAGATTAGCTGATTTTTATAATTATAATCAAGTCTCTTTAAATACATTTGCGCTATGTAATTCTGACCTTGCTTTTTTTTATGAACATATCTTTAAAAAAAAAATTATTGGTGTGGGTTTAATGGGAGCATATAATTTTAATACAAGAGCTAGTTTTTTGAATTTATTCATCTCAACATTAAATAACTCTAAAAAGAATAATGATTTAGGTGCATTTGTAAATTTTTATATTAATCGAACAAAAAAAAAGAATCAGTTATATTTTGGCACTCTCGTAAAATATTGCCAATTTTCATATACAAAAATTATACAAGAAAATAATAATGGCGCTAATTCTATAAAATACATTAATACCAAGAGCTATCAGCTAGCAACTGTTCTAACAGTGGGGTCGCATTTAAATTTCACGAAAACTTTTTTTATAAAATCATACTTTGGTATAGGAGGGTTTAACTTGCGAGGTGACTATCGCGAACAATATAATTATCAATTAAAATTAAATAGAGGCTTTCAAAAAACAAATCAGAATATAGGGGTTTTGCCAAAATTATATTTAGGAATTAATATTGGATTTAAATTATAATGAAATATATTCTAATTATATTACTTTTTTATTCTTTTTCAAACTTTGCTCAAGATAAATTGATTTATAATGATGGTAAAATTTTAAATTGTAAAATTATTTCAATTGGAGCAAATATTGTTTATTTTAGATATTCAGATTCAAGTGAAGTGCAAAAAATTGAAAAATCTAATTTAATTTTTGCTGAAATTTTTAATACTAAACGCTATGTTTTTAAGGATACAATTAATATTGAAACTATAAACACATTCAAACTAAAAGAAAAAAACCATTTTATCGGTATACAACCAATAGGAGTTTTATTAGGAAGAATTAATCTGATATATGAAAGACTGAGTGCAAATCAAAAAGTAGGCTTTGTTTTTCCAATTTCAATAACTTTTGACCCTAATTCAATTTTTTATAAAATAAAACGAGATTCGTTAAGAAATAATATTATTCATAGCCGACAAACAATTGGGATTATTACAGGCGCTGATATAAATTTTTATATAGGGCAAAAAGAAACTCGATGTTTTTTTATTGGCCCTAGGTTTAGGTATGGTAATAATTTATTTATTGAAAACTTAAATTTATTAACCCTTCAAACTCAAATTGGATGGAGATTTCAAAAACCAATTAGTAATTTTGTTCAGCATCTTTCATTTGGATTTGGATTTGCAAAAACATCTATTACTTTACCAAGAACCTTAAATGAATATATAATATTTAGCTGGTTTAGTTTAAATTATAGATTAGGAATTAACTGGTAACGATTTTCAAATGCAAAATTCCCTTGCAATCCTCCAGTATGAATCATTAATAACTTTGACCCAATTTTAAACTTTTCTCGTTTCATCAAATCTGATATTGCAAAAGCAAGTTTTGAAGTATAAATATAATCAAGAGGAATTTGATGCTTTAATTCAAAATCTTTTTTAAAATTAAACCATATTTTATCAAATTTTGCATAACCATTAAAACTATATTGATTTGTGATGAAACTTTGGGTTATCGTTTCTTTTTCTAGTTCCTCATTTCCTTTACAAAAATAAGGTGAGTTTAATTTTAACAAATTTGCATTTGAATTTTGAACTAAATTATTTTCTCCTTTTAATACACTTACACCAACTATAATTGATTTTTTTTTTGCTTTTAAGCACAAACCTGTAAATGTTGTAGCGGTTCCACATGAACAGAAAATATATTGGTAATTCCATTCTTCTTTTATAATTTCAAAGCACCCTTTAACTCCTAATAAATTATTTCCTCCTTCTGGTATAAAAAAGTGGTCGCCATAAATTTGGTGTAATTTTTTTTTAAACTCATAGGTATTTTTATTCAAATATTCATTGCGCGAAACAAAATGTAAAATCATTCCATTTTTTTTTGCTTTTGATAACGTGGGGCTTAAAACTTGTTGATTTTCACCACGAATAATTCCAATAGATTTAAATCCCATGGCTTTGGATGCTGATGCAAAAGCAGCAATATGATTAGAATTAGCTCCTCCAAAAGTAAGTAAAGTATCATGCCCATTTTTTTTTGCCTCAATAAAGTTATGCTTTAATTTAAACCATTTGTTCCCATTTACAAAAGGACTGATTAAATCTAACCTCAGCACATCCAATTGATAAGGCTCATCTATAACTAACGACTGAATTATTGGTGAATACGAAATCACAAAGTTAATTATTTGGTGAGTCGCCTCGCAATTCTCTATAACGCTTTCTTGCGTCAACAGCATATGTACTTCCCGAAAAATTTAATAATAATTCTTGATAAATCTGTTTAGCTTTTTCTTTATCATTCAAAAAAATCTCATAAAGTTCGCCTAACTTGAATTGCGAATCATCAGCATATAATTCGTTAGGATAATATTCTAAAATATTTTTATACATCATTTCAACATCTTTATACTTTTTTTGAATCATATATATTTGAGCTTTCTTAAAATATATATCATCTCCTAAAGTATTTGAGCTATATAATAGATTAATACTATCCATTTTTAGAATAGCATCTTTATATTTATTTTGCTTTATCATTAATTCAGCACAAGCAAAAAGTTTAAGAGGTGCCTCATTTGTATCAACTGCAATAGCATCAGAAATAATTAGACTTAAATCAATAGCATCGTTAGAAATTAATTTGGTAGTAGCTCCTTTTAAAACATCTGCTTGTGTTTTAGCCCATGCAAAATCTCCAGCATAAAAACTTAATTTTGCATTTTTAAACTTAGCTTCCTGACCAATAGCTTCATATTTAAAATCCTTTTCTACCTGAGAATAAAGTAAAGATGCCTCCCATATTTCGCCACTTATTAAATAAATATCTGCTAGCATTAATTTTAGCTCTGCCTTTAATTGTTGTTCTATACTATTATTTATTAAATAATCCTCTAAAACATTAATTGCCTCTGAACTCTTATCTAAATAATATGCTTTTAAAGAGGCTATATCTTTAATTAATATAGAACTTAAATATGAGTTCTTATATATTTCATAGGCTTTTAATAAATTTACCTCTAGTGAAACAAACGCCTCTCTCTGAGATTCTTGCGACTCAGTTAAAGATAAGTATTCAACTGATAATTTATCAATTGTTGCAGCATCAAAATATAAATTACTCGAGCCCTTAAGAATTAAATAATCAAAACATTGTTTTGAAACACTCCATTGTTTATTGGTAACAAATAATTTTGATAATTCATAAATGCGTTGCCCCTCCTCATTTAATCTTTTATCTAAAGATTTAGATTGAATAAAAGCTCCATAAAAATCTTTTTGTTGAAGTTGAACAAAAATTAAAAATTCAATTAAAACTATTTTATCAGGATTTTTTTGAATTCGTTTTTGTAATTCTTCTTTTAATAATGGATTTTTAAACCCCCCAGTTTCTTCATTATATCCTAATGAATTTTGCAAATTAATTTTTACTAATTGAATATCACTTTCTTTAAATTCTAATGCATCTAATAATTCATTAATCATAGATTTTAAATCGTTCATAGACTTAAAAACTTCGGCCTTTTCAAAAAAATATGGATACTCAGGGGTTGCTTTTCTTCCCTTTTGATAGGCATCTAAAGCATAATTATACTGACCAGCTTCTAAAAAAGCGATTGCTAAGTTTTGAACATAAGGGGGAAACGCAATCAACTCTTTAATTGCCTTATCGTAAAAGTCTTTTTCTTTTTTTTCGTTATTTTGTAATTTATATATTTGTCCTAATCGAACAAATAAAGTTGTGTTATTTTTATCTTCCTTTAAAAACTTTTTAGTTATCTTTTCTGCTTTGGAATAATCTTTTATTGCTAACAAACTTTTATAATAATAAGTATACCAAATTTCGGCCGACTTATTAAATAATTCATCAAAATAAATATTTGCTTTTTCAAACTCTTTTTGCTCGTAATACTGAATGGCTAATTTTTCATTTGTAAGAGTTTGACTTGATGAAGGACCATGCATTTGAACCTGTTGTGAATACGAATAAATAGGAACTGAGGCTAGCAACAAAAAAATAAATATTTGTTTATAATAATTCACTTTAAGGCTTTTATAAATATACAAAATCTGTTTTATTTTTTAAAAATTATTTTAATACTTTAACTTGGTTTAACTCTGATTATTTAAATGGATTACGAGGTATCCAAGGTGATGGATTCAATAAATCAATAAAAGGATTTAGAAAAAGTTTAGAAATTGTGTTTTGAGGTTTAATATAACAATATAGATTTTCTGGAAATGCCCCTACCGTCGATTTAATCTCTGCAGCAGATCGGCCTAAATTAACACTTGTACATTTATTAATAATTGCATCATTTATTAAAGAATATAAAATATTTTGATATAAATTTAACTTAGCGTTAAACTCATAATTAAATCCTATATAATGTGCCTCAATTGATGAATTAGGTATAAGGAAACTGCTAACAAAAGCAACAATTTGTTTATCGTAAAAAAAAGCTTTTATAAAAAAAGTTTGAGGATATAGCACTTTTAAATCAGAAAAATAATTTTGAGGTAATTTAAGTAACTTAAATTTTGCCCTTTCAAAAACCTCACTATATAAATCGTAAAGCTCAATTTCATATTTTTTAATTTCTTCAGTATTTAGTACCCTCGACTCAACATCTCTAAATAAATTTAAAACTGCCTTAGCTCTTTTTCTATATTTTTTTGAAAAAGATTCAATATAATCATCTAAAGTTTTTATATTAGATTGAACTTGTATTATTAAGCGAGGATCAACTATAAACTGAAAATAATTTTTTGATTCAAATAATTTATATGGTTCTAGTGGCTTAACAAAATCTTTAATTAATGTTGCAGAAATTATTCCCCTCAATTTTTCTTCTTTTGAAATCAAATCAATTATATTTAACAAAAGCTCACTTGCTGTTTTTTTATTTATTTTTTCATCAAACAAAAAACCAAAATCTCCACTTAAGAGATTGTTTCCACAGGTAATTAACATCAAATGACCATCATTTTTGTTCGAGCTAATAATTTTTTTAAATATATTTAATCTATTAAATTTCGAAGTGTCTATTTGATTAGAAAATAAATCTATATTAAAATTGGCAATCTGAATATAAATTATGCCACAAGGTTTATTTTTATAATAAACCAAAATATATCTAAAATTTAATTTCACATAAATGCATTGTTCTACTAAAGTCAAATATGGAAGGGCTAAAAAAAGGGTTCTATTCTGTAAAACACATTCCCAATCTGATGCCGAAACAGACGATACTTTTTCAAATAAAGAAAAAGAATAAACTTCGTTTAATTTTCTGAATGGTAAAAAACGTTTTTTAGAAGAAATCGGGTTACAAAATATCGTCATTATCTATAAAAATACTAATTTAAAATAGGTCAGAACTAATAATAATTATTAAAAAATGATAAAAATTGATGCAAGTAAAATTGCTATATTTAATGCGTTGATATGATCCCAAATTTTAAATATAATTCTCCTATTGATCAAACTGGTGTTGAAGAGCGCATCCAGCGGTTTAATTGTCGCAGTATAAAAAAAGAAACTAAAGTTATTGGATTAAAGTTAGCTTTAAGTATGATTGATTTAACAACTTTAGAAGGAAAAGATACGCCTGAAAAAGTAAAACAATTATGTTACAAAGCTTTACATCCATCCAATGATATTACAGATTTACCGAATTTAGCGGCTGTTTGTGTTTATCCAATTCATGTTAAAACAGCAAAAATTTCTTTAAAAAACAGCTCTGTAAAAGTAGCTTCTGTCGCTACCAGTTTTCCTAGTGGAAATGCCTCATTAAAAACAAAATTAATCGAAACAAAATACGCGATAGAACAGGGTGCTGATGAAATTGATATGGTGATTAGCCGAGGCGAATTTTTAAGTGGTAATTATACTTTTGTTTTTGATGAGATTGCTGCAATAAAAAATGTTTGTGGTAAAATTAAGCTAAAAGTAATTTTAGAAACTGGTGAACTCTCTACATTAGACAACATAAGAAAAGCTAGCGATATTGCAATTTATGCAGGAGCAGACTTTATTAAAACTTCAACTGGAAAAATACAGCCTGCTTCAACTATGCCTGTCACACTTGTAATGTTAGACGCCATAAAAGATTATTATTTAAAAACTAATATTCAAATTGGAATGAAGCCTGCAGGTGGTATATCTAATGCTAAAAGTGCGCTACAATATTTAGTAATGCTTAACGAAACTTTGGGTTCAAAATGGATGACTAAAGAATGGTTTCGATTTGGAGCGAGTAGTCTGGCCAACGATATTCTCTTACAACTAGGAAAAGAAAAATATAATGGTGTTTATTATAGTAAAGATTATATTAGCCTATAATAAACTAATTATTTTTATTAAATAATGATATGAAAAAATTAAACAACATTAATCCTTTTACTTGGAATTATTCACCAGCAATTGAAACTACTGATCACATTCAAATTAATCCTCAATACAATTTATATATTAATGGAAAATTTGTTAAGCCAAATAGCAAAATCTATTTTGATACATATAACCCAGCAACCGAAGAAAAATTATCGGAGGTGGCCTTAGCTAATGAAAAAGATGTTAACGGAGCCGTTTTAGCTGCCAACAACTCGTACTCAAAAATATGGAAAAAAATGCCTGCTAAAGAACGAGCTAAATATATTTTTAGAATTGCTCGTGTAATTCAAGAGCGCTCGCGGGAACTAGCAATTATAGAAACTATGGATGGAGGAAAGCCAATAAGAGAGAGTCGTGATTTTGATATTCCATTAGCAGCAAATCATTTTTTTTATTATGCAGGTTGGGCTGATAAACTTAATTATGCTTTTCCTACTAAAACGCCTCAATCACTTGGAGTTGCTGCACAAATAATACCTTGGAATTTTCCACTTTTAATGGCTGCCTGGAAAATAGCACCAGCATTAGCTACAGGAAATACTGTAGTATTGAAGCCTTCAGAAAACACTTCTCTAACGGCTTTAAAATTAGCTGAAATTATTAGAGATTGTGATTTACCCGCTGGTGTTGTAAATATTATTACTGGTCCAGGAAGTACTGGTTCTTTTATGGTTAATCACCCTAACATTCATAAAATTGCTTTTACTGGAAGCACCCAAATTGGAAAAAATATTCAACATTCAATTGCTGGCACTAATAAAAAACTCACACTTGAATTAGGAGGAAAGGCTGCCAACATAGTATTTGAAGATGCTCCAATTAATCAAGCAATAGAGGGGATTATAAATGGTATTTTTTTTAATCAAGGCCATGTTTGTTGTGCGGGCTCTCGATTATTTGTTCAAGAAAATATTGCAGAAGAAATAATCAGCAAATTAAAAGCCCGTATGGAAACTTTAATTGTTGGAAATCCGTTAGATAAAAATACAGATGTAGGCGCAATTAATAATAAAGTGCAATTAGAAAAAATCAAAACTTACATAAAAATGGGCAATGAAGATGGCATAACATTATACCAAACATTAGGCGAATTACCGAAAAAAGGATATTTCTGTAAACCTTCTTTATTTATTAATGCCAAGCAAAGTAGTAGAGTAGTTCAAGACGAAATTTTTGGACCTGTTTTAACTGTTCAAACATTTAGAACTATTGAAGAAGTAATTGAAAAAGCTAATAATATTCCATACGGACTAAGTGCAGGAGTATGGACAGACAAAGGTTCTAAAATTTTTAATCTTACTCAACAATTAAAGGCAGGAGTAGTTTGGGCTAATACTTATAATAAATTTGATCCGAGCTCTCCTTTTGGAGGATTCAAAGAAAGTGGATTTGGACGAGAAGGAGGATTACACGGACTTATTCCTTATTTAAAATTTTAACTAGCTTAATTCAAATTGCATTTTACTAAGTTTGTAATATAACCCTTGTTCGTTTAAACTTAGTTGTTGGTGGGTACCAATTTCTTGAACTAAGCCTTGATGTAAAACAACAATTTTATCTGCATTACGAATAGTAGCAAGCCTATGAGCAATTACTAAACTTGTTCTCCCAATCATTAGTTTATCTAAAGCTTCTTGAACTAAATATTCACTTTCACTATCTAAACTACTAGTAGCTTCATCTAAAATTAAAATACTTGGATTTTTTAGCACTGCTCGTGCAATAGCCACACGTTGCCTTTGCCCTCCTGAAAGTTGAATCCCTCTTTCACCAACAAGAGTATCAAATTTATCAGGGAAAGAATTAATAAAATCTAAAGCATTGGCTTTTTTAGCGGCTTCAGCTATTTCCGCCTCCGTAGCATTAGCTTTACCGTAAGCGATATTATCTTTAATACTTCCGGCAAATAAAATAACATCTTGCGGCACTAATGCTATTTGTTTTCGAAGTTCGGTTAAACTCATGGTCTTAGTATCTGTGCCGTCAATTAAAATTTTTCCATTTATTGGATCGTAAAAACGCAACACTAAACTTGCAATTGTTGTTTTTCCGGAGCCGCTGCTTCCAACCAAAGCTACTGTTTGTCCGGCACTTACTTTAAAAGAAATATTTTTTAGAACATTAAACTCAGGTCTAGATGGATAATTAAAAGAAACACCATCAAATTCAATTTCTCCACTGGTTGACTTTACAGCTATATTTTCATTGATAATATCAATATTTTCGATATCGCCATCAATCAATTCAAACACTCTATCTGTTGCCCCCAATGCGCGCTGTAAACTTGCAATTTGATCGGGTAAGCCGCCTAAACTCCCTGCAACAAATAATGAAAGCATTAAAAACTGACCAAATTCCTCACCTTTAATATCGCCACTAATAACAGCTTTTACCATTAAATATAAAATAAAAAACATTGCACCGAATACAAACGATACTATAAAAGCAAAAAAAGCTCCTCTAAAAATACCGTACTTAATCCCAAATTTTTTAATGTCATCTGTTTTGGCAGTAAATTTATTTATTTCGTAAAACTCATTAGTAAAAGTTTTTACATTGGTAATACCTGTTAAACTTTCACTTACAATAACATTAGCTTCTGCTATTTTATCTTGAAAATCTTTAGAATATTTTCTAATTCGTTTTGCGAAAATTATTGATACGAAAGTTAATGGAGGGATAATAAAAATAAACCATCGAGCAATTGTCCAATCTATTTTGATTATCATTAATACTAAACCACCTATACCAACGATACTTTGTCGAATAATTTCGGCAATGTTAACAGTAAAAGCTTCGCTAATAACGTTTACGTCTGTTGCCATACGACTATTTAATTCTGCTACTTGATTTTTTGAGAAAAATCCCATAGGCATTTGAATGATTCGTTTAAAAGTATCATTACGTAGTCCTTGCAAAATACTTTCAGTTACTTGAGAGAAAAAATAAACTCTACCAAATGAAATAAACCCTTGAAAAATAAGTATAATTAATAAAGTAATTCCTAAACCTTGTAATTCAGAAAATTTTTGAACAGTATCCATTTTAGAATCACTTAAAAAACCAAATAATGATCCAGCTTTTAAAGGAAAAACTAAACCAATACCTGCTGAAGCCACTAAAAATATCATTCCTATTAAGAACTTCCATTTTTGCTTACCTAAATAACCAAATAACCGAAAAGATTTTTTAAAATTTGCCAAAGTTAATTTTGCCTTTGGAAGCTCATCCATATCTGAAATTCCAGCTCTAGTTCCTTTTCGACTTTTTGCCATACAACTTACAAAAATACAAGTAAAATTATATTTAGTGTCATTATATTGTAATAAAAGTAGGATATATTTGAAAATTTATTATTAAAATGTTTATCATTTGATTTAATGAAAAATATTAATGCATATAAAAATAATTAAATTTATAACGATGCGTTATTTTAGGTGACTTGGTTAATTAATAACCTATTTAGTAAATGTATAACAATAAGATGCGAAAGTTAAAATATATATTACCATTTATTATTTTACTTATTTTTATGTCTTATACATTTACAATATCAAAAACAAAACCCTGTGAAATTAATTTAAGCTATACACTTAATTTTAAGGGCGATTCTTTAAAAAATAAACTCATCGGATTAAAATGGACTCTCTCGTATTTAGGTGCAAAATTGCCTAAAGGAAGTTTCAATAAATCTATCAGTGCTATTAGTAATGAAACCTTTACTATAAATTTTGATAGTATTGGATTTAATGAGGACGCCTTAAATTCTATTAAAGAACTTATCAATAACTTAAAAAAAACGGAGGAGTATAGATACAAGAATTCTATTGATTTAGGCGAATTTGTAACCTTAACTATTGGTGTGAGTGAAAATTATTATAGTATTACTGGCGTAAAAAAAACATTTACTGAATTTAAAAAATCATACTTATTTAACGATAGTCTTAAATTTGCTGTACTTAATTCAACAGTCGCCTTTCATAACAGAATTTTGTACTTGAGCACCGGAAAAGCAACTAATAAACAAGCTTATTTTGCTTTAGAGGGCAATGGATCAGTTATAGATGATTCGTTCGTTCCAGAAGTATTTGAAACCTTTGACATAATGGAAAATGGACAATTACGTTTTGCCATATTTAATTCAAATGGCGATTTAATTTCAGCCAGTAATCCAAAGTTAGGAATTGCCGGCAAACCAGGCAAGTGTATATGGTGTCACGAAATATCGCTATCTCCATTATTTAAAGAAACTCCAGATGTATTAAATTACATGACAAAAAACGAATTTACAACTATTATAAAACAAAGGATGATTAATTTAAATGATTATCGAAAAAGATTAGATTCTGACATTGATTTCACAAAAAATCAAGAGCATACACAAATGGAACTTTTATACATAAGTTATATGGAGCCATCTTTAGAAAGACTTTCTCAAGAATGGAACATGCCTATTAATACTTTAAAAAAATTATTGAATAATAAACTCACTCATAAACACGAGGAATTTAGTTTTTTCGGAAATTTATATCATAGAAACGATAATTTAAAAATAGCCCCTTACATATTAAATAAAATACCATTATCGGTAAGAGAAAAATAGAAAATTAATGCTAATTAAACTCCAAAGATTTATCCTTAAGATCAAGAGCGACTATGGATGAAATTGAAACAAAAAACAACATACCAATTTTATCTGTTTCAATAAAGCCATTAAAAAAGGCATGAACAATGTATGTAAAGAAGCCTAATAAAATAAACATTGTTGTGTCTCTTATAAAATCATCCTTAGTTTTATAAATTATTTTTATGGCAAAATAACATGTTAAAATAATTAAGAGTACAAAATTTAAAAAACCAACTAAACCAGTTTCACTTAAATAATTTAAATACTCGGAGTGAGCGTGTCCCTTGTTTCCTTTAAAGGTACTAATTGCGGTCATGTCTTTGCGAAGCTGATAAGAGCCATAAAAAAATTGATAACACCCAGGACCAGAACCAAAAACAGGCTTATCTAAAAACATTTTCCAAGCACATTTCCATCTATTTAACCGTTCTGTATTCGATGCATCCGTTTTTATATTTGTTACCGATTTAAAGTGAGCGCTAACATTATTTTTATGGCTAATTTCACTGTTACGTTCAATATATTCAACTATACTGCTCCAACTTAATGCTATAATAAACGCTCCTATAATAAAAGTACTAATAAAATACTTTACTTTAATTTTAAACTTTAGAATTAAAAATAATAAAAGCGAAAAAATTAATGAGAGCCATGCAGCACGAGAATAGGAAAGTACAATACCAATTAATAATATAAAAATTAATACGTTACCCAGCATTATTTTCAACTTATTTTTCTCAGCTAAACTCTTGACAAGAAAATAAATTGAAAAAGGAGTAATAAATGCTATAGCGGCTCCATAAATAGTATGATCATTATAAAATGGTAGGCTTGCCATTACTGACCCTTGAGAGCTGAAATCAAACTGATAATGGAAAACAATAGAATGAATAATAGGGTATATCATTCCAAGGGAGTATAACAGCAATACTTTATAAATATTTTTAATATCATGTTTAAATAATTCATTAAATAAATAGTAATAAACAATAATATACATAATTCGAATTAAAGTCCTTTTAAAAGCTACATCCTTAAGCTGGCATACATAACTTGTAATTATTAACCACACGATATCTATAATTATTACAATAGTTATTGGATGGTAAATAAAACGTTTAGTAATTTTTAAGTTAAAGGTTACCTTAACAATTACATAAAAAGTTAAAACAAGGCAAATTACTTCAGAGGGAAAATTAATTTTTGAGCTACCAATTACTGAAGTCTGAATACTGAGAGGTATCGAAAAAGCAAGAAAATATAATGCAGTATGTTTATATTTTAAAACAATATATCCTAATAGAAATATTAAAATTACTTCAATAACTATAATTACAGAAATAGAAATATACTCGTTATAAGATAAGGGTAATAATAAACTAATCAATATTGGCACGATTATAAATAAATCAAAATGATTTTTAAAGAAATTATTTTTCAAATAATTCAATTATCTCTTTGATTTATTAACTATTAGAATTATTGAAATAACTAAGGAAAGTAAAATAGCTACTAATGCATTTAAAGCATAGGATGGGTAAACCTTTTTAAATGAAGGTAGTCCTTTATCAATTAAATAAAGTTTTGGTACCGGATTGTCAAGTATTTTCTTAATCTTAAATAACTTATTTTCAATTTCTCTTTGCCTATCTAATTGGCTGCGGTAATTAATAATATTTATTCCTACATTAGAATTTTCAATAGAAGCTTGCATTCTATTTAAATCATTAAAATTTAATTGCGCATTCGTAGCTAATACTAACAATCCAGATAAATTTAATTTATCCAAATCTTTTTTAACAATAGTAATAATTGAATCTGAAATTTTCGTCTGAAAATCGAGTTCTTCTTTTGCTTTACTGTAAGCCGATAATACATTTTGCTTATAGATTCTCTCTCTAAATTCATTTGCTTTGTCTATAATATAATTCACCATATCCGCCGACATATATGGATCTTTTGATTTAACTGAAATAGAGACTGACATATAATTTGTTCTTTCAAATTTTACCATTTTTAAAAACATTCTACTTAGCTTATCTCTTCTATCTGTGTCTTTTATATCGATATCAAAATAGGTAATCAAATTAAATTTACTAGCCGTTGAATCCATAATAACTTGTGATTGCATAATTTGAATTATCCGATCCGCCTCAATATCATATCCAAAATTTGGGTTCTCCACCGAATTTTCTAAAGATGTTGAAGATGGCGGGTATACTATCCCATAAGAACGGTATTCATTTGGGATGAAATAAGTAATGACTAAACTTAAGATTAAAGCTATACTAATATTTAAAACTAACTTGAATTTATATTTTATTATAAATTCCTTCACATTTTTAGTTTCAAAATCTTGGCTCACTTTGTTTAACACACAATAAATTTACTTTATAAAAACAGTTATTCAAATTTTTTAAATGGTAAAATTATTTATAAATTTATATTATGCTTAATTTAGTATTATTTAACCCCAGAGCAGCATGCCATAAACCAAGAATACCCAATAGCATATTACAAGTTGCGTCTAGTATTAATAATATACACAATTATTTTATTATTGACGGTAATCTAGAAACGAACCCACTAGATAAATTATTAGATTGCTTTTCCAAAAATAAAATTCAAGTCTTTGGATTAACTGTTATGCCTGGGCCACAGCTTAAGCAAGCAATTCCGTTTTCTAAAATAATTAAAGAAAAATACCCAAATATAGTTATTATTTGGGGGGGATATTTTCCTTCAAATCAACCAAAAACAGTTTTAAATTCTGGATATGTTGACTTTATTATTAATGGCATGGGAGATAAAGTATTTCCTGAATTGTTGAATTGTATTGAACACGATAAACCCATTTTAAAACTATCTAATATCATTTACAAAAAAGAAAACGACATAATAATATCTAAAAAAGATAATATTTATGATCTCGAAAAATTGCCCATCCTGCCTTACGAAAAACTAAATACGTTTTACAATATAGATAATTATTTAGGTAAAACATATTTAGGAACTAAAACTATTGCCTATCATAGCAGCTTTGGTTGTCCGTTTACTTGCTCATTTTGTGCTGTCGTTCCCATTTATAATGCAAGGTGGAAAGGGTTCTCTGCGCAACGTATTTATTCAGACATAATGACTATTAAAAAAAAATATGGAGGTAATGCAATAGAATTTCATGATAATAATTTTTTTGTTTCAGAAAAAAGAACTGTAGAATTTGCTAAACTAATTTCAAAAGAAAAAATGAACTGGTGGGGGGAGGCAAGAATTGATACTATGGATAAATATAGTGATGAGTCATTAAAACAAATTAGTGAAAGCGGCTGTAAAATGATATTCTTTGGCGCTGAAACAGGAAACGATGAAGTTCTTAAAAAAATAGATAAAGGTGGCAGTCAAACAGGAGAACAAATAATTAGTTTCGCTAAACGCATCGCTAAATTTGATATTATACCTGAATACTCTTTTGTTTTAGGTATACCAGGAGATAATGAATACGAGATAAATAAACAAATCGATGAAGATATTAATTTTATCAGAAAAGTAAAAGAAGCTAATTCAAAAACGGAAATAATAATTTATACCTACAGCCCAGTTCCTACAGAAGGAAGCGATTTATTTAATAAAGTGCAATCATCAGGATTTAAATTTCCCGAAAAATTAGAAGATTGGATTAGCCCCGAATGGGAAAAATTTGATTTAAGAAAAAATCCATTAACGCCTTGGCTTAAACCTTATATGATTGATAAAATTAGAAATTTTGAAACTGTCTTAAATGGTTATTACCCTTCTATTTCAGATATAAGATTTTCTTACAGAAAGAAAAGAATAATAAAAACAATTTCTACTATAAGATATACTGCCAAAATTTATAAATTTCCGAATGAAATAAAACTCCTACAGAAAATTTGGAAATACCGACAACCAGAAATAGAAGGATTTTAACTTTGAAACTATTAAAAATAATTGCTACTAAATTTATTAAACCGCTTATAAATTGGTATTTAAAAAAGCCCCGTAAATATAATCATGATGGATTTAAACTGATAATTAATCCAGGCGTTTTTCATCCAGGTTTCTTTTTTAGTACAAAATACTTCTACTCATTTATTAAAAAACTTACTTTAATAAATCAAACAGTTTTAGAAGTAGGCAGTGGTTCTGGTTTATTAAGTTTATTATTATGTAAAAAAAAATATATCTTAACAGCCATTGATATTAGTGAATCGGCGATACAAAATACAAAATTAAATTTTGAATTAAATAAAAATTGTATTACTAATAACTTCAAAATCATTACCTCTAACCTATTTGAAAATTTACAAAATAATATTTATGATTTAATTATAATAAATCCTCCATACTTCTTTAAAAACCCAATAAACGATGCTCAAAATGCTTGGTATTGTGGTAATAATGGTGAGTATTTTGAGCAATTATTTTATCAATTACCCCTTCATATCCATTCTTCTACTTCTATTTATATCATCTTAGCAGATAATTGTGATATTAAAAAGATTACTGATATTGCACAAAAATATAGTTGTACTTTTACTTTGAGAGAATCAAAAAAAATCTTTTGGGAAGTAAATTATATCTATGCGCTTAACTATTGAAATTACTTTTTACACATAGCTATTTTTTAAATTTTGATGCAAAGCAACTTAAAACAGCGATGCCATATCCACCATTGGGTACACTTTACGCTTTAGCTTATCTTAGAAATCATAGCTTTGATGTTAAGCTATTTGATACTCAATTTTGTTTAAATGCCAATGAGATTAATTCCACAATTGATAACTATAAACCTGATGTTTTAGTAATTTACGATGACGGGTTTAATTACTTAACAAAAATGTGCCTAACCAATATGAGGAAGGCGGCCTTTAAAATGCAATCATATGCTAAAAAAAAAGGTTGTAAAATAATAGTTTCAAGTAGCGATGCTACTGATCACGCATATAAATATTTACAAAATAACGCTGATATAGTTATATTTGGCGAAGCTGAACAAACTCTCTTGGAAATTTGTGAGGCTATTAAAAAGAAAAAATTATTAAAACATATTGACGGTATTATTTATTTGAATGAAAATAATGAAATCATTCGAACAAAAAATCGTATTGTTTTAAAAGACTTGGATCAATTACCTCTTCCTGCATGGGATTTGCTTGATATTAATCCGTACAAAAAAATGTGGCAAAATAAACATGGGTACTTTGCATTAAACTTTGTTACCACGCGTGGCTGCCCATATAAATGTAATTGGTGCGCTAAACCAATTTACGGCAATAGATATAACTCTCACAGTGCAGAAAAAATTGTTATACAAATTAAACAATTACAAGGACAATTTGGGTTTACCCATGTTTGGTTTGCAGATGATATTTTTGGGCTAAAATCTAATTGGTTGAAAGAATTCAATAAACATATACAACAACAAAATATAAAGATAAAGTACAAAATTCAATCTCGAGCAGATTTATTATTAGAAGACGAAAATATAAAATACTTGTCCGAAAGTGGTTGTGAAAAAGTTTGGATAGGTGCTGAAAGTGGCTCTCAAAAAATACTAAATGCAATGGATAAAGGAATAACTGTTCAACAAATTTATGAAGCAACAAGCCTACTTAAAAAAAATAAAATAAAAGTATGTTTATTTTTACAATTTGGTTATTTAGGAGAAACTATTGAAGATATTAATAAAACGATAGATATGGTAAAAACTATTATGCCTGATGAAATTGGTGTTTCGGTTTCATATCCTTTACCTGGTACCAAATTTTACGAAAAAGTAAAAGAACAATTAATAGAAAAAACTAACTGGACAGACAGCGACGATTTAGATTTAATGTTTAAAAATACATATTCTAATAATTTCTATAAGGTATTGCACAGGTATATTCATAAAAATTACAGAAAACAATTATCCATTCAGTCATTAAAAAAATTAAAATCATTTCGCGTAAGTTCCAATGATATATACAATATAGCCTCTATAGCCTATTACTATCCAAGTTTGATTTTAACTAAAAATAAATTAAAAAAAATAGAACCTGATGCATTTAAAAGCATTTAATAAATATGCGCACCAATATGACGATCATTTCACTAATTCATTAATCGGAAAAATTCAACGGCAACAAGTGTATGATTATTTGAAAACTTTAAATTTTTTTTCTAATAAAAAAGTGCTCGAAATAAATTGTGGTACAGGTGAAGATGCCAAAACTCTCAGCAAATTCGCTTCTAAAGTTTATGCAACAGATATTTCAGAACAAATGATTGATATTGCCAAACTAAAAAATAAAAATAATTCAATAGAATTTATACCCTGTTCAATTCAAAACATTCCTAATAAATATATCAATGCTAACTTCGAAGTAATTTTTTCAAATTTTGGTGGGTTAAACTGTTTAGATGCGAATGAACTAAAAGAATTTTCAATTCAACTTCCAACATACATAAACCATAATGCTGATCTTGTTTTAATAATTATGGGAACAAAATGCATTTTAGAAAAATTTTATTTTATTTTAAAATTCGATATTAAAAAAGCTTGGAGAAGGAAACAAAGGCATGGAATAGAAACTTTTCTAAATGAGGAAGTTTTTAAAACCTACTATTATTCTCCAAAGCAAATAAAAATAATTTTTAAACCTAATTTTAATGTAATAAAGATAAAGCCCATTGCTTTGTTCGTTCCGCCTTCCTATTTTGAATCTTTTATTAAAAAACATCCAATTTTATTTAAGTTACTTATTAAATTAGATTCGGTATTTATACGATTTAATTTTTTAGCTAATTACTCGGATCATTATCTTATTCATTTAAAAAGAATTTAATACGTTTATTTAATGGAAATCTTACTCACGCATGGTTATTTTTTAGAAGAAGATGAAAAAGAAAAATCTATAATGCGACCGTATGCTCCATTGGGATTACTATACATATCATCTTATTTAGAACATTTTGGTTACCATAATAGTGTTTTTGACAGTACATTTCAAAGTTTTATTAAATTAAAGCAACACTTAATTTCCACAAAACCAGATGTAATTGCTATTTATGTTAATCTAATGACTAAACTAAATGTAGTTAAATTAATTCAGTTTATAAAAAATGAGGAGGAGCTAAAAAATAAAAAAATAGTTTTAGGCGGACCAGAAGTTACTTATCATGCTGATAAATTTTTATCTATTGGTACTGATTTTATTATCTTAGGAGAAGGAGAATTGACTATGCTTGAACTTATAAAATCAATTGAATCAGGTCAAACAGATTATTCAGAAATTGCTGGACTGGTATTCAAAAAAGAAAATGTTATTATCACCAACAAAGAAAGAGAATTAATAAAAGATATTTCGAAATTACCATTACCAAATAGAAAAAAAATTGATATAAATAAATATATTGATACATGGCGAAAAAATCATGGATTTGGTATGATAAGTGTAAGTTCGATGCGTGGTTGTCCTTATACTTGCAAATGGTGTAGTAGAGCAGTTTATGGCGGAACATATCGTAGGAGAACCCCCAATCAAGTAGCGGAGGAAATGTTGTTTTTGAAAACTATTTACAATCCTGATATGATTTGGTTTGTGGATGATGTTTTTACAATTCATCATCGTTGGTTAAAAGAATTTGCAGATTGCGTAAAAAAATTGAGTGCTTTTATTCCCTATGAAATTATTTCACGTGCAGATAGATTAAACGAAGATATTATTATTATTTTAAAAAATAGTGGTTGTAAACGCATTTGGATTGGTGCAGAAAGTGGTTCTCAAAAAATAATTGAAGCAATGGATAGACGTGTTGATGTTGTTGAAACTCAAAAGATGATTCAACTAGCAAAAAAACATGGTATTGAGGCAGGTACATTTATTATGTTGGGATACCCTGGCGAAACCAAGGCCGATATAAAACAAACAATTCAACATTTAATTGTGTCTAATCCTACTTATTTTACAATTACCGTTGCCTATCCAATCAAAGGTACGCCGTTATTCGACGAAATTAAAGATAAACTTATAGTGCATCCTCCATGGGAAACGTCTACCGATAGAGAAATTGATTTTAAGCGAATTCACTCAACAAATTATTATAAGTATGCTGTAAGATGGGTCGTTAATAGTGTTGAATTAGAGACAAAATCAAATCCAGTTTTAAAAAAAATTAAACTATATTTAAAATCTTATTTTGCTCAACTATTAATGTTTAAAGAAACTCTATTTACTGAAACCATTAAGTCATAATCAACTTGCTGTTATAAAAACAATTATCTACTTCGATATTTTTAACTACCCATTGAAAATAAATGAAATTATTAAATTCTGCTCCATCCAAATTAGTTTAGTTGACATTGAAAAAGTAACCTCAGAATTAATTACAAATAAACTTATTATTAAAAATAACGAATACTATTATTTGTCAAGCAACGATGAATTAATTATTCAAAATAGAAAAATAAATGAAGAAAGAGCGAAAAAATCAGAAAAAAAAATCAAAAAATATTCTAAATTAATATGCTCCTTTCCCTTTGTTGAAAATTTATGTATTTCCGGTTCTTTTTCTAAAGGAATTTTAACTGTGGATGGTGATATTGACTACTTTATTATTTGCCAACCGAATAGACTTTGGCTTTGCAGATCCTTATTAATTCTCTATAAAAAAATCTTCCTTTTAAACTCTAAAAAATACTTTTGTGTAAACTATTTTATAGATACTAACACTTTAGTAATACCTGATAAAAATATTTATACTGCTACTGAAATTGCTACTCTTATTCCAATAAATAATATTTCGTTATTTAGTCGTTTTATAAACGAAAATTTATGGGTCTACAAGCAATTTCCAAATATTAATGAAAATAGAACTACTCCCTATTTTAATTATACAAAAAATAAAATTTCTCAATTAATTGAAAAGTGCTTTGGAGGTAACCTAGGTAACAAACTGGATGACTATTTATTAAAACTCACATTAAAAACTTGGAAAAAAAAATTTCCACATTTCAATACCATTGATTTTAAATTAAACATGCGTAGTAAAAAATACACTTCAAAACATCACCCACAAGGGTTTCAATCAAAAGTTCTTCTTGAAATAGATAAAAAATTACAAAACTATATTCATTAAGTAAACTATAGATAATTATTTTTATTTCTCTTTTGATTGATTAATAAATGGCTAACTATTTTATTGGTATTATGCGTAATTTATAAAATCTTATCCCTTGATTTAAATCACTCATAAAAATTATACTTGTATCGTTAAATAATTTAGCATTCTTTTTATTATCTTTTGTCCCACATAATAACTTGCTTTTATAATAAATGAGATTATTTTTAAGAGTAATATTTGAATCCTCCTTAATATAATCTTTGTTTCTAAATAATTCTCTATGGGTTTTATCTCCATTAGTAGAATATAAAATCAACGAGTCCTTACTTATTTTATAGTCATACATAATACCTTTAGTATTCTGAATATTATAATATTTAGCTGGAAGAATTAAAAAAGAAATATACTTTAACAAAAAAATTGATCCAAATAATACAACTAACATTCCATAATTAAATTTTACTTTATATTGATTAACAAAAATTATATATCCTACAAGTAATAATAATAATTTAATGTATTGAATTAAAATTGGGGAATTACTTAAACTAACTATAGGAATATTTAAAGCAATAAAAAAACAAGATAAAATAGCAACCGTTCCTTTTTTTGTAATACTTAGTTTTAATATACTCACAAGAAATGGAACTAATACTATCATTCCATAAGTTGTGTTATAACGGCCTATCAATATGATGACGGTCAAACACATTCCAAAAAGCATAAAAGAATCTATCTTTCTTAATTGAAATAAACTATTAATTATCAAAGAAACACAGATACTTTCCAAACAAATCAACAAAGTAGGATTATTTGCAATTGGATATCTATTGACTAATCCATCAAACGAAAATATATTTAATAACATACTATATATGCTTTGATTTCCATAATAATAAGCGCCCACAACATCATTATTTAATAATCTCGGAACAATATCGGTAAAATAATACTTAACCATTTCTGAATTTGAAGCATATGCAGTAATAATATAAAACAACAAACTTATAACTACAGTAAAAACAAAAATTTTATTCTTCTTTTTAAAAAGAAAATAAATTAAAATTATTGCCGGGAAAATTTTTAAACAAATACAAACAGTAACGAAAAAACTTGCTAATAGCGTTTTATTTTTTTCTGACGCAATAAATGCTTCCATCAAAAGGCTAATTATTAACAAGTAAGTTTGGCCTTGAATTATATTATTATATAAAGTAAAAAAAAATACTAAGGGAAGAAATAAAATAAACCAACTCTTAACCAGTAACACTTTCAAAATTCTATTTAATGAAAAACAAAAGAGAACTATACTTAGTGCATTAAAAATTAATTTAGAGGTAATACTTTTAAATATAGTAAATGGTGAATAAAATAATAAATTAAATGGAGGCACTGGTATATAATTTTCGAAAAAATTAGTCTCGCCATAAGCAATTATTTGATTATTAAAATGGACTATACTTTTATAATTTTCAATTGTAAAATTTCCATCCAAATAAATTTTACTTCCATAAAAATAATTCCCAAAATCACCTATAGGATAATTTTTAGTAGCAATAATTATAATTAACCCAATAATTAAAAAACCTAAACAGCAAATAGTGTTATAATTATAAAAAAGCCTGCTTATTTTCATTAACTATAATTTTTATCATAAACGCCTACTTATAGTCTCATAAAAAAATCAATATTTAGGCCCTAATTGGTTAAATTTAGCCCATTTTATTTCATTTTTACTCATTTTCAACTGATTTTATTGCTTTTTTACTTTATCAAAAAATCCAATTAACATCTATTTTTTAATTAAGTTTGTTAAACTAAAAATTAACTTTATATTTGCAATACATTTTAAATAACTACAATTTTTAATTAAATATATATCATGAAACGGACCTTCCAGCCATCACAACGTAAAAGAAAAAACAAACATGGTTTTAAAGAACGTATGGCATCTGCAAATGGCCGCCGAGTTTTATCTTCTCGCCGTGCCAGAGGGCGTAAAAAATTAACTGTAAGCTGCGAAAAAAATCATAAATAAATTGTTTTTGAATCTATTTAAGCCGTTTAGCTTTATGCAAACGGCTTTTTTATTTTTAAAATATTACTGAATAGCTCTTTCTTTTAATGTTTAAAAGGTTTTTAGGCAATAAATTTGTAAATCAGACCAAAAAGCCTATATTTGCAGTCCTTTTTTTAAAAAAACAATGGGTAAAAGTCAATATATTATAAAATTTGGCGGATTGCCTGTAGGAATACATGAATATGAATTCAAAGTATCCGATACGTTCTTTAATAAAATAGAAACTAGTGAAATTGCTAAGGCTAACATAGTTGTTAAGGCTAAGCTTACAAAACAAAACAATTTACTTCAAATGAATTTTGAAATAGTTGGCTCTGTAGAAATAGAATGTGATCGATGTATTAAATACTTTGATTTTCCTATTGAAACAGAAGAAAATTTAGTTATTAAGTATGGTAATCCTTTAGAAAGTACTGATGATATTTTAATCATTCAAGAAGGACAAGAAGAATTTGAGTTGTCGCAATATTTATATGAATATATTACATTAGCCATTCCTGCCCGAAGAGTTCCTTGCGAAATAGATTCAATTCATTTTAAATGTGACAAAGAAATGTTGTATAAACTAGATAATTTGCTTTTAAAATCAGATAAAAAATCTTATAAAAATAAATCAGAAAACCCAATTTGGGAAGAATTAAATAAAATAAAAAAAATTAATAAAAATTAAATTTAATAATCATGCCAAATCCAAAACGAAAACTCTCTCGCTCTCGCACTGGCTCTCGTCGTGCAACATACAAAGCTCCCTCAATGACTATTTCTAAAGATTCAACTACTGGTGAGGCTCATTTAATGCACCGCGCTCATTGGTTTGAAGGCAAACTATATTATAAAGGAAACGTTGTAATGGAAAAAAAAGTATAGTTTAGTTATTTAAACTGCTTTTTTATTAGAGATAACAAATAATCTCGATTTTTAAACTCATTTTTAGCAATTAACCACAATTTTTAGCAAAATTTTAGAGCTTGAATTTAAAAGATACTAACTTTATCTTTTTGAAATCAATCCTTTCTATATATGTTTTTATAATTAATAAATTGTATAATTGTATGTTATAAACTATCAAATAATAAATTATGAAGATTGGGTTTGATATATTAGGAGGTGATTTCGCTCCAAAAAATTGCTTAGATGGAGCTTTATTAGCTTTTAAAGAATTGCCCAGTAATGTAAAATTAGTTCTAATTGGAGACTCTGAAATGGCTCAAAACTATTTTAAAGCGAAACAAATAGATCCTGATCAATTTGAATATCTTCATACTACAGAAATGATTGAGATGGGAGAGCATCCTACAAAAGCTTTTTCGCAAAAACCAAATAGTAGTATTACTTTGGGATTTAAACTTTTAAAAGAACAAAAAATAAATATATTTGCCAGTGCCGGAAATACGGGTGCAATGTTAGTTGGATCTATGTTTACAGTTAAAGCAATTCCAGGAGTTATTAGGCCTTGTATCACCTCAATTCTTCCAAAAGAAAATGGAGGGTTTGGATTATTATTAGATGTGGGTATTAACGCAGATTGTAAACCAGATGTTCTTTATCAATTTGGAATTTTAGGAACTATTTTCGCAAAAGAGGTTTATAAGATTCAAAATCCAAAAGTTGGACTTTTAAACATTGGCACTGAGCCTGAAAAAGGAAATTTAATAACACAGGCGGCTTATACTTTGATGAAAGATTCAAATGACTTTAATTTTGTCGGAAATATTGAAGGAAGAGATTTGTTTTCTGATAAATTAGATGTGGTTGTTTGCGAAGGTTTTGTAGGTAATATAGTGCTTAAAACTGCTGAAACTTTTTACGACATGCTTAAAGCTAGAAATAACAGTAATGAATATTTTGATAGATTTAACTACGAATTGTATGGTGGCACACCGGTATTAGGTATTAATTCAAATGTAATAATTGGGCACGGCGTATCATCAGCTTTTGCTTTCAAAAATATGATATTATTATCAAAAGATGTAGTGGAGGCAAAACTGAATGATAAAATAAAAAAAATTTTCAATAATGATTAAAGCCGCCATTACTTCAATTGCAGGATTTTTACCAGAAAACATAGTTACTAATGCTGATTTAGAAAAAATTATTGATACATCTGACGAATGGATAACTTCCCGCACAGGTATTAAACAACGTCATTTAGAAAATAACCCCGAACGCGGTACTTCTGATATGTGCGTTGAAGCGGTAAAACTACTTTGTAAAAAGAGAGGCATTAGTTCGGAAGAAATTGATTTACTAATTTGCGGAACTGTAACGCCAGATTTAGTATTCCCTTCAACTTCAAATTTAATTTGTGCAAAAATAGGAGCAAAAAATTGTTGGGGCTTTGATTTAAGTGCAGCATGCTCTGGATTTCTTTATGCATTATCTACAGGCTCTCAATTTATTGAAACTGGGAGATACAAAAAAGTTGTTATTGTTGGTGCAGATATGATGAGTAGAATTATAGATTATACCGATAGAACTACCTGCGTAATATTTGGAGATGGAGCTGGTGCTGTTTTATTAGAACCAAATGACGAAGATTTAGGAATAATGGATTTTGAATTACATGCTGATGGAAACGGAGTAGAACATCTTCACATGAAAGCAGGCGGATCTTTAAGACCCGCATCTCACGAAACAGTAAATAATAAAATGCATTTTGTGTATCAAGAAGGCCAATCTGTTTTTAAACACGCGGTCTATAGCATGGCTGAAGTGAGTGCTAATATTATGAAAAATAATAATTTACAAGCTGAAGATATTCAATGGCTTGCTGCTCACCAAGCAAATAAACGTATTATTGATGCAACCGCTAATAGGATGGGAATTGGGGCTGAAAAGGTAATGATGAATATTGAAAATTATGGTAACACAACTGCTGGTACTATTCCTTTATTATTATGGGATTATGAAAAACAACTTAAAAAAGGGGACAACATTATTCTTTCGGCTTTTGGAGGTGGATATACCTGGGGGGCAATTTATTTAAAATGGGCCTATGATGGTGATAAAGTGTTTTAAAATAGATTCGCTTTATATTTTTATTTAAACTCACTTTCTAATTTTTTTCAATAATGAGTTCCAACCTTGTGCTTTCAATTCGTGAACAGTTCCTGATTTTGAAATCATATTGTATCCTTTTGCTTTATCCGTTATATGTCCAATAATTGTTATGTCCATTGAATTCTTTAATTTTTCGTATTCACTAATATCAACAGTAAATAATAATTCATAATCTTCTCCTCCACTTAATGAACATAAAGTTGGATCTAAATTAAATTCACGGGCAGTTTCATAAGTTAGTGAATCGATAGGGATTTTTTCTTCATATAATTCAACTCCAACTTCTGATTGAGAACAAAGATGTAATATTTCAGAAGACAATCCATCACTCACATCAATCATCGCTGTTGGTTTTATTCCTATACTATTTAATGTGTCAATAATATCTTTTCTTGCTTCTGGTTTTAATTGGCGCTCAAGTAAATAATCTTTCCCTTCGAGATCAGGTTGTAATTTTGGATTTTCTTTAAACACCGATTTTTCTCGCTCCAAAATTTGTAAGCCCATGTAAGCGCCTCCTAAATCACCACTCACGCATAATAAATTACTTTCTTTTGCGCCATTTCTGTAAGTAATATCTTCTTTCTTTACTCCTCCTATTGCAGTAATGCTAATTACTAAACCACTCAAACTAGATGTTGTATCGCCTCCAACTAAATCAACTTTATATTTTTTACAAGCGGCAAGCATCCCCGAATATAATTCCTCAATAGCTTCTAATTTAAATCGATTAGAGAGCGCAATAGAAACTAAAATCTGCTTGGGCTGAGCATTCATTGCATAAATATCACTTAGATTAACAATAACACTTTTATAGCCCAAATGTCTTAATGGCACATAAGTTAAATCGAAGTGAACACCTTCTATTAAAATATCTGTCGAAATAACGGTTTGTAAGTCTTCGTTAAAAATAATTGCGGCATCATCACCAACCCCTTTAATAGTAGAGGATTGATATAATTCTATGTGCTGCGTTAAATGCTTTATTAATCCAAATTCGCCAAGCTCTGCTAAATTTGTATCTGAAGTATTATCAAATTCCATAATTTTATCTTATCAATACTTATTTACCAAAATAAAATAAATTAATGTGTAATATTTTTAAATATAAAGTTATTATATTTTTGATTTAAAATTCATCTTTTATCTCTACACTAACTTTTTCTACATTTCCATTCATTGGGGGCGTTAACTTTGTTAATTTAACGTGTAGGGTTTTTATTTGTTTAAATTCTAGCTTAATTTTTTGAAAAATCCTTTCGCAAACACATTCAATTAATTTGTTTCGGATTGCCATTTCGGATTTACTAATTTCGTATATGCTACAATAATCTATAGTTTTACTTAAATTGTCTGTTAAAAAAGATTCTGAAAAATCAGTAGTCAAATATACGTCTACAATGTAATGGCCACCAATTTTTGCTTCTTCTTCTAAACAACCATGATGCCCATACAACTTGATTCCTTCAATATTTATAGAATATACCATACTTTTATCTAATTTTTATTTAAATATTATCAGAAGACTTAAAAAAACTACAAATTTATTAATATTAAATAAATTTGCTTACTAATATTTTGAATTTTATTTACCTCTTTTTATTCCCAAACCTTTGTTCCTTCAGAACAATTAGTACAAATATCAATTTTATTTCTACTTTCTAAAATTGATTTTCTAAAATTATTATAAGAATCAGAATACCAAATGTCTCTAAAATTTTCAACTTCTAAGTTCCCTAATTTATACTTTGCATCTTTATCAAAACAACATGGTACAATTTTTCCATCCCAAGTAATTACACATCCTTGCCACATTCGCCAACATTGATCAAGTAATTTATTTTTTATTTTAAATACTCCATTTTCATCTTTTTTATACCTAGAATAATTTTCAAACTCAGGAATCAATTCATTATCATTCTCAAAATCATAAATTTGTGCTGTTTTTATTTTTACTTCGTTTACACCCAATTCTTTTCCTAATTTTTTAACCGAAGCGATTTGATTTTGGTTCGATTTAAATACAATAAATTGCCAGACAATATGTGGCGTATTGCTTTTATGAATTTTTTTTTGCCTTATAATTTCTTTTGTGCCTTCAATTACTTTATTTAAACTGCCTCCAACTCTATAGTGCTCATAAACCTCTTGAGTTAAACCGTCGACTGAAATAATAAGCTTATCTAATTTAGATAAAATTGTATTTTTTGCTATTTCTTCGCTTAAAAAATGGGCATTAGTACTTGTTATTGTATAAATATTTTTATCATTTGCCATTTTAACCATATTTAAAAAATCTGGGTTTAGGTAAGGCTCGCCTTGAAAATAAAAAGTTAAGCTATGAACATGCGATTTAATTTGACAAATCACTTTTTCAAATAAATAAATATTAAGCATACCAATCGGTCTTGTAAAAGTTCTTAAACCGCTTGGACATTGAGGACATCTTAAATTACAACTAGTAGTAGGCTCAATACTCACAAAAAGAGGAAGCCCAAATTGTTTTGGGAATTTGATAAGTCGCGATAAATAAAAGCCAATAACTAATTTTAAAAAGTTGTAACATTTATAAAAAGAGAGTTTCTTGACTATGCCTATATAATATATTATCAAAGTATTACAAAGATAGTTTTAAATAAGAAACATAAACTTAAATGGTTTATAAAATATTGTGATTACTTTTACTTTATTTTATGCTAAAATCGATAACGCAATTAGAACTAATTATATTATTTTCTTTACTCTTTTTTAACTGTGCTCAGGTTGTAACTCTTAGTGGCGGAAAAAAAGATGTAAGTCCGCCAAAATTGATAGAGGCAATTCCTAATAATAACTCCGTTCGATTCGATTCAGAAATAATATCAATTAAATTTGACGAATTTATTAAATTAAATGACATAAATAACCAACTAATAATATGTCCTAAAATAAAAACAAATCCTGAAGTAAATGTTATAGGAAAAGAGTTATTGATTCGTCTAAAAAAAGAGGAGTTATTGCCAAATACCACTTATCGCTTTTATTTTGGTTCCGCTATTATAGATATGCATGAAGGGAATCCATTATTAAATTTTGAATACATTTTTTCGACTGGAGATATAATCGATTCACTAAAAATAATGGGGACAGTATTAAACGCGTTTAATAATAAGCCTATGGATAAAATTAGTGTTGGATTATATGAAAATATAAATTTTAACGATACTATTCCATTTACTAATAGCGCTATTTATTTAACAAAAACAAGTGAAGATGGACAATTTATTTTACCAAAATTACCTTCAAAAACATTTGTAGCTATCGCTTTTTTTGATAAAAATAAAAATAATCAGATAGATGGTGAAATTGAAAAAAGAGGATTTTTAGATCGCCCCCTTGATTTATTTAGCGATACAAGTGTAATTTTTAGAGTATTCGATGAAATCCCCTCAAAATCATTCGTAAAAAAAATAGCAAATCCATATTATGGTTTTATACAAATTATACTTAACCAAAAAACACTAATAAATTTAAAGCCTCTTTTGGAAATAAATGATAAAAATATATTTGAAATAAACTTAAAAAAAGAGAAGGATACTATTTCAATTTATTATAAAAACATAAGTGACACTTTAAAATTAGTTTTATCATATAAAAATTTAACTAAAACAGACACCCTTATAATCGACTTACCCAAGGATAACAATAAGAAAAAACTTAATTCTTTTGAAACTAATTTACATTCAAACATATTAAAACTTAACGATACCTTAAAAATTAGTTTTTTAAATTGGATGGATACAAATAAGGTTAACTTAAATAAAATTAAATTCGAATCAAAAGAAGACTCTTTAATTAATTTAATAAATATTAAAGGCAAATGGATTAACCCATGTCAATATCAAATCATTAATAAATTAAAACAAGGGGCTAATTACAAACTTAAATTTGACACATCAGCTTTTTTTGATCTAAAAGGAAATACAAATGATAGTATTAAATTAAATTTTAAAACTCAAAATAAATTAGAATTTGGTAAAGTAAGTTTGAAAATACTTTTTAATAAAAAACAAAATCATATTATTCAGCTTACCGACGAAAGAGAAAATGTAATAAAAGAGCAATCAGTTTCTTTATCATTATCATCAAGTAACTCTAAAACAATTGAGTTTACTGACGTTGAGCCTGCTAATTATTTTTTAAAAATAATTTATGATCTAAATGAAAATAAAAAATGGGATACTGGTAATTTTAGTTTAAAACATCAACCTGAAAAAGTATATATTCATTCAAAACAATTAAAAGTAGTTTCAGATTGGGAAATCGAAGAAGATATTTTTATAAAGTAATAAAAAAATCTTGTTCATTTATCATTATAATTTTTCTATTTATTTTTATAAACTTTTATATCCCCTCTGTAATATAATGTTTAAGGTCTTTATAAAATAATAATCATTTTTTATTATTAATAATTGTATTTATTAAAAAAACATTTTTTTCGCTATTAACAATTTCAACAATTCAATGTTGAAAAATTAAACATATAATAATTAGATAATATTAAAAATTTTATTTACTTCGTATTAACAAATCTCAAAAACAAAAAAAATCATGGCTAAAAAAGCAACAAAAAAAGCAGCTCCAAAAAAAGCAGCTCCAAAAAAAGCAGCTAAGAAAGCAGCTCCAAAAAAGAAAGCAGCTAAGAAAGCAGCTAAGAAAAAGTAATAAAAGCCCCGCATTAGCGGGGTTTTTTGTTTTACTAATTATTCTTAAAATTAATTTAAACCTGTGCAAACAGGTTTTTTTTATTTAAATTATTTTGAATATAAAATTACTAAATCTTAATTTTAGTACAACACTGTTTCTACTAAAAATTTATTCATCTAATGATTTTAATTTACTTTATATAAAAACTAATCTTTTTTTATAATTAAAAATATAAGTTTTTTATTTAATTATTCTAAATTTAAGTTTAATGGTTTTCAGTTTTATAATTTAAGGCTATTAACAATAAATTTAAATTATTAACACTATAAACAACCTATTAAGTTTTTTTATAATATTTGTTTTTATAAAATATATATTATGTCAGACGAATTTGAAAGAAATGATAGAGACGACTTATTCTCTAAATCTGTGAGAGCAGGAAAGCGTACTTACTTTTTCGATGTTAAAAGTACTAAGGGAAATGATTATTACCTTACAATTACAGAAAGTAAAAAGCGTTTTAGTGATGATGGAAAATTTACTTATGAAAAACATAAAATCTTTTTATATAAAGAAGATTTTGATAAATTTATAGAGGGCTTGGATGAATCTATCAAACATATTAAAAAAAATGCTCCCGAAATTAAGCCTAGCAATAATTCAAATGATCATCTCGACTCCGACGTTAGATTTGAAGATTTAGGAAATTAAAAAAATATTCCATTAATCTGTTGGGCATAACCCTTCATATATATTTTATATTAGTATAAAGTTTCGTGCTGTATTTTTGTAAATTAGCATTAAAATATATGAAACTTTTAGTTATAGATAATTATGATAGTTTTACTTATAATCTAATTCATTTAATTGAAAAAGTAAGTTCTATTAACATAGATTTATTTAAAAATGATCAAATAAAACTAGAACAAATTAACGTTTACGATAAAATTTTATTATCCCCAGGTCCTGGATTGCCATCAAAAGCTGGTATATTACCCCAACTAATCCATCATTTTTATAAAACTAAATCAATTTTTGGAGTTTGTCTTGGCCATCAGGCTATTGGTGAGGCATTTAATTCGCCATTAAAAAATGTTTCGCCTGTATGGCATGGACTAGCTTCTAATATTAATGTTATATCAAAAGATAAAATATTTAATAACTGTCCACAAAAATTTTTAGCGGGTCGTTATCATTCCTGGCTTATTAATGAGTTAACCATTCATCCTAATTTAATTGTTACGGCAATTGATGATCAAAATAATATAATGGCGATAAAACACAAATTTTATGATGTAAGGGGTGTTCAATTTCATCCCGAATCCATTTTATCTGAATATGGAGAAACAATAATGGAAAATTGGCTTTCAGCTGATAAATGAATTAATTAAAATTCAAAATAAATATGACGCTAGTTAAATCAAATGGTTACAATATTATAATAAAAAATAATTCACTTGATTCATTGTGTAAATTTTTTGAAGATAAAAAATACACATCTTATTTTATTTTATCTGATCAAAATATAATAAAACTTTGTCTACCTCATTTATTAATTGCATGCCCAAAATTAATTACAGCTCAAATTATAAAAATTAAATCTGGCGAAAAGGCAAAGTCTTTAAAATTTAGTGCACAAATTTGGCATACACTAATTGATAAGACTGCTGATAAAAATACTTTATTAATTAATTTTGGAGGCGGAGTTGTTAGCGATTTGGGGGGATTTGCTGCAGCAACTTTTAAAAGAGGAATTGACTTTATTAATATCCCTACAACTTTATTAGCAATGGCAGATGCTAGTTTGGGTGGAAAAACAGGAATAAATTTTAATAAATTTAAAAATATAATTGGCACCATTAATCAACCCAAAGGCGTATTTATAAATATTAAATTTCTAAAAACACTCCCCCAACGCCAACTTAAAAACGGACTTGCTGAAATTTTTAAAATAGCTCTAGTTAATAGCCATTCTTTTTGGGATGAATTGGTCTCTTTTTCACAAAAAACAAGTTATCATACATTAATTACTAAAAGTATTCAAATAAAAAATAAAATTATATTAAAAGATCCTTTTGAAAAAGGGATAAGAAAATCTTTAAACTTTGGTCACACCATTGGTCATGCTATAGAATCAGAGTTCTTAAATTCAAAGGCGCCTTTACTTCATGGAGAAGCTGTTCTTATTGGCTTATTAATAGAAAGTAGAATTTCATATCAAAAACAATTAATTCCAAAATCTGTACTTTTAGAAATTTATTTAGTTTTAACTTCTCATTTCAAGCCTCGGTCAATATCTAAAATATCTATTTCTTCAATTATTAATCGAATTAAAAATGATAAAAAGACATCAAAAAATATTTTTTTATTTTCTTTAATTAATGGTATTGGCTCTTTTAAACTAGATGTTATTGTAAGCGAAACTCAAATTAAAAAAGCGATAATGGACCACAATAAATTGATTAGATGATTCAAATAATTGCCCCGAAACTTCCAATTAATTGCAGTATTAATTTATCTGGTTCAAAAAGTATTAGTAATCGTTTATTATTATTAAGGCAAATATTAGATTTAAAAATCGAAATAAAAAATTTATCAGATTCAGAAGATACTAAGATTTTATTAAAAGCGCTTCGTCAAATTAAAGAAGAAAAAAATAAAAATATAAATGTTTTTGATGCCGGAACTGACATGCGGTTTTTAACTGCATTACTAGCAATTAAAAAAGGGAAGTGGACGATAACTGGTTCTGATAGAATGAAAAAAAGACCTATAGGCAAATTAGTTTCTGCATTAAAAAGTTTAGGCGCTGAAATAAAATTTCTTGAAAAAAAAGACTATCCACCTTTAGAAATTAAAGGCAAAATTCTTTTAGGCGGTATTTTAAAAATTGATGCGAGCCAGAGTAGTCAATTTATTTCTGCTCTACTTCTTATTGCTCCAAAATTAAAAAATGGATTAATTTTAACTTTGAAAAATCGAATTGTATCGTCGCCTTATATTGAGATGACGGTTGCCCTTTTAAAAAAATTTAAAGTCCCTATTTCTAAACACAAAAATACTTATACTGTTAATTCGAACTCAAAATCAAAACAAATAAATAAAATAAAAATAGAGTCCGATTGGTCATCGGCATCATATTGGTATAGTATTTGTGCATTATCAAAAAATGCCATAATAGAACTAAATTTTTTAAATAAAATAAGCTTACAGTCAGATTCAATACTTCCCGAACTTTATAAAAAATTGGGCGTAGAAACAAAATATAAAAAAAATTCTATTATTATTTATCAAAAAAAATTAAAAATAAAATCTATTAATTATGATTTTATAAATTGTCCTGATATTGCTCAAACATTCGCAGTTACTTGTTTTGGATTAGGTGTTTGTGCTAAATTAATTGGTTTATCTACTTTAAAGTTTAAAGAAAGTGATAGGATTATTGCTTTAAAAACAGAATTAGAAAAAATGGGAGCTAAATTAGCGATAACAAATAATTCAATTGAATTAAAAAAATCAAAACCTATACTTTTTAAAGGCATAGTCGAAACCTATAAAGATCATCGGATGGCGATGAGTTTTACCCCTTTAGCTTTAGTTTATAAATCAATTAAAATTGCTAATCCAGATATTGTTTCAAAGTCTTATCCCCGTTTTTGGAAAGATTTGAAATCAGTTGGTTTTAGTGTAAATTTATGCTCATAATTTATGGCTTTTTTCGATTCATTTAAAAATAAATCAAATGCCTCCCAAATGTCATTTCTTCAACATATAGATGCGTTTAGATGGCATCTGGTTAGAAGTGTGGCTTTTATTTTAATATTTTCGATAGCTGCTTTTTGTTACAATAATTTTATTTTTGATACAATTATTTTTGGGCCATTAAATCAAAATTTTATTTCTTACCGAGCTCTTTGTTCTTTAGGGCATAAAATTGGCGCTGGTAATATTATGTGTATGATAATAAAACCAGCTCATCTTCAAACTTTAAGCGCTTCTGAACAATTTTTTAATCATATGTGGATTTCTTTTTTATGTGGAATAATTATCGGCTTCCCTTTTATACTATGGGAATTATGGAAATTTATTCGTCCAGCATTAAGAAATAAAGAAATCGGGCCTGTAAAAACATTTATATTTATTGCTTCTATATTATTTTTAATCGGTGTCTTTTTTGGCTATTTTTTATTATTCCCAATGAGTTATAATTTTTTAATCAATTATCAAGTTTCTTCAAGTGGCATAGTTCAAACTCAAAATACATTTGATGATTATATCTCATTAATCAGCACCATGACATTAGTAGCAGGTATAATTTTCGAAATGCCTATTTTAGTTTATTTTTTAACCCGCATGACTTTAATTACCCCTTCTTTTATGCGTAAATACCGAAAACACGCTTTGGTAATAATATTAATTGCTGCTGCAGTAATCACCCCTAGTCCTGATGTTACCTCTCAAATGATAGTTGCTGTTCCAATGTATTTATTGTATGAAATAAGTGTTTTTATATCGGTTTGGGTAATAAAGAAACATAAATTAAGCTGAAAATTAATATAGTTATTTAGCAATTATTTAGTTTTATGCTTAAAATTTATTTTGATTTTATTTGATTTAGCATTTTAATTGCCTATAAAATTCTGAAGCAATTATCGAACATGCTATAGCCGCATTAAGAGACTCTATCTTATTATTATTAGCTGGAATAGAAATTAATCGTGATGTTTTTTTTAAATTTTCTTCACTTATGCCATTTGCTTCATTGCCAATAATAATTAAGCCGTTTTTTAAAATCTCTTTGTAAATACTTTTCCCCTTTAAAACTGTTCCGTAAATATTTTTAATATTATTCTTTTGGATTAGTTCATTTAATTCTATATATACTAAGCCCACTCTCAAAAACGAGCCCATTGTAGCTTGAATTACTTTTGGATTATACAACTCACAACTTGTTGGCGAACAATAAATAGTATTTATGCCAAACCAATCTGCTAAACGAATTATGGTGCCCATATTCCCTGGATCTCGAATATCATCTAGATAAAAAGTAAAATTATTATTAAAATTAAATATTAAAGCGCGCTCTTTAAAATAATTACAAATTGCTACAACCTGATTTGGATTAATTTGATTACTTATTTTTTTTAATTCATCTTCCGTAATTTTCGTAACTTTTATTTGTAATTGCCTTAGTTTTAATGTGTTTTTATGAATAAAATCGTTTGTGGCAAAAATATGTTCAATTATTATTGGCGATTCATTTATTATTTCATTAACAGTTTTTAAGCCTTCTGCAAGGAATATTTTTTTTTCTTCTCGATTTTTTTTTATTTGAAGTGCCTGTATTTCTTTTATTTGATTTTTACTAAGCATAATTTACCCTAAATTAGCATAATTTATTGATTCATTTTGAAATTAAAAATAAAAATAGAAAACAAAGGTTATACTGAAATTCGAGTAATTTATTTTATACTGTCCCTTTCTATCTTCTTTATTTTTTCCTGCAATTCTTCAAAAAAATTATTACCTAATCAATATATTTTGGATAAAATTGATGTAGAAAATGTTAAAGCAACAAATTTACCTAAAGAAAATTTTGAAGCTTTTTATAGACAAAAGCCGAATAGGAAGTTTTTACGAAAAATTGATTTTTATGTCTGGTGGTATAATTTATTTGATGAACAAAAAATAAATCAAAAAAAAATAAACCGAAATTTATCATACGATCAAAAAAACACAAATACGTATTTGCGTTTCGAAAAGTTAAATGCCAAACGTCTTAAAAAAGGTAAAAAACCAAAAACTCCTAAATTAAAAAATCTTGAAACCCCTATTTTACTAGAAAGTATTCGAGATATTGGAGAGCCTGCTGTTATATTAGACTCCACACTTATAAAACAAACAAAGATCCAAATATCTAAATACTTATTTAGTAAAGGGTTTTTAAATAATGAAGTAACTGATAGCATCTATATCAAAAGTAAATCAAAACGCGCATCGGTAATGTTTAATCTAATTCCAAAAAAGGTTTATAAGATTCAAAGTATTAATTATAAAATAGACGATGTTAATCTTGGCTCATTAATTTTAAATGATAGTTCTAATTGTCTTTTAAAAAGAGGGATGAATTATGATTCTGAAGCTCTTTTGTCAGAACGACACAGAATTACAGAACTTCTACTAAATAATGGATATTACTATTTTGAAAGTGCATATATTAACTTTGATGTAGATTCAAATTATAATAATCACAATGTTTCTATATTAATCCATCTAAAACAATTTGAAAAATCATTGGAAAGCAACTTAGATTCAACTATTTATTTAAATCACCCTCGTTATTTATTAGAAAATATTTATGTAATAACAGAATCTATTGTCGGAAATATTAAAGAAGCAAATTTTAAGGATTCTATTAAAAGTATTTTAAACGAGCTTATTTTTCTATCTAATGATAATCTAGCTTATAAAAAATCGCTATTTTTAGACAATATAAATCTATATAAAGGTCAATGGTTTAGAAAAGATTCAGCTGAACAAGCCTATAAACAGTTATTAAGTCTTGGTGTATTTAAAAATGTAACAATTCAATTTTTTTTAAATAATAAAATCTTTAATCGTTTAGATTGCTATATCGTTTGTTCTCCAATGATTAAACAATCAATCACTTCTCAGATAGAAGGAACAAATACAAGTGGAAATATTGGTATAGATGGAAGTGTGGTTTATCAAAATAGAAATTTTTTTAAAGCAGGCGAGTTATTAGAACTAAAACTTGAGGGAAACATAATAGCTCAAACACAATTTAACTCCGATATTACAGATGATTATGGCATAAACCAATTACAAAAAAAATTTAATACTATTCAATTTGGTCCCGAACTTACATTTTCTATTCCAAGGGCGTTTTTCCCATTTTCATTATTAAAATTTAAAAAAAGTGTGACACCTCAAACTTTCATTAAAACATCTTTAAATTATCAATCAAGTCCTAAATTTAATAGAGTTATTTCTGATATTAATTATGGATTTTATTTAAAAAACCGTCAAAAACAAATTAAACACGAATTAGTGCCAATAGAAATTTACTATGTTAATGCAACTCTTTCTGATGAATTCTCGAATAATCTCAATGAATTAAAAGATGCCTTTTTATTAAATTCATTTCAGAATCATATTACCACTTTAAGTAAATATGTGTTCACCTTTAATTCAAAAGAAAACTTTAATATCGATAAAAAAGCCTCTTATTACCTAAGAATTAATATTCAATCATCAGGCACAATTTTAAGAAATCTTTATAAACTATCTGGTACAAAAAGCGATTCATTGAACCAGTATTTAATTGACAAAATTCCTTTTGCCCAATTTATAAAAACCGATTTAGACTTTAGAACTAATGTTCCTATAACTAAAAAAACAAAATTAGTTTATCGAATAGCCGCTGGTATTGGTAAGCCTTTATATAATTTAAATGTGTTGCCATATGAACAAAGTTTTTTTAGTGGGGGGCCAAATAGTATAAGGGCCTGGAGAGCCAGAACATTAGGCCCAGGTGGTTATAATCCTTATAATAATTTAAGTCAATTTGATAAAATTGGAGATATTTTAATGGAAGGAAACATCGAATTTCGCTTTCCAATGTTTGCTTCTTTTAATGGAGCATTTTTTATTGATGCAGGAAATATTTGGAGGATTCAGCCAGATATTAATAAAAAAGATGGAGAGTTTTTAATAAATAAGTTTGCAGATCAAATAGCTATTGGGTCTGGATTTGGATTGAGATGGGATCTTAACTTTTTTGTAATTCGTTTAGATATTGGCATTCCTTTAAAAGATCCTAAACTTTTATCTGGTGACCGCTGGACTTTTGATAAAAAACCTTTAAATTACTCTGTTCTTAACTTCGGTATTGGTTATCCATTTTAATTTCGAGTCTATTTTGTTACACTTATTTATAAAATAATATTATATAAATTTATAAATTAATCCCAATTATAATTTTAATAGATTTCGTTTCCAAAAGCTACTCTAAAATAAATGAAAAAAAATCATAATTAATTGAGTTTAATTTTGATATAAAATTGATATATAATAGTTTAAAATCAAACTTTAAAAAAACGCTCAATACTTTTTTCTGTTTGTTTACTTAATTTTAGTTCAGGGGCATGATGTGGTTTTTTTCTTGCATCAATAATCATTGGCCCTTCACAAGACCAATGTTTATTCTCTGTTTTCTCTCCTACTCCATATATATCATAACTTGGATTGCTTCTGGTATAGGTAATCCAAACATAATCATTTAAATTATCTGAAGCTGGCTTAAATTCAAAATCATCGTATATTATAATTTGAACAATTCCATTAAACTCTTCTTTTTTCTTCTCAATCCAATCCGCCAATTTTTTTATTTCCAACTTAGCATTGTTGTAATTGGTAAATGGGCTCAATGTAATTGCGATTACACCATCCATAATTAATACGGGCTTACAAATAAATTCACAATTATTTATTTCATCTGGTATAATTAAGCTAAGCTCTCTTTTTTGTTTACCATAAGCCGCCATCACTAACTTACTGCCTTGGTTTAGATCATTGCCGCTATAATCTAAAGTGTCTATAGATGTTTTTGTATAAAAATGTAAATCGCGACTCAAATCTATTCTTTCAAAAACATGTTTAAAAAAATTTTTAATATTATGACAATTAATTTCTTTATCGGGGTCGCCACTAATAATTAAATATTTTGCCAAACTTAATTGACCTGTTCCTAAAATATGGTTAGCCTGTGTTAATAATTCGGCAGGTGCTTCGTTTATTAAAAAAGGAGTGTAACGTTCGCTGCCAACAGCTAGTAACAAAGGATGAACTCCAGCGGCATCTACCGCATTAATTTCTTTAATTCCAGGTATTTCTTTAGCCACAGCACTTCCACTTATTTCATGAATTAAAGCGCCAAAAGCAGTATCTTCTTGGGGCGGTCTACCAACAACTGTAAATGGCCAAATTGCATTTTGTTTTGCATATACTTTATGAACCCGCATTAATGGAAAAGGATGTTGTAAACTATAGTATCCTAAATGGTCTCCAAAAGGACCTTCAGGCTTGTTTTCATTAGGATACACTTCTCCAGTAATAACAAAATCTGCATCTAAAGAAATACAAAAGCCATCATGATAATCATATTTAAATCTTTTTCCTGCCAAAGCTCCAGCAAAAATTAATTCGCTTATTCCCTCAGGTAAAGGCATTACTGCCGCTAAAGAATGAGCAGGGGGGCCCCCAATAAAAACACTTACTTTTAAAGGCTTATTTTGTTTATTAGTTTTTGACTGATGAACGCCTATGCCCCTGTGTAGCTGATAATGAAGTCCTATTTCTTTATTTAAGTCATAAGCGTTGCCATTAAGTTGAATTCGATACATACCCAAATTAGAATTCATAACACCAGGCTGATCAATATCTTCAGAATAAACTTGGGGCAATGTGATAAATGCACCTCCATCCATTGGCCAATGATGAATTAATGGCAGATCAGAAATTTGAATTTCTTCAAATCCAGCTGTTTTAAAAGATCCTTTTTTTGGCAGTGCTTTAATGGCTGAAATCGCTAATGATAAATAACGCCATGGTTTCTTAATTGCCAGCATTGGATTGTTTCTTAAAACAACCATATTTTTAACAGGCTCAAATGTATCGCGAAACATAAATTTACTTCGATCAATGGAGCCAAATAAATTACTTACAGCTTTGTATTTACATCCTTTTATATTTTCAAATAAAATGGCTTGAGCTCCTTTTTCAAATTGTTTTAAATGGATGGCCGCCATTTCTAGATAGGGATCAACCTCTTCTGTAATTCTAATTAAATGTCCATTTTTTTCAAGGTCAAGAATACAATCGTTTAAACTTTTATATGCCATTGTGCTAAAACAAGTGATTATAATTTTTGTTTATTTATTTTCTATTTTACAAATACTACAATGGTTTTATTAGATTTGTGAAGTTATAAATTTTTATTTAGTTCTCTGCCTGAGTTAAAAATTAAAGTGTTTATTAAAAAAAAATTTATTTTCTTCATTCAATTTTTAAATTTGTAGACATTAATTGATATGCAAATATTAGAGGCACAAAAACAAATTGACGAGTGGATTAAAAAATTTGGAGTTCGTTATTTTAATGAACTAACCAATACAGCCATTTTAATGGAAGAAGTTGGCGAAGTTGCTCGAATAATGGCTCGACGTTACGGCGAACAAAGCGAAAAAGAAAGCGATAAAAATAAAAGTTTAGAAGACGAATTAGCCGATGTATTGTTTGTTTTAATTTGCATTGCTAATCAAACAGGTGTTAATTTGGAAGAGGCCTTACAAAAAAATTTAACAAAAAAAACAAATCGCGATTTTGTTAGGCATTTAAATAACGACAAATTAAAATAAATTTATTGTAAGGTGATTTGTTTAGCTAAAGCAACTGCTTTTTCTTTTGTTATTTTTATATCTGTTCCAAAATTATCGCTACACAAAACCACTGCCATTCGCCTAAATGGTCTTGTGCTAGGCTTATTGAAAATTTTAATATCTGTATTATCGTTTTGTAAAACATCGGCTATTCCTAAAAAATTTGGGCGTCCGCCCTCTTTTTTTGCAAGAACAACAGCTGATGCTCCATTTTTTAATAAATCTATTTTTGGAATAGGCAAGCCTAAAATAGCCCTTGCATGTAATTCAAACTCGTTAAAGTTTTGTGTATTAGCTAAAGTTACCATGCCAGTGTCGTGTGGTCTTGGTGATAGCTCGCTAAAATAAACTCCTTTTTCTGTTAAGAAAAACTCTATCCCCCATATGCCATTTCCCCCCAATACTCTTGTTACCCTTTCAGCCATTTGTTGAGCTACTTTTAAATCTCTATCACTAATTGAGCAAGGCTGCCAACTTTCCTGGTAATCGCCACGCTCCTGCCTGTGTCCTATAGGCGAACAAAATAAAGTAGGACCATTTTTTTGCGTTACAGTTAATAAAGTAATCTCTGAATTAAATTTAATAAATTCTTCTATAATCACTTCTTTATAGTCTCCGCGAGACCCTTCCATGGCGTAAGTCCAACTTTTTAGAATGTCAGATTCTTCTTTTATTAGGCTTTGCCCTTTGCCACTACTACTCATTAATGGTTTCACCACACAGGGAATTCCAATTTTTGAAACTGCGATTTTAAACTCTTCAAATGTTGCCGCGTATAAATAATTAGCGGTACACAGGTTTAAATCTTTAGCCGCTAAATCTCGAATTGCCTTTCTGTTCATAGTAAAATTCGCAGCCTTGGCACTAGGAACTACTGTAATTCCTTGCTTTTCGTAATCATAAAAACGCTCTGTTCTTATCGCTTCAATTTCGGGTACAATTATATCGGGCTTATGCTTAGCTATAATTAAATCTAAAGCGTCTCCATCTAACATGTTTATAATTTCAAATTCATGGGAGACTTGCATTGCTGGAGCTTCGCCATAACTATCAACAGCAATTACATATTGTCCTAACCGCTGCAAAGCAATTGCGACTTCTTTTCCTAGCTCTCCACTTCCGAGAATCATTATTTTTTTTTGCATAAAATTTTAATAATTTATTATTTGCTCTTGTATGGCTTCGGGAATTTCTCTGTATTCATACTGTTGTGTTCTTAATTGAGGATTAAATCCTGCCTCTCTTATTGCCTCTTGAATCGTTTTATAAGTAAATCGATGTGGAGCCCCTGCTGCACTTACTACATTTTCTTCAATCATTATACTACCAAAATCATTTGCTCCTGCTTGTAAACAAATTTGAGCTGTTGCTTTTCCTATAGTTAACCAACTTGCTTGAATGTTAATAATATTAGGCAACATTATTCTGCTTAATGCAATCATTCGGATATACTCATTGGAGGTAACAGTATTTTTTATTCCCTTTAAGCGATTTAACAGGGTCCCGTCGTCCTGAAAAGGCCATGGAATAAAAGCTAAAAATCCTTTGGCGTGCTCGGGTTTTTGCGTCTGTACTTCTCGTAATAAAACTAAGTGTTCAAATCTTTCGTAAATTGTTTCTACGTGCCCAAACATCATGGTAGCGCTTGTAGTAATATTTAATTGATGGCAAGCCTTCATTACCTCAAGCCATTCTCGTCCCGAACATTTGCCTTTGCTAATTAATCGTCTTACTCTATCGTTTAAAATTTCTGCACCTGCTCCAGGCAAGCTATCTAGGCCCGCTTCAATTAATGCTTTTAAAACTTCGTGATGTGTGCTTTTTTCTAATTTAGTAATATGCGCAATTTCAGGGGGGCCCAAAGAGTGTAGCTTAATTTGAGGATAATGTGATTTAATTTCTTTAAATAATTTAACATAAAAAGCTAATCCTAAATCAGGGTGATGTCCGCCCTGTAAAAGAAGTTGATCACCACCAAAACGAATGGTTTCTTCAATTTTTTTTTGGTAGGTTTTAAAATCGGTAATGTAGGCTTCTTTGTGGCCAGGTATTCTATAAAAGTTACAAAATTTACAATTTGCAATGCATACGTTTGTTGTATTTAAGTTTCTATCTATTTGCCATGTAACATCGTTCGAGTTTTTTTTTTGAATTTTTTTTAACTCATTTGCAATAAACATTAGTTCAGCAGTATTCGCATTTTCGTATAAAAAAACTCCTTCTTCTATACTTAAAAACTCAAAATTTAGAGCTCGTAGCAAAAGCGAATCAACTGTCATAATCTTTTTAAACAAATTTAACCACTGTAATGTTCAATCTAAATAATAATAAAGCCCGTTTCATACATTTACGAAACGGGCTTTAAAAAAAATTTATATTATATTAATTTTTTAACAACTTTATTGTTTTAATTTCAAACCCGTCGGCATTATATGTTTTTAAAATATAAGACCCCTTTATTAATTCTGAAGTGTTGATTCTATCAGTCTCATTTACTTCAGTTTTTAAAATAACCTGCCCTAAAATATTATAAATTTCAATTCTTCCTTTTAATCCGCTAATATTTAATTCGTTAGTAAATGGATTAGGGAAAATAGAACTTTCTGTATTATTTCCTAGCTCATTTTCAATTCCAGTACAAAGCGAAACTGTTACTGATTTTGCAACTGAGGCCGAAGCGCATCCTACAGAACTTGTCCCGATTGCATTAAACACTTTCGTTCCAACTGATGTGGCTGTGTATGTTATTGGATTAGAATTTGAATTTATTTGTCCAGACCAAACATAAGTGTCTGCACCCGATGCAGTAAGAGTTACCACTTGATCTATACAAGCCGTAACTTTATTTGCAAAAATTGTTACAGTAGGATTAGCTTCTACTGATAAAGTAACTTGGCCCAAACTAACACAACCGTTTGAGGTACCAGAAATTGTGAAAGAATAAGCTCCTGGGGCAGTTGGGGTTGGCGTAGATTTTGGGTTTGCAGTGCTGCCTAAATAAAAATATGTATTTGCTCCCGAAGCATTAATTGTAATAGAGCCAACACCAGCACATAAAACTGAGGGGGTAAGCGAAACTGCTAATACAGGACTAGGATTTACGGTAATTGAAATGCTATTTGTTCCAAAACAAACCACAGGAAAACTCCCTGAAATTCCAACTACTGTATAAATAGAGGAGGCCCCAGGAGTAACCGTAATCACAGGAGTGGTTGCTCCGTTGCTCCAAGAATAATTAGTTGCTGCGCTTAATGCAGATAGGGTTACTGTTCCACCAGAACAAAGAACTGATGAACTAGAAATTATTGCCATAGATAGTTGCGCGCCAAGTGTAATGGTGGCAGTTTTTACATTTGGGCAATTGCCCCCGGCGGCATATCCAGTAACGGTATAAATTGTTGTTGCATTAGGCGTAACAACTATTGAAGAATTTGTTGATCCAGTATTCCAAGAGTAGCTACTTGCACCATTAGCAGTTAAAGTTGCTGAAGTTACAGGGCTTGAACAAACAGTAAAACTTGAAACGTTTACATTTGGAGAAGCTGTAACAGTAACAACAGCAGTTTGAGTTCCTATGCAATTAGATGCGCCAGTACCCGATACAACATAGGTTGTGGTAATTGATGGAGAAACAATTGTTGAAGTGCCGGTTTGACCTGAACCCCAAGTAAATGTTGTGGCTGCGTTGGTCCCCGAACTTGTTGCTGTTAAACCAACAGTTCCGCCCGAACAAACGCCCGGCAATGTTTGTGCCACATTAATTATTGGCTGATTACAAGGATTCGATATTTTTACAGCATCTATTCCAATGTAATTACTCTCGTTTCCGCTCGGCCCTCCATCATTTACAAAATAACGAAGCGCAAAACGACCAACAGTTGGCCCAGCTAATCCGCTAACCGTAATAGAATAAACTGCCCAAGTATCAGGATATCCATTTACAGAATTTCCTACAACAACGCTGGAATTGTTTACCCCTAAATTTGGATTAATATCTAACATTAAAGTTGTATAGGTACCTATGCTTGATGTACCAGAGGGTATTGCAATATTGTCTGTTGGGCTCATTCTTAATTGCAATCTATCGGCAAACTGAATAGGAGCTATAGTTCGAGTGGCAAACTCAAAAACAAGTCCATTTGAAATATTTAACGAAGGGGTAATTAACCAAGTGCTTATACCTCCGGCACCTGAGCAATTATTAAAATTCATTCCCACATAATCATTTGCCGAGCCATTGAAAGCCGGGAAAACGCTGGCACCATTACCCTGGAAAACGGATGTTGTTCCAACAGGTAGAGAATTATTAATAATAACCCAGCCCTGCGTTGCGGCAGACCATGTGCTGGTGAAGTTTTCAGTAAACAAAATTTGTGCATTTAAAAAAAATGTCACGCATGTTAAAACAAACGAAAGTAAAGTTTTTCTTTTCATAAAAAGTATTTTTTAAATTTAGTGTTAATTGTTTTATAAAAAAAATTTAAATAAACATGATTTTTTTTTTCAATAACAAAATTAAAATTTAATGGACCTAATCCGTCTGTTTTTTTAAAAGAGCCATATAAAATCCATCAAAGCCTTGGCTTGGCAGTAATAATTTATCTTTAATTAACTCGAAGTTAGGATTATTTTGTAAAAAACAATCTACTTGTTTTCTATTTTCGATTGGCAAAATACTGCAGGTACTATAGACTAATAAGCCGCCAGATTTGAGGGTCTTTGAATATTCTGTAATTATTTTTTGCTGAATAGCAATTGTTCGATTAATTGATTCGTGGGTTAATTTCCATTTTGCATCAGGGTTTCGTCTTAAAACACCTAAACCACTGCAAGGAACATCTAACAATAATCTATCTGCTTGATTATTTAACTCAGCTATTGTTTTGCCTTCTTCAATAACTCTTGTTTCTAAATTAAAAACTCCTGCTCTCAGTGATCTCCTTTTTAGCTCTTTAAGTTTAAATTCCTCAATATCTAAACTAATTATTTTTCCTTTATTTTTCATTAGGGCAGCAAGATGAAGGCTTTTGCCACCTGCCCCAGCGCAAGCATCAATTACTAAATCATTCGATTTTGGCTCCATAAACTCACCAATTAATTGCGATCCTGCATCTTGTAATTCAAACCAGCCCTCTTTAAACGCTTTGTTTTGAAATATATTTACTCTTTTTACAAGTTCAAGTGCATCAATAGCTCCTTTTACAAAAAGAGTTTCAATACCATCTTTTTTTAAACTTTCGGCTAATTTATCACGAGTAGTTTTTAGTGTGTTAGCCCTTAAAAAAACTGGTGCCTGGCGGTTCATTGCGATAGCTTCTGTTTCCCATTCAGTTTTTCCCATCTCAGCAATACAATAATCCCAGAGCCAATCTGGATAAGATTCATAAATTGGTAAATTTGTTCTTAAACCTTCTTTTTTTACCAGAATATCAATGGGGTTAACGTGTTTAAATTCTTGCCAATCTGGAATTTGATTATTTTTAATGACTAACCAAACTGCAGTTATAAACCAAAAATTATTATCAGTTTCGGCCAAATACGAGTATAATCTATAATTGCGTGTAATATCGTAAACAGCCTCGGCCACAAAACGCCTGTCTCTGCTGCCCCACTGTATGTTTTGTTTGAATATTTTTTCTAGGGCTTTATCGGCGAATCTATTTTTGATAAAAATTTCTCGAAGGGTTAATGCTACTGAATTAACCAAGTTTTTATAAATTTTCATTTAAATTAATCCGCTTAGCGCATGACTTGGAAATAGCCCTTTATTGTTCGTTTAACTATGCCTCTTAATCTTATTTCGTAAACATGGCATAAATAAAAAAATGTACCTTCACTAACCGGTTGATTGCTAAAAGTGCTCAATCCATTCCACTCAAAATATGGATCCTCTGTATTATAAACTAAATTACCCCAACGATCATAAATATTTAAATTAATTTGTTTGATTTGTCTAATTTTAATAGCTTTAAAATAATCATTTGCCTGATCAGCATTAGGGGTTATTATATTTGGTAATTCATATAAAGGGCAATTGTCTAAACAAAACTCTGAACTTAAAGGGCTAATATTTCCAATCGAATCTATTGCTTGAATTGCATAACAACCTGAAAGTGAAATTAAAAAATCTGGAGAATAAACAGTTGAATTGGCGCCATAAAAAGTATCTACCACGCTAAAATTATCAAAAAGAGTTGGCTTAAAAAATAAAACATATTTAATAACGTCGTCGCTTTCTTTACAAATAAGTTTTGGGTTAGGCCATTTAATTTTAATATAGCCAAGAGGGCAATCTGATTCAATTGCTAAAGTTGGGGAACATGGGCTGATGAAATCATATGCAGTAACACAAACCTCTTGCGAATTATTAAAAAGAGGTTTTAAAATCGAAGTGTCTGAATACTGGCCTTCGCTTAAAATTTTATAGCAGTAATTATATCGATTAACTATTTTTACTGAATCAACAAATGAATTTAATGTTGTGGTAGCAACAAACGAATATGTTAAACTAAGAGGAGTTTTTTTGTAAATTGTATACTTATAATTTGTCCATGGTGTATTTGCCTGCCACGATAATTTAATTTTTCTATCGCTTGGCTCTGCCGTTAAATATACTGAATTGGCTATCTGTGATGATCCAAAAATAACAGAGCCTGCAATAAACTCAATTTTATATTGTGCGTTTAAGGTTTGAGTATTAAGTCCGGTATGAGTATACGTTTTGGATAAACCCAAAAAATAAGTACTTGTGTTATTATATATATTTGTAAAGCTATTGGTTGATGATGAGCGAAATTTAATATTTAACTGATAAGGTCCAGGAAAAGCAATGGTATCTAAATCACTGGGCGAAACAATGGGGTTTTCCCATTTAATTTTGATTGAACCGTCAGATACTCCAGTTGAAAGTAAATCTACATTTAAAATAATTGGGATGTCTCTTTTAAGTTTAGCACAAACCATTGAACTTGCAAATGTTTCTGAACTGTCTTTGTAAGCCGCTACTAATATATAGCCATAATTTTGCCCAATTATTAATCCGTTTCCATTATTATTATCAATAAAAGAATAGGTAGTAGAATTGGTTTGTCCTAAAAAAACAAATCCATCATTTAAAGGAACGCCAGTTTTGCATTGAGATAAGGGGTATGGTGTACAATTATTTTTACGATAAATTTTATAAAAAACTAATGGGTTATTTGTTGGCGAACATGATGAGGGCGTCCAAGTTATTTTTATATTAGAGCCAATAGGGATAGCTGATACATCTTTTACAGAAGGAGGAACAACTCGAATTTTATATGTATTAAATCCAACTAAATTAACCGGAAAGCCGTTATCTTTAACTTTAAAAACCGATTCATAGGGTCTAAGCTGAATATGATTACAACTTGTTTGCCATGTAAACAAAGAGGTATATGTGGCTATAGCACTTGTATTGCTAATAACTGCTTTAGGGCTTGATGCAGCAAATGCACCGGCATTACCTTCTAATTTTACGATACTAGAAATAAATGGACTTGGTGTTTGGTCAACAATGATTAATTTTTTTTGGATTAAAGTCCCCGCTTCTACGCATGTATCTTGAGGAACTATAATACTTGGCGGGCTGTTGTTTGGACAAACATCTACAACAACCTGCATGTCTCTTAGTACATAACCCATAAGTTGGTATACTCCGCTTGTATTTTTTCTCCATTCTTTAACAATAAAAGCTACGTTATACTCTGCTTTATATTTTGGAGAGCACCAAGTTAATAATCCTGTACTTGAGTTGATATTAAAAGTACCGCCTTCAGAACTAGGACTAAAATATCCATCCACGGTTTGTCCATTCCCCTTTCGAGGTGTAGAAATTTCGTAAGTTAGCAAATCGCCATCGGGATCGTATGCTCCTGGGTTATGATAAAAGCATTTATCTTTACAAGCTCTATCAATAGGTTGATAATTAAAAATAGGTGAACTATTCGCACAATTAAAATTATTTATAACTAAAAGCGATTCTACATAAAAGGCTTGGTCGCTTGAATTAATCATGTTGTGAACTCCTGCATTTCTATTAGGGTCAATCATCCTAATCAAATAACTGCCTGCACCAGCATAAACATGAGTTATGGTGTAAGTATTAAGTTTAACATTATAATTTGCTAAATTAATGATTTCTTCCCCACACTGGGCTAGCGGAGGGCAATTGCAACCCGAATAGCCCCCATTAACACGATAGGCAATTCCAATTTGTCCGTCACCAAAATAAACAGTATCAGCACATCTGTCAGCAACATCTTGCCCAAAATCAGTATAAACAGTTACAGTAATCAAATAACTGTAAGTTGGCACAGAAACGCCTCCCACTAATTTAGTAAATGGCTCAACACGTTTATAAGAAATTTCACCTGCACGATTATGAGATGAATAACAAAAAATGGAGACAAAAACAAACAGTATAAATAATATTTTATTCACAGTTTACAATAATATATATAAAGTTATGCTTTTATTTACATCTCCACAATAAATATTCTTTGATTTAAGAAATGATAACAATTCGTTTTTTAAATTAGATAGTTTAAAAATATTACTATTAAAAAACGATTGTTTTTATTTATAAAACTAAAAAGATATATACAATTTATATTACTTTTATCCTTTAAATTTAACCCAAAATAAAATGGGAAATACTCATAATAGTAATTTTGAAAAAATAACTTTTGCTGGCTTACTCTTAACTCTTGGTATAATTTACGGAGACATTGGTACATCGCCCCTATATGTGATGAAAGCTATTGTTGGCGATAAAGCCATTAATGGCGAAATGATGATTGGCGGAATGTCACTTGTGTTTTGGACATTAACATTACAAACCACCATCAAATATGTGATTTTTACCCTTAAGGCAGATAACAATGGGGAAGGCGGTATTTTTTCGCTTTTTACATTAATAAAAAAAGCAAAACGAAAATGGTTAATATGGCCTGCTATAATTGGTGGCTGTTGCATATTAGGCGAAGGTATTATTACCCCCCCTATTTCGGTGGCATCTGCTGTTGAAGGTTTAAAATTAATCCCTCGTTTTAGTAATATCGCAACCATTCCGATTGTAATTATAATTATTACAGGTTTATTTTTTATTCAACAATTTGGCACTAAATTTATTGGTAAATATTTTGGTCCCGTTATGCTAATTTGGTTTTTAACATTAGGCATCATGGGGATTATAGGCTTGTCTCACGATTATACGGTTTTAAAATCACTAAACCCATATCACGGTATTAAATTATTAATTAATCACCCAGGTGGGTTTTGGATTTTAAGTTCTGTTTTTTTGTGTACAACTGGAGCCGAAGCCCTTTACTCCGATATGGGGCATTGTGGCCGAAACAATATTCGTCGCAGTTGGATTTTTGTAAAAGTAATGCTTGTGCTTAATTATATGGGACAAACAGCTTGGTTAGTTTCAATGGACGGTAAATATTTAAAAGGTGCTAATCCTTTTTATTCTATTATGCCAGAATGGTTTTTGCCATTAGGTATTAGTATTGCTACTATTGCTACCATTGTTGCCTCTCAAGCATTAATTAGTGGGTCTTTTACCTTAATTAATGAGGCCATGCGATTAAGCTTTTGGCCAAAAGTTAGAATTAAATATCCAACAGAATTAAAAGGACAAATGTATATTCCTTCTATTAATTGGATCTTATATTTTGGATGCATTAGTATCGTTTTATTTTTTAGAGAATCTAAAAATATGGAAGCCGCTTATGGTTTAACTATTATTTTAGGTATGATTATGTCGTCGCGTTTACTCGCGTTTTTTATGCGTTTAAAAAAATATCCGCTTTGGTTTTTAAATATTTTTATTGTTGTTTATATTGTTATTGAAGGCGCTTTCTTAATTGCCAATTTAGAAAAATTCCCAAAAGGCGGATATATTACTTTGGTTATTGCATTAATTTTAGCAACAATTATGGGATGTTGGTACATGGCTAAACTTATTAGACAAAGGTACGTCGAATTGGTTCCCCTCAAAAAATACACCCTATTGCTTAGTGACTTAAGTAAAGACAATTCAATTCAAAAATATGCCACCCATTTAGTTTATATGACTAGTGCAAATAATCCATTAGAAATTGAATCTAAAATTATTTATTCTATTTTACAAAAAAGACCTAAAAGAGCTGATATCTACTGGTTTGTTCATGTAGATGTGATGGACGAGCCCTATAAAATGGAATATAAAGTAACTCATATTGAAGCAGAAGATATTATTCGAGTTGATTTTAAAATCGGTTTCAGAATTGCCCCACGAGTTAATTTAATGTTTAGAAAAGTGGTTGCTGATTTGGTTAAAAATAAAGAAGTAGATATTACCAGCCGCTACGAATCGCTTAACAGAAATAATGTAATTGGAGATTTTAAATTTGTAGTGTTAGAAAAATTCTTGTCGTATGAAAATGATCTGCCATTTTTCGAAAATTTAATCTTAAACTTTTACTTTACTTTAAACCGATTTAGTTTAAGTGAAGCTCGAGCATTCGGCTTAGACAGCAGTTCGGTTAAGATAGAAAAATTTCCTTTGGTGATTAATCCAACTAAAGATTTAAATTTAGTTCGCATTGAATAATAAAAATATTAATTTAAAATTATTGAATTTTAATTAATAACTATTTTTTTAATTAAATTAGTTTTATGATTCCCCGTTATTTTTAAAAAATAAATACCCGCGACTAAATCTTTTGTTGAAAAACTAAACTTATTTTCTTTACCCTTTACCCAATCGCTTAAAAGAACCTCAACTAATTTTCCTTGTGCATCTAGCAATTGAAAGTTAAGATATTCAGGGTTTGCCAAAGAAATGTCTACGCTAAAAATTTGATGGCTAGGGTTAGGATAAACCATCGTTTGTTCTATGTTATTTCTTTCGTTTTTAATGTTTACATTTGATACAACTGTATCTGAAATTGATAAACTATCTAATTTTAATTCTGCAACCCATGCAGCATGAGCTTTTGGATAGTTTGATCCTCCATTATAAGCATAATAACCACTCATCCAAACAATACCATTGCCATTATATTTTCTTTGCGAACCCGAATAATCTCCCCATCTTTCTTGGCCACCAGTTAATAAGTTTATATAATTTACGCCATTGCGAATTCTTAAAACATCCGAAAAATTTCCACTGCCATCGGCACGTATAGCTGAGCAACCAGGGAAAACTTTATTTGAACTATGATCAAAAGAAATGATTGAAGTATTGTCTGATACAGAATTGCCCGCATATGATATATTTGGATAAGCAAAATCCATAGTATCGTTTGGAATAATATATCCTGTAACAGATGGTTGAGCAGATTGCAAATTAGAAATTACACCATAATAAATTGTAGGATGGTTATTGGCAGGATTGTTTGTATTGTGTACGTATTGAATAATATTATTTTCATAAAATGCTCCTAAATTTCTGGCATCATTAGTTGCTAAAGATTCGGTAGCTATTGTTTGGCGGCCATCGGGGGGCATATAATACGTTTGATTACTTATTAAGGCTTTTGTTGTTACTGTGTTAGATGGCGAGCCTATCGTATCAGTTACATTTACTAAAAAAACAGTGTCGTTTTGATTGGCTAAATTTCTGTTTGAAAGAAAATACATATTTGGCGAATAAAGTTTTTTTCCACCTTTTACAGGACATAAATTGCGAATAGCCTTACCATTAAATTTTATATTTGAATGAAGGGTTGCATTTATTGGCAGGCCTGCATATCCACTGTCTTTTTTCATTTGCCAAACTAAGGTTTCAACAAAACCTGTTTGCCATGAACTATTATTAGTGAGTAAATTTATACTTAAAAACAATTCTTTTTCTGTCATTCCTATCATTGGATAATCTGACCACAAATTATTATTTAACGGGTTGCCCGGCAAGGCATATAAATTCCAATTGCCGTTTGGGCTGTTGGTTTGCGAAAAACCAACTATTATTTTGCTTGTCGAATCAACATAGCCCACTAAACATACCAAAACAAATTTATCCGATCGCGGATCGTACATTACTTTAGGATCAAATTCTTGGTGCCTATTGTTTATTGGAGTAGTAAAGGCTGCCAGCGACTTTCCGGGCAAAGTAACATTTGTTTTCGTATTTCTTATAAAAATACTTTTATTAATTACCGAAACCACAATGCCTGAATCAGAAATAGCCATGTCGTTATCGTTTGGTGTACCAAAATTAAACCCATTACCAAAAAAGTTTTTTCCTAATACTAGTGAAGGAAGGGCTATGTTTGTTGAACTAAACGATTTATTTTGCTGTTCGGGATAAGCGTAAATTTCTTTTTTTTTTGGCCCTTGAGCTGGCATCTCTTTTACTAAAATAGAGGGACTGTAATCTATTTTAATCGAATCGTAATTTGTAACCGCTTGTTTTTTTATTATAAATTTTGTTTTAACTGGTGCCGTTTGAGAAAAGGAATTTAAAATAAATAAAAACAAAAATAATGAGGTAAATATTTTCATATGTTTTGGTTATAACAATAAAGATATTAAAAATTTAATCGGTTTTTAAATTGTAATTAATTATTCGAAATTATTTTTTATTCTACTAAATCCTAATGTTTAAAATGACGAATACCAGTGGTAACCATAGCCATGCCATGAGCATCACAATAAGCAATGCTTTCTTTATCTTTTATAGAGCCACCGGGCTGTATTACTGCCTTTATACCCACTTCATTTGCAAGTTCTACACAATCAGGAAATGGAAAAAATGCATCGCTGGCCATTACTGCTCCATTTAAATCAAAGCCAAAATTTTGGGCTTTTAAAATGGCTTGTTTTAATGCATCTACTCGCGAGGTTTGCCCTGTGCCACTTGCAATTAACTGCGCATTTTTAGCAAACACAATGGTGTTTGATTTGGTGTGCTTTACCAATTTATTAGCAAATAATAAATCTGCTAGTTGGCTTTCGGTGGGCGAAATAGTTGTTACTGTTTTTAAATCTGCTTCTGTTTCTGATTTTAAATCTTTGTCCTGCGCAATAACGCCATTTAATAAATTACGAAATGATGTTTTTGGTAACTCAACTTTATTTTGAATTAAAACTATTCGATTTGCTTTTGATTTTAAAATTTCTAACCCTTCCTCTTGATAAGAAGGGGCAATAACCACTTCGCAAAATAATTTATTTATTTCAATTGCTGTTTCTAAATCAATGGCCCGATTAGCAATTAAAATACCACCAAACGCCGAAACTGGGTCGCAGACCAAAGCTGTTACATACGCCAGATAAATTGTGTCTCGAGAGGCAAGGCCACATGCGTTATTGTGTTTTAAAATAGCAAATGTTGGTGCAGTAAAATCTGACAATAAATTTACGGCAGCATCAACATCTAATAAATTATTGTATGATAATTCTTTGCCATTTAATTTAGTAAACATTAAATCTAAGTCGCCATAAAAAACACCTTTTTGATGCGGGTTTTCGCCATAACGGAGGGCCTCACTTTTTTGAACGCTTTGTTTAAAAACTGGCAATTGCTCGCTTTGATTAAAATAATTAAAAATTGCGGTATCGTAATGCGAACTTGTAGCAAAGGCTTTGGCAGCAAACTGTTTTCGGTCTGCGATATCGCTTGAGCCATTTTTTGTTTCTAATAAAGTTTGTAAGTGGCCATAATCAGTACTTGATGAAACTATTAACACATCATTAAAATTTTTAGCTGCTGCACGTATTAAAGAAATGCCTCCAATATCAATTTTTTCAATGGTGATTTGCTCTGAGGCTTTAACAGCAACAGTTGCTTCAAAGGGATACAAATCTACAATAACCAAATCAATATCAGGGATGTGGTGCTGGGCTTTTTCTTTTTGATCAGAGGTGTTTTCGCGGCGATTTAAAATACCACCAAAAATAACAGGATGCAGAGTTTTTACACGGCCACCAAAAATTTCAGGATAATTTGTTAGGGCCTCTATTGCTGTTACCGGAATTTTTAAACTTTCGATAAAAGAAAAGGTGCCGCCGGTGCTGTATAATTTAATATTTAAACTGTGTAATTTTTTTATAATTGGCTCTAAATTATCTTTGTAATACACAGATATTAAAGCGCTTTTAATGGGTTTTAATTGGCTCATGATGTAAATAATAACAAAGATACCATTTGAAATTAAATACCAAGTTAATGTTTAAAAAAGATGTTTAAACAAACAAACCCAGCAAAAGCTGGGCTTGTTTAACCAAAAAAAAATCGAAAAATACACCCGAAAAAAATAGTCAAATTGTCAAATAGTCAATCCCTCAGACAACGCACAGAAAACCCATACCGCTCATTGGAGTCGTACCTGCCCACACCGCCATTATTGTGGTACAAGCCGCGGTACCAGGCGTCACTGGCATTGTTCTCTGACGAACTCCACCAGTCACCGTCAGCGCCAATGGTGTAGAAATACCCATTGTAGTTACGACAACCGCCCGGAAGCCCTGCAAAGCCTGAGCTGTTGGTGCCGTTCCCATTATTTAGCCAACCACTGCTGTTTTTCATTTTTGTGCCGGCTACTGATGTTCCTCCCAAATAAGTGGTTAGTGTTGTCCACTCTGCATCTGTGGGTATGTGATAGCCATTTGGTGCCAAACCACGCGGGTCGTTTACTGCATACCAATTATATAACTTGCCATAAGTTGTGCCATTGGCAGTATTGTTTGCGTAATAACACCAAGCGCCGGTTGTTAAATTTGCCCAATTGCTTGCGACTTGAACCTCGGGTATAGGGTCTCCATTGCGGTAGGTTGCTACATCAAGGTTTTCTTTTGTCCAGGTTTGTGTACCTATTTGAACTTCTGGAATAACACAAGGTCTTTGAATACTATCTGCAGGCGGAGTGCTCTTGCAACCAGATGGGCTTGAGGTATAGGTTCTGGTTTGAATATTGTTTGAACATGCCGTCCAGTCGGAATATTGAAATGAGCAAGGTGGATCAATTATTTTTAAATCTAAATTTTTTTTACAAGCCACTATTATTAGTATTAATACTACTGTTAATGCTGTTATTAAATTTAGTTTTTTCATTTTTTTTATACTTAAAAAATAATTATAAATGGTAGTTTATTTTTAAAATAACTTACTTTTTAGCGCTTAAAATACGAAGTTTAATTGCGCTATTTATTGTTTTAGAGCCATTAGAGCGGCCTTGATTGGTTATGTAATAAAGCATTTTATTAGTAGCCGCATCAAAAACAACATACAAACTCGATTCGTCTTTATATCTTTTAGAGCCGCCTCTAAGCGAAGACTCTTCGTATAAAACATTACGATCTACGCTTTGATATTCGCGCTTGTATAAATAAAGCAAAACTTTGGTTTGATTTTCGATAATTGAGTATACATCTTTTGGATCAACACCCAAAGTTGCTGTTACTTCGTTTAAATACATGCCTTCACGTAAATTAAACATTTTTTCGGTTGTGGTGCAATAGTTATTTTGAACAACCTTACAATTTGTTATCGAAAATATGAAAACAACTGCCATTAATTTTAATATGTTTTTTTTCATTGTTTATTTTTTAAAATTTAATTTTATGTAATAACTAGTTTAAATATTGAATTAATTTTGTTTAAATAAATTTGGCTTTTCTATGTTTGCATTTTCTTCGTCTCTTTTTTGTTTTTTTGCCGCGTTTTCTTCATTACTTTTTTGCTTTTTTGCCTTTTTTACAGGTATTTCTGGACTTGCATTATTATCCTCATCGCTTACAGGTTCGGTTAAAGAAATAATGGTTTTCTTTTTAGATGGCGAAAAAGCATTTCTTAATGAGTTAGAATTAGAGCCCAAACTAATTGTAATATTTGCATTAGGATTAGAAGCAATTCTTTCTACAATATCACAATTTGTACATTCTTTCTTTTTATCTACTTCTATATTAGCGGTTTTAGGTTTAATAGGAATAAATTCTAAATTACACTCAGATATTGGTCTTTTTTTATTAAAGTTAGGATTAACCTTAAGCCCACATTCTACATATTTACAGCTTCCGTCAGATACAACAGCATTTTTATTGTAATTTATACTCTCCGGATCCATACAACCAGCTACTCCTTTTTCGCTACATGCGTCTTTTACACCAACAATATCATCCATTAATGATTCTAAATCTTTTTTTCCGGCATCTGTAATAAGGGAGTTTAATTTACCATTTCTAAATACTAAATAAGCATCTTCTGGTTTTTCATATTGTAATTGTCCTGAAGACAAGCCGCTTTCGAGTTCTTGACTTTTGGCGTTTAATTTGTGGCAAGATTTTTTGTATTTGTATTGGTGCACTTCGCAATCTTGAGACCAGCCGGCCAAAATATCATAAGGGCTAGTATTGCCTAAATTAATTTTTACTTGTGCTTTTGGGGTGCCAATTGTTAAAGCCGCTAATTCTTTTGAAGAAACAAAATTAGGCACTATTTTATATGTAACACAGCTACTTAAAAATAAAGCTGTGATTATTATTAAAGTTATTTTTTTCATAATTAGATATAAAAATTATTTAATTTAAAGGGATTATTTATTAGTTAATAATTTTAATTTTAAGGCTTCATTCAATTTTTTAGAACCAGATTTTCTTCCTTTTTCGGTTACGTAATAAAGCATCTTATTTGTTGTTGCATCAAAAACTACGTACAAATTATTTTCGTCTTTATATCGCTTTGAGCCGCCTCTTAAACTTTGTTCGTCTTTTTCAAATTTTGCATTAATTTGCTGGTGCTCGAGCTTGTAGGCATAAACTAACACTTTTGTTTGGGTTTCGATAATAGAATAAACGTCTTTAGGGTCAACTCCTAATGTAGTTGAAACTTCGTTTAAATACATGCCTTGATGTATGTTAAATATTTTTTCTACAGTTGTGCAAGGGTAATTCATAGATGGTATAACAACCGCACAATTAGAAAATAAAAGTAGTATTGCAAAAATATATAAGATGTTTTTTTTCATTTTTTTTAGTTTTAACTATTTATATTTTAAATTTAATTATCTCCCGAAAGATTGAGATTAACATTAACGCCTGATTTTCCATTAGATAATCTGTCTATAATGTCGCAATTGCTGCAGGGTTTCTTTTTTTCAACAGTATTTTCTACTGGTTTTTTTACTGCAATACATTTTGTGTTACAAGATGATACGGGCCTGTTTTTATTATAATCAGGATTTTTTACAAAATCACAAGGGCAGTATTCGCAATTTCCATCAGCAATAATAGCATCTTCGTTATAATTTAAACTTTCAGGATCCATACATCCGCGAAGATTTTTTTCACCACACACGTCTGTAATTTTTGTTACATCTTTAAGTAGTTCTTCTAATTCACCTTTACCAATATCAGTTAATAAGGAACTTAGCTTGCCGTTTTTGTAAACCAAATAAGCATTAGCATCTTCATTGGGATATAGTTTTCTGCCATTGGTTAAGCCACTTTCTAAGTCTTCTTCAGAAGGAAATAGCTCTTTTTGTGTTTGTTTATATTTGTAGTGGTGCACTTCGCAACCTTGCGACCAGCCAGCTAAAATATCAAATGGGTTGGTGTTGCCTAAATTAGTTTTTACTTGATTTTTTGTAGAACCAATTGTTAAACTCGCTAATTCTTTAGACGAAACGTAATTAGGTATAGTTAAAAAAGTTCTGCAACTTGATAAAACTAAAGTGCTAACTAAAATTAATAATGTTTGTTTCATGTTTTGGTTTGTTTGTTTATATAATTTTTAAATTTTGGTTTTAATTTATAACATGTATCCGATTGAAAAAGTAAATAAATAGTTATTATCTCTCCACAGTGGATAATTGTAATACAATCCGGGGTTAATTGTAAATCTTGAAGTTGAAAATGAAATTTGTACTTTTTTAAATTCAATACCAAGATTAACTTGAAGCGTGTTGTATAAATAAAAGCGAGAAGGATGATCAAAGGATGTGTCAAAATTATTTATTTTCATTAAAATAGAATTATCAATTTCATCCTTATATGAAGTTTTATCAGAAAGCGTTAAAGCCAGTTTTGGCCCAGCAGAAACAAAAAATAATGCAGACTTAATATAAAAATATTTTTTTATTAAAATTGGAATGTGCAATTCTGTAATTTTTCTTACTTTAGAAAAGTTGTGATAAGCATTGTCGGAGAAATAGGCATAATATGAATTTGTGACAATTTTTTTACTGTTTTTAAAGTTTAAGTATAAGCCAGTTTCTAAAGATAAAAGTAATTTGTTTGAAAGCACCTTTTCATAAGTAACACCATAGCTTTTTGAATTCCAGCGATTACTAGCTTTAGGATATCTAGTAGCATCTCCTTGATCTAAAATAATTTTAAATCCTATTTTTTGCTGAGCATTAATTGCAGTAGTAAAAATAAACAATAATAAAAAAGATGGTAATATTGTTTTCATATTTATTTGTTTAATTTGTGAATTTAAACAGTTAAATAAAAAATAAAAAATGATTTCAGTTTCTAAAAGCGATAAAGCTATATCTTGAAACTAATAATTAACCTTAATAAGGGTATTTTAGGCAACTATTTAATCAATTGGTTTAAAAGACTAAGGTTTATTGAGTAATTAAATTTACGCTTATCTTTTGTGCATTTAGTTCTTCGAAATAAATTAGAGGGCAGGCTTTTTAAAACACGGAAACGCCTAAGCTTTCGGCTATTTCCAGTTAAAAAATTAATGTTAAAAAAAGCATCAAATTCGTCACAAGATAATGTCGCAGAATTTTCTTTTTTTATATTTTTAAGCGCTATAATTAAATCAGGGTTTAAATTATTATAACTTTTTATAGGGGCTAGACCTAAATCATCTTTATTTTCGTGGCTTAGAGCCGGTATAGTGTCGATTAAATCTTTACTAATTTCGTGGTTTTTAATCGAATTATGACTTATTTGTATAGATTTACTCGAATTAAAGCGCTGTTTTTTTAAAAAATACATGATTATGAAACCAAATAAAACCAAAATAAGAGATAAAAGAGCTAAATAAAAAGGTGAAATTTGATTTAGGGAATAAAAATTGGGTTTTTCCCAAGTAATTTTATTGATGAGTTTTATATTGTTTTTCCAATATTGATCTAAATTAATTTGTTTTGTTTTTTCCTTAAATAAATAAAAAATATTATTACTATCAATTCTCACTAGTTGTGTGGAAGGCGAAAGGCAATTGGCTTCGTTATTTAATAATAAATAGCTGTTGCTTTTAGGTGAAATTATAAGGCTTTGAAGGCCTAAAATTATAAATACATAATCACGAGTATACAAAATAGAACCGTAAACATAAGTTGAATTAATTTCTGCTGTTTTTGGGTAAAAAAAACCGATTTTTTCCCATAAAAATGTGTTTAAATTTAAGCGATATCCGCTTTGCTCTTTTGTTTCTGCCGTTACATTGTTGCCAGACTTAACATTCCAAAAGGAGTATAAATATTGGCCAGAAATAAAAGCTGGGCCAGAAATAAATGGAGGAATTTCGCCCTTGCATTCAACAAAAATCCATTCTTTGCTCTGAACATTAAACTTTTTTAAAATATTATTTGTAACAAAAAAACCATATCCGCCTAAACAATAAATCTCTTTATTAAAATTAAATAAAAATCGATTATTATCACAACTATGAAAATTAGAGTGATCCATTCTAATTAAAGAGTCTCCACTTAATTTAAATAAATAATGAAAGCCGTTTAAATTATAAAAGATCTCTTTGCCAATGTATTGAAAAGAAGCTGCTCCATTATTAAAACTATTAGAATTTAACTTGGTTTCTGGAAATTTGCTAGCCAGCAATAAATTAATTTGATTTTCTTGTTTGGTAGTTAATATTTGCGCTGAAAAATTATGAAAACAATAAATAAATAAATAACAAAATATTTTTTTCATAGTTTAATACCTGGTAATCATCTAAAAAAATTCGTTTGTTTTAATTGAATTTAAAAGATATTATCTATAAAGATAATCATAAAATTAAATTCACAAAGTGAATTTAATTTTAAAGCATAGCGGGCCCTAACCATTTTTGAGCCTCTTGAAGTTTTATTTTTTTTCGTTCGGCATAACTTTGAACTTGCTCGTTATTTATTTTACCTAAACCAAAATAATGTGATTGTGGGTGCGCCATATAAAGTCCGCTAACAGCGGCAGTTGGAACCATGGCAAGGCTTTCTGTTAAAAATATATCGGTATTTTTTTCAACCTCTAATAATTTCCAAATGGTTAGTTTTTCGGTATGATCTGGCTGCGCGGGGTAGCCTGGCGCTGGACGAATTCCGTCATATTCTTCTTTAATTAAGTCGTCATTTTTAAAATTTTCATCTTTTGCGTAAGCCCAAATTTCGGTTCGTACTTTTTTGTGCATTAACTCCGCAAAGGCTTCGGCTAATCTGTCTGCTAATGCTTTTAACATAATGGCACTGTAATCGTCGTTGTCAGCTTCAAACTTTTTTATATGCTCATCAATGCCAATACCTGTTGTTAAAGCAAAAGCGCCTAAATAATCTTGCTTTCCTTTAGGAGCAATAAAATCAGATAAAGCAACATTATATTGGCCTGCAGGTTTTTTACTTTGCTGCCTCAACGAATAAAATGTTGCTAATACATTTCCTTTTTCATCATAAACTTCGGTATCATCGTCGTTTATCGTATTTGCTGGATATATTCCAATTACTGCATTAGCTTGCAACCATTTTTGTGAAATTATTTTGTTGAGCATACTCTGAGCATCGTTAAATAATTTGGTTGCTTCAATTCCGCGAGTTGCATCTGTTAATATTTTTGGGTACGAGCCCTTCATTTCCCAACTGTGAAAAAAAGGAGTCCAATCTATGTATTCTGAAATTTCTTTTAAATCGTAGCTATTAAACACTTTGTTTCCAATAAAAGAAGGTTTGGTAATATTTGTTTTGGACCAATCTATCTGAAATTTATTTTGCCGCGCTTCGGATAATGAAATTAATTTATTTTGAGATTGAGCATTTTTGTTTTGATCTCGAACGCGCTCATAGTCTTTATTTAAGTTATCAATAAATCCTTGGCGCAATTCGTTTGAAATTAAACTACTTGTAACCGGAACAGACTTACTGGCATCGTTTACATGAACAACCGGACCCGAATAGTTTGGAGCTATTTTAACGGCGGTATGTACTTTTGAAGTTGTAGCGCCTCCAATTAATAAAGGGAGTTTAAAGTTTAAACGCTCCATTTCTTTCGCAACATAAACCATTTCGTCTAAGGAAGGAGTTATTAAACCGCTTAAGCCAATAATATCTACGTTATTTTTTTTAGCTTCTTCTAAAATTTTATCACAAGAAATCATTACGCCTAAATCAATAATTTCATAATTATTACAAGCTAAAACAACGCCAACAATATTTTTACCAATATCATGCACATCGCCTTTAACCGTTGCCAAAAGAATCTTTCCACGCCCCCTGACCCCCGAAGGTGGAACTTCTTCTGCACTTCTTTGCTCGTTATAGTCATTTTGGTTATGTAAGGTTTTTTGTACCTGATTTAAAACAGCATCAATATCTGCTAGTACTTCATCATTCGTAAATCTCAAAACAGTAAATCCAATTGACTCTAACCAAGACTGACGAAATTCATCTTTTTCCTTTATTTCCGGCAATTGATGAATCAAGCCGTCTATTTCGATAACTAACCTCTTCTTTAAACAAACAAAATCTGTAATATATTTTCCAATTATATGCTGCCTCCTAAATTTATAATTCTCGAGTTTTTTTGATTTAAGACAGTCCCACAAAATTGATTCTGCTTGAGTTGGATTAGCTCTATGATTTTTAGCAAAATCTTTTAATAGAGTATAGTATTGCGGGTCAGCCCACTCATAGCCGAATTCTGTCCCCTTTCCTTCGGAAAGGGCTAGGGATTGGCTGTTCTTCTTCTCCTCCAATAAAAAAGGCTCTAAATAAGCAACTGCTTTTTTCATTACCCTTGCGCTTTTTACGACTTGAGGTAAAAACATTTTTCCGCTGCCAAACAAATCGCCAACAATGTTCATTCCATCCATTAATGGACCTTCAATAACATGTAATGGCCTACCTAATTTAAGTCGCGCCTCTTCGGTATCTAAATCAATAAATTCTACTAAGCCTTTAACCAGCGAGTAGCTCAATCTTTCTTCAACCGTTCCTTTTCTCCACTCTTGGTCTTTTTCAGTTTTTTCTTTAGTAATTCCTTTCAAAGATTCAGCATGTTCAACTAATCTTTCGGTTGCATCATTTCTTCTATTTAATAAAACATCTTCAACCAATTCTAACAATGTTTTTTCGATATTATCGTAAACTTCCAATTGAGCTGGATTAACAATGCCCATATCCATTCCATGCTTTACTGCGTGGTATAAAAAGGCAGAGTGAATAGCCTCTCTTACATGATCGTTTCCACGAAAAGAAAAAGAGACATTACTAACACCTCCGCTTACTTTTGCATAAGGTAAATTTTCTTTTATCCATTTTGTTGAATTAAAAAAATCTAAGGCGTTTAGACGGTGCTCTTCCATTCCTGTTGCAACAGGAAAAATATTTGGATCAAAAATAATATCTTGTGGCGGAAAATGTACTTTGTTTACTAAAATATCGTATGCGCGGCGGCAAATATCTTTTCTGCGCTGAAACGTATCGGCCTGCCCTACTTCATCAAACGCCATAATAATTACAGCCGCGCCATATTGTTTTATTTTATGGGCTTGTTCAATAAATTTAAGTTCGCCTTCTTTTAATGAAATCGAATTTACAATTGCTTTTCCTTGAACGCATTTCAGTCCAGCTTCAATTACCGACCACTTTGAAGAATCAATCATTATCGGCACTCGCGAAATATCGGGTTCAGAAGCAATTAAATTTAAAAAAGTGGTCATTGCTGATTCTCCGTCTAACATGCCTTCGTCCATATTCACATCAATAACTTGGGCGCCTCCATCAACCTGATCTTTTGCAATTGAAAGGGCTTCTTCATAATTTCCTTCCTTAATTAACCTCAGAAATTTTTTTGAGCCTGTTACATTTGTTCGTTCGCCCACATTTAAAAAATTACTTTCGGGGGTAAGAGAAAAAGGCTCTAATCCGCTTAAATGCATTATGGTATCGGCGCTTGGCTTTTTTCGTGGAATTGCATTTTTTGCAATTTCGGCAATGCGTTTTATATGAGCTGGGGTTGTGCCACAACATCCTCCTACAATATTCAAAAATCCTGCTTTTAGAAATTCTTCGATTTGGTGGCCCATTTCGTGCGCGTCTTGATCGTATTCGCCAAACTGATTTGGCAGACCCGCATTTGGATAAGCGCTCACATAAAAAGGTGCTTTATTTGATAGCTCTTCTAAATAAGGCCTCATGTCTTTAGCGCCTAATGCACAGTTTAAGCCAACGCTTAATAAGTCAACATGCGAAACGGAATTTAAAAAAGCTTCGGTAGTTTGACCAGATAAAGTTCTTCCGCTAGCATCGGTTATAGTTCCCGAAACCATCACAGGCATTTTTTTATTAATACTTTCGCAATAATTTTGTATAGCAAATAATGCGGCTTTAGCGTTAAGTGTATCAAAAATAGTTTCGATTAATAATAAATCTGAGCCTCCGTCAATTAATCCACGAACTTGCTCAGTATAAGCTTCAACTAATTCATCAAAAGTTATGGCTCTATAACCGGGATCGTTAACATTGGGCGATAAAGAGAGCGTTCGGTTGGTTGGCCCAATGGCGCCGGCAACAAATTTTGGAATATGGGCAAATTCAGGAAATTCGATTTTATACTCTAAAATTGAGGCTTTGGCAAGTTTAGCAGATTCAAAATTTAATTCGTAAACAAATTCCTGCATGTCGTAGTCGGCCATGGCAATTGTTGTATCGCTAAAAGTATTTGTTTCAATAATATCTGCCCCTGCTTTTAAATACTCTTTATGTATTGTTTTTATAATTTGAGGTTGGGTGATAGATAGCAGGTCGTTATTGCCTTGTAAATCTTTGTGCCAATCCGAAAAACGCTTACCTCTAAAATCTTTTTCAGTTAATTTATATTGTTGAATCATGCTGCCCATAGCACCATCTATAACTAAAACTCTTTTTTCTAACTCTTGTTGTATTGTTGTCATATATAAAATAAAAAACCCTTCTGTTTTTAAAATCAGAAGGGATTAGTGCATATTAAATTTGATAAACTAATTGTTTCCGACTTATTTTTTTCGATTATTATCGAAACGAATTTCCACCTTCTCGTTAGCTATAAAGCGAATGATGAAAAAATTGAAGAATAATTTTCATTTGCTTAATAGCTTTTTAAGGGTTGGTAAAGCTTCTTAGGGCGTATCCCTCAGCTTTTCTTAATAAGTATTTTAAAGAACTGATCACAAAGATATAAAAAAATTAAAAATATTAAAAATAATAAATATTTAGATTAATAGAAAAGCTAATTTTTATTTAGATATGCATATCTTTAAGTTAAGAAAAATCGAAATTCAAAATTTAAGTATCTCTTACAAAATAGTAGTCACGAATTAATCTAATTAAAAATATGAAAAAAAAATTTGTTTTATTTTTTATCATTACTTCTTTCTTTTCTTTTTCTCAAAAAGGGTTAAAAAAAGTCCTTGAAAATATGGAAGCACAAGAGCTAGCTTGGAATAATGGAGATGTTAATGGCTTTATGAATTATTATTGGAATAACGATAGTTTAAAATTTATAGGGAGCAAAGGTATTACTTGTGGATGGCAAAAAACTTTAAATAATTATTTAATATCTTATCCAAATAAAGAAGCTATGGGCGTTTTAACTTTTTCCATTATAGAGGCCACTCAACTTTCTAAAAAAAATATTTTTGTTATTGGGCAGTGGGCACTAAAAAAAGATAAGCCAATGGGCGGACATTTTACTTTGCTTTGGAAAAAAATAAATGGTAAATGGTTAATTATTGCTGATCACACAAGTTGATTATTTTATATCATAAAATTTACTCTGTTTATTATTTCCCCTAATAAAAAATAATCCCTAAATCAAATTATTTATCCTTTATACAGCGCAAAGAAAACCCTCTTTTTTTCGAATCCTCCCAACTTGAAAGTATATCATCATCGTAGCTAAGCTGTCTACTCCAAGCGTCCTGTCCCAATTCATTAGTAGAATCAACACTAGAAGAGGTCCACCAATAGCCATAAAAAAGTAAATAATCAAATTTTGCTGTTTCTTTTCTTGTACCACCAGGAAGACCCGAAAACTTCCCTGAATTAGAACCGTTACCTTCAATACCACCAATTCCCCATCCACTAGTTGCTTTTAATTTTACTCCAACTAAACTTTGGTCTCCTAAATAACTAGTCATTTCTTTCCATTCAGCATTTGATGGGATATGATACCCTTCTGGTGCAATACCTCTTGTATCATTGATGGCATACCAGTTATATAGCTTTCCGTAAATTGAATCATTAGTTGCTTTGTTATTATAATAACACCAAGCCCCTGATGTTAAACTTTTCCACATAATAGAATCTTGAACTTGAGGAATAGTGTCTCCATTTCGATATTTGCTAACCTTTAAATTACTGGTTGTCCAGGTTTGCGTATTAATTACCACAGTATTATATTGATTACCTTCAATATCCGTTACAGATGGACCCTCTGTTATCTTTAATACCGGTTTGGGCGGAATTGGGTCTAGCTTTAAACAAGCGGCTGTTGAAATTGAAAAAAAGCTTAACCAAAATAAATATTTTAAATTTTTCATTCAAAATTTTAAATCAAATATACAAATTATTAATAACTTAAAAAAAATCGTCTTTTTAATTTATAAAAAATCATGATTTTTCAAGCTATATAAATAATATTAAACGCCCACATGACAAAATTATAATTTTATCTTTCTCAATTTCGTTGTTAAAAAACTAAAAACAACTAAATTAAATTAGTCGCTTTTGCTCATTTTATTATCTTTGTATTACTTGTAACCCTATGGATTATTTACAATCTATCAATCAATCCTCCATTCCGCAACATGTTGCTATTATTATGGATGGTAATGGGCGTTGGGCAAAGCAACAAGGTGAAGATAGAATTTTTGGCCATCACGAAGGTGTTAACTCAGTTAGAGAGATCGTTGAGGCCTGCGGAGAAATTGGTGTAAAGTTTCTTACTTTATATGCCTTTAGTACCGAAAATTGGAACCGACCAAAAGAAGAAGTTGATGGACTTATGGAATTATTAGTAGGAACGATTAGTTCGGAAACAAAAAATCTTAACGATAAAGGCATTCGCCTTGAAGCGATTGGCGATTTAAAAAGCCTGCCCGAAACATGCCAAAATCAACTTCAAAACTCTATAAAAATTACCTCAAAAAATAATAAACTTACCCTTATCCTTGCGCTAAGTTATTCGAGTAAATGGGAAATTACAAATTCATTGAAAGAAATTGGTAATAAAATTGCTGCAGGAACTCTTTCGCCTGATGAAATAACATCTGAACTTATTGATTCGCATTTAAATACTCGATTATGGCCTAACCCTGAATTAATGATTAGAACCAGTGGCGAAAGGCGAATTAGTAACTTTTTATTATGGCAATTGGCTTACGCAGAATTTTATTTTACTGATGTTTTATGGCCTGAATTTAGAAAGAATGATTTTTTTGAAGCAATTGTTTCCTATCAAAATAGAGAGCGTAGATTTGGAAAAACTAGCGACCAGCTTTTAACCCCTCCATCTAAATGAATAAAAGGCTTGTAAAAATTTTTATCTTTTTATCTTTTTATTCATCTGTATATTCTCAAGTATCAGACAGTTTATTTCTGAACTCTGCTCGTAATCCAAAAAAATATAGATTGGCCCCTATTCAAATTGAAGGTGCAGATTATACTGATAAAAACGTTATTAGCTTACTATCCGGATTAATAGCTGGCGAAGAAATTGCTGTGCCAGGCGATAAAATTTCTGAAGCCATTAAAAAATTATGGAAACAAGGGCTTTTTGAAGATGTTCAAATTATTCAAAATAAAATAATTGGCAACGATATATTTCTAAATATAAAAGTTACCGAAAGACCAAGATTAACAAAATTTAAATTTAGTGGCGATATAAAAAAAGGCGAGGCCGAAGACCTCAGACCAAAAATTAACTTAATGCAAGAGCGAGTTGTTACAGACTACGCTTTGGGCAATATTAAAAATATAGTTAAAGATTATTTTTTAGACAAAGGATTTTTTTTTAATAAAATTGATATAACTCAAACTAAAGACCCTAATTCAAAAACACCACATACCATTATTACTATTTCGGTAGAAAAAGGACAAAAAATTAAAATTCAAGAAGTTAATATTTCTGGCAACACTATCTTTAAGGCCTGGCAACTGAGAAGAAAATTAGAGGATAGTAAACGCCTACGCTGGTATAATCCTTTTAATAATGGAAAATATTTAGAGGGTAATTTACAAAAAGATTTACCTGCTATTATAGAAAAATATAATGCCAAAGGTTTCAGGGATGCAAGAATAATAAAAGACTCTGTATATTTTATAAGCCCAAGTCGAGTGGCAATTGACATAAAAATTGACGAAGGGCACAAATATTATTTTGGAAAATTTAACTGGTTTGGTAATACCAAATACAGAAATGGGCAGCTAGATACTATTTTAAATATAAAGCCAGGCGAAGTTTATAATCAAAGTAAACTTGATCAAAAATTATTTATGAATCCTAATGGTTACGACATTTCGAGTTTATATTTAGATGATGGATATCTTTTTTTTCAAGCTAATCAGCAAGAAAGTAATATAAGAAACGATACAATTGATTTTGATGTTTTAATGTATGAGGGCAAACAAGCTATTATTAATAAAATAACTGTTAAAGGAAACGAAAAAACAAATGATCATGTTATTTTTAGAGAAATTAGAACAAGGCCAGGCCAATTGTTTAGGCGTTCAGACATCATGCGTACCAATAGAGAATTAGCTCAACTAGGTTTTTTTGACCCTGAAAAACTGGACGTGAAACCAAGTCCAAATGCGGAAGATGGAACCGTTGATATAGAATATATTGTTGAAGAAAAATCAAACGATCAAATTGAGCTCAGTGGCGGTTGGGGTGGTAATAACTCAATTAATTCTACTCCTGGTGGAAGTCCAGTAGGTGGCATAGGGATTGTTGGTACGCTTGGCGTTACCTTTAATAACTTTTCGACAAAAAACTTTTTTAAAAAAGATTCGTGGAGGCCTCTACCAAGTGGCGATGGACAAAGATTAAGTATTCGCGCCCAAACTAATGGCGTTTACTATCAATCTTATAACTTCTCGTTTACCGAACCCTGGCTGGGAGGTAAAAAACCTAACTCGCTTTCGGTTTCTGCCTTTCATTCTTTATTTAATTCAACTGGTGCTGCTGCATCGAATCCAAATCGTCAAAGTATGAGTATTTATGGAACAGCTGTTGGTATAGGAAAAAGATTAAAATGGCCAGATAATTATTTTAACTTAAATGCAAATATTAGTTACAACTATTATGATTTAAATAATTATAATGCATTTATTATAAAAACTGGTTTCTCTAACGATTTAAATCTTGGTATCAATATTTCGAGAAACTCTATAGATGCTCCAATTTATCCTAAATCAGGCTCTTCTTTTTTAATTCATGGTCAATTAACTCCTCCATACTCATTATTAAATGAAAAAGATTATTCTAAATTAAGTAACTCCGAACGTTATCGTTTTATCGAGTACCAAAAATATAAAATCACAGCCGAATGGTTTACCCAACTTACCAATAAAAAAGCTGCCGAAGGTAAAGAGGCGAGAAACTTGGTGCTTAGAACAAAAGTTGGGTTTGGGTTTTTGGGCTATTATAATAAACAAACTGGCGTTTCTCCATTTGAGCGTTTTTATATGGGTGGAAGCGGAATCAGCGGGTTCCAAAACTTTGTAGCGCGAGAAATTATTGGATTAAGAGGCTATAAAGACAATAGTGTTTCATCAAATTTAGGTGACCCTATTTGCTCTCGCTATACCATGGAATTGCGTTTCCCAATTAGTTTAAATCCACAAGCTACTATTTTTATTCTAGGCTTTGCTGAGGCAGGAAATACTTGGAATAATTTTAAAAAATATAACCCCTTCGATGTTAAACGAAGTGCGGGCGTTGGCCTAAGAGTGTTTTTACCTATGTTTGGATTGCTGGGCCTCGACTATGGCTGGGGTTTTGATAAGCCTAATGGAAGCAATGATCCGTCTAATGGCAACGGAAATGGACAATTTCATTTTACTATTGGCGGAACCCTTGGAGAGTTGTAATTTAAAATATGTTAATTACACTCTATTTGCAATTTTACTTCGTTTTATTCTTAATTTTAAAAAAAAAATATGAAAAATAAAGCTGCATTTTTACTTGTTATTTTATTAAGTAATTTATTTGCCTTTACTCAAAGTGGCGCTAAGTTTGGTTATGTTGATAGCGAATATATTCTAAGCCAAATTCCTGAATATAAAGCTGCTCAGAGCGAACTAGACAAAACTAGCCTAGTTTGGCAAAAAGAAATTGACAGCAAATATTCAGAAGTAGATAAACTTTATAAGGCCTATCAAGCAGACGCTATTCTTCTTACCGATGAGATGAAAAAAAAACGAGAAAACGAAATTATTAATCGTGAAAAAGAAGTGAAAGATTTACAAAAACAAAGATTTGGTGTAGATGGAGAGTTATTTAAAAAACGCCAAGAATTGGTTAAGCCTATTCAGGATAAAGTTTATAACGCCATTAAAGCTGTGGCCGAAAAAAATGGACTAGGCTTTATTATGGATAAAAGTGGGCAAATTTCGCTGCTTTACGCTAGTACAAAATACGATAAAAGTGATGAAGTATTAACTGTTCTTGGTTATAAAAAATAAACTACATTTGTAAAAATAAAATATAAAATCATGACTAAATTATTATTTAAAAAAGCAATACTAATTATTGCGGCAACCACTACGTTTTCTTTGGTAAATGCTCAAAAAATAGCTCATTTAAGCTTCGACTCATTAGTTGGATTAATGCCTGAAACAAAAACTGCTACAGAGGCCGCTCAAATCTATTTAAAAGGCCTTGAACAAGAAATTGTTGCAATGCAAACCGAATTTGAAAGTAAATATAAAGACTACTTAGAAAAAGAACTTACTATGGGCGACCTTCTTAAAAAAAATAAACAAGAAGATTTACAACAACTTCAAAAACGAATTGAAGACTTTAAAACTCAAGCAGGGCAAGATTATCAAAGAAAACAAGCCGAATTAACTGCACCAATTATTTCAAAAGCAAAAAAGGGTATTGAAGCTGTTGCTAAAGAAGGTGGCTATAAATATGTTTTAGACGTTAGTCTTCAAAGCACTTCGGTACTTTATAGCGAGCCCAGCGATGATGTTCTTGCCTCTGTTAGAAAAAAATTAGAAACTATGCCTTTAGCTGTTATCCCAGGTACAAATAACTCTTCTAACAACAGCAATAAAACAATGCCGGCTCCTAATAAAAACAACGGGGCGAAAGGCACAAAATAATTTATATTTTATTTTAATAAATAAAAGGCCCTCTTTAAACAAAGGGTCTATTTATTTGTTGTATAGGTTTTAAATTTTGTCTACCAAATATTCCATAAAAGATCTTGAGCGCATTTCTGGCATAAAAGCTCACACGCTTCGTATTTGGGAACAGCGTTACGATATTTTAAGCCCAAAAAGAACCATAACTAATATCAGATATTACAACGATGCTGATTTAAAAAAAGTAATCAACGTTTCTTTGCTTAATAATAATGGTTACAAAATTTCATTTATTGCTAAACTAAATCACGAAAATTTAATCACCGAAGTTGAGAAGTTTTTTAATGACTACAAGAAAGAAAGTTTACAAATAGAAAGTTTAGTAATTTCATTACTAAACATGGACGAAGATCGTTTTGAAAATACCATTAATAAGTCAATTATTCATTTTGGTTTTGAAAATACAATCGAAAAAATAATATTTCCTTTTATTCAACACATGGGCAATATGTGGCAATCTGGGACCATTACGCCTGCTCAAGAGCATTATATTTCAAATCTTATTCGTCAAAAATTAATAGCCGGAATAGATAAATTACCACCTGTGTTAACAAATAATCCTAAAACCTACTTGTTTTATCTGCCCAGTCAAGAGCTTCATGAAATGAGTCTTCTCTACGCTTGTTATTTATGTAAAGCCAGAGGATATAAATGTCTTTACTTAGGGCAAAGTGTGCCTCTTGATGACCTTGACTCAATTGTAAATTCCATAAATCCCGATGTAATTGTTTCAATTTTAACCGCCACGCTAAAAGGTATAAGTCTTAACGATTATTTAAATAGTTTTACTAAAAAATTAAAAGAAACAGAGATTTTATTTAGTGGACGATTATTTTTTTCGGAAGACGAAAAATATAAATTGCCATCAAAAAAAATGAACCTTTTTAAAAATTTTACTGAGTTTAAAACTTTTATTTAATTTCCCTTTTAAATTATTTTTTATTCGATTCTTTTTGGTCTAGTTTTTTGCCGTAAATTAGAGCATTGTGCAGCCCTTAGTTTTATATAACACACTTACTCGAAAAAAAGAAGAATTCAAGCCTATTAATTCTCCTTTTGTGGGATTGTATGTTTGCGGCCCTACCGTATACAGTGATGTGCATTTAGGAAATTGCCGTACATTTATTTCGTTCGATTTAATTTATCGCTACTTATTACACCTTGGTTATAAAGTGCGCTATGTTCGAAACATTACCGATGCAGGACATTTAGAGGGTGATCAAGATGAGGGTGATGATAAATTTGCGAAAAAAGCAAAACTCGAAAAACTTGAGCCAATGGAAATAGTTCAAAAGTATAGCCTTGGTTTTCACAACATCATGCGAGAATTTAATACCCTTCCACCAAGCATTGAGCCTACGGCTACCGGCCATATTTGCGAGCAAATTGAAATGATTAAAGAAATTATTAATAAAAATTTAGCTTACGAAATAAATGGCAACGTTTATTTTGATGTAGAAAAATATAATAAATTATTTAATTACGGGCAACTTACTAATAGAAAATTAGAAGAGTTGCTCGATGGAACAAGAGTGCTTACCGGCCAAGATGAAAAAAGGGGTCGCTTAGATTTTGCTCTTTGGATAAAAGCTAAGCCTGAAACTATAATGCACTGGCCATCTCCATGGGGCTCAGGCTTTCCGGGATGGCACATTGAATGTTCGGCCATGAGTAAAAAATATTTAGGCGAAACTTTTGATATTCATGGCGGCGGCATGGATTTGCAAGCAACTCATCACACTAACGAAATAGCTCAATCTCAAGCCTATTGTAATAAAAATCCAGTAAATTATTGGCTACACACCAATATGCTGACCGTTAACGGCGCAACAATGTCGAAAAGTAAAGGCAATGGCTTTTTGCCTGGCGAATTATTTGCTGGCAATCATCCATTATTAGAAAAAGGATATGCGCCAATGGCAGTTAAATTTTTTATGTTACAAACTCACTACCGAAGCCCGCTAGACTTTAGTAATGATGCTCTTCAGGCTAGCGAAAAAGGGTTTGAGCGACTGATGGAAGGTTACAATACTTTAAATTATTTAAAAGCCGATTCCATATCTAACGAAAATATTATTGAGTTGCAATTAAACTGTTATGCTGCAATGAACGACGATTTTAATACCTCTGTTTTAATTGCACATTTATTTGATGCCCTAAAAATTATTAATTCGGCTAACGATAAAAAAACAAAACTTACACAAGATGATATTGATTTATTAAAATCAATTTATCAAAATTTTGTATTTGATGTACTGGGATTAAAGAATGAAAAAATCGATTCTAAAACAAGCCAAGCTTTATCAAAAGTAATGGATTTAATTATAGATATTCGTACAAAAGTAAAAACTGATAAAAACTTTGAACTAAGCGATAAAATTCGGGATAAGCTAAATGATGCAGGTATTCAAATTAAAGATACTAAAGAAGGTGCTACATGGAAAATATAAAACCGCTCTTATGATAATTTATTTTAAAAATACAATTATTATTATTTGTGGTATGCTATTTTTTTTTTCCTGTTCAAACGAAAAAGCTAAATCCGAAAAAATTTCTGACCTCAGCGAAATAAAAAATCCTATTGCTCAAATTCAATATAGCGTAACTAATAAATATCCACACGACATTGGCTCTTTTACCGAGGGGTTATTATTTTATAACAACACCCTGTTCGAAAGTACTGGCTCTCCTTCTAACTTGCCTCAAACAAAATCAGTGTTTGGACCAGTTGATTTAAAAACTGGTAAAATTGATGTAAAAGTCGAGCTAGATAAAAATATTTATTTTGGAGAAGGTTTGGTTTTTATTAAAAATAAAATCTGTCAAATAACTTATACCAACCAGATTGGCTTTGTTTACGATGCTAAAACTTTTAAAAAAATAAATCAATTTTCTTACACCAATAAAGAGGGCTGGGGTCTAACTACCGACGGCACTTATATTATTATGAGCGACGGAACTTTTAACTTAAGCTATTTAAATGCCGACGATTTTACCTTAGTAAAAAATTTATCGGTAACCGATGCTGGTTATGGTTTAGATAATTTAAATGAGTTAGAATATATTAATGGATTTATTTATGCAAATGTGTGGACAACACAAACCATAGTTAAAATTAACCCAAGCAATGGTGAGGTGGTGGGCAAAATAGATATTAATGCTTTATTTGATGAGGCGAAAAAAATTAATCCTTCAATTGCAGAAACTAATGGTATTGCTTATGACTCTATTAATGATAAGATTTTAGTAACTGGTAAATTTTGGCCAAAAATTTACGAAATTGATTTTGAACATTAATTGAGTTAACTCATTCTGCCAAAAAAATAAATTAATATTAAAATTTATATTCCTTTACAAATCAAACAGCCCGGCTAATCTGATAAATTAATCTAACCTTGTTAAAAGAGGATTTGTTAAAATTTTATTTTTTGTAACTATTTTCATTTTTTACGTTTGAATGGTAAAGATGAAAGCAAACTTTAAATATTTAATCATCGTATTTTTAACGCTGATTGCCTTTAAGGGATTATGCAATATTAATCCCAATTTAAAAACAACAATACTGGTTGAAACTATTGTTAATAAAGATTATGGGAAAATGCTTTTTTGAATTTTGCCAGAATTTTTGCTCAGACTTACATCAATTTGCTTCAGGAAAATTATTCGGGTCCAAGAAACTGGATTAGTTATGAAAACGATATACTAATTGAAAAAAAAATTTGACGAATCGAATAAAAATGATTTAATCAAAGAATTTGGTACTGTAATTCATGAATCTACTCATCATAGAAATAATCATGATAACATTTTTGTATCTCCCGGAATAGATATCTTTATCAGTGATGAAGAGCAAAGCATTATACCCGATTTTTTTAAATCAGAAAACATTCACAATTATTTGCCAACTGATGCTGAACAAAAATTATTTTGATTTAAGACATACATAGGTGCCTCAAGCTATGTGTCTGCAAATTTAAATGGTCTTTGGGGTTTAATAGACGAATACTCCGCTTACCAAAATGGCACACGAGCAGATTTAATGGCCTACGAAAATGCTTTAGCTCAATTGGATACAGCTACCGCTATTTGTTTTTACAAATCGGCTCTTTCAAGCTATTATGCCTATTATGAATTTAGATCGTTTATTGGTGCTTACCTTAGTTATGCCAAAGATCATCGTCCAGATCTTTACAATCGAATTATGAACTTTTCTAACCTAAAAAAGGCCTTTGCCCTTAACTCTTTATTTTATGAGGAAAGTATTAATAAAATTTACAGCGCCAAAAAAAATCTAAAACGCCAATATTTAAAAGTTGATTGGTATTTAGATTATAATATAGAACATCACGAAAAATATGCAAAAGATTGTATGAATAATTTTAATCAAATTTTAAGTTTATTTGAATCGCCTTTTAAAACCGAATCAAAACTTAATCTCTCGTATAAAAAAAATAGTTCAAACTAAACGATTACAAAAAAATAAATACTATAAAGTCTAAAGCATCTAAAATTGAAAAAAATCTAAAAAAATATCAAAATATTTAAAAAATCATCCAAATAATAATAGTGACCTATGAAAACAGTCGTAATAATCCTCGGACTAAATATTGGATAAGTATTCGCACAACCAGTAGATTTAGATAGAATTGTAAAACGTAGTACACTATGCTGCCAAAGATTGATATTACGCAAAACAAGGGGATTTTCCCTTTGATTCGGCCTCCAGGCCCTTATATTTTCGGGCTATTACCCCACAACTTAACAATAATTTTAACAAATACTTTCAAAGAAAATTTGATTTTATTAAGAAAAAAATACTTTACTTATATAATGAAAGGTTTCATTTCGGTATAGATTCAATTACATCAATTAAAAAGTTGGATGACCATACTATACAAGTAGAATTATTCCTTAAAAGTAAAGAAGTTCAGATGAAAGAAGATCCCGATAAAACCGGCGAAATAGTATCATATGAAAATTTTGTTGTTGACTTCAAACAAAATCGAGTTTCTTACAATTATAAATTCATGTTACAAAATAAATTTTGGACAGGAGTTATGGTTGAGCCAACACTTGGAAAATTAATTGTGAATAGATTTTCACAAGAATTAATTTAAAAAAAGTTCAAAAGGTCAGGTTAAAACTCGATCTTTTTTTTCATTTGAGATATTTATAAATAAAAATTAAAATGAAAAAAATTATAAAACTTACTGAGTCAGATTTATATCGAATAGTAAAAAAAGTCATCTCTGAACAATTACCACAAAATAATAAGGTCCCAACCCAAGGAAGACCCAATAAAAAACCTATATCAACCACACAAAAAAAGTTTAAAGACACCAATTGGTAAGTAAAACAAATAGGAGGCATATTTTTCTAAAATTACCAATAGTATCTCTCTCTTCATAGAAAAAATCAACAAGACCATATGTTTGTGGGGTATTAATTTGTAAAATAAATACGGGTTCATCTAGTGACCCATCATAACTATCAAAAATTAAAGCCGCATTATCATATTATAAATTTAAAGCTAAAATAAATTGCGTTAAATTTTTTTATAAATGTATTATTTTAAAATTAGTTTTTTATTAAAACACTTGTTGTTTGTTTTTATTTGCAAATTATATATTCCTTTGGCTAAATGGCCAAATTCTATTATTTTAGAGCTACTTATCCCCATTTGATTAAAAATAGGTTGGCCTGCTAAATTATATAAAACAAGATCAGCCATATCGCTAAAATTTAAAATTAAACTAATTTTACCATTGCTTGGGTTAGGAAAAACCTGAATGGTTTGCTCAATGTTATTTTGATTAAGCCCTACTTCATAAATATTAATAGTACAAATGGCAGTATCTGTAAGACATGGGTGCGTAGCAATTAATATCACGTTATAGGAGCCATTTAAATTATAAGTTAAACTAGGGTTTGCTAAATTACTTGTGGCGCCATTACCAAAATCCCAAACATACGAAGAATTAATTGATGAAGTGTTCGTAAAAAAAACAGTGGCTCCAACAACAGAATTGGTAAACGCAGCAATAGAAGCGATGTTGCTCATGTTATAGGCGGTATCGGCAATACCTTCGCTCATATTAAAATAAGTGCCGCTCGGCGAGCTTTCTAATTTTATAGCTCGCACCATGTAAGTGTAAACGCCTTTATAAATTAAACAATTATCCGTAAAGGTATTGCCGGCAATTGGCGCAGAATTAATTTTTACAAAATTTGTAGCGCTGTCGTTTTTAGAATAAATATTATATCCTATAATGTTGGTTTCGGAAGATGCCGCCCAAGAAATTAAACAATTGTTGCCTAATCTAGTGGCAATAACATTTGACGCTGGAGCAACAATATCTTGTCTTAAGGTGGGGTCTCCCATTAATGCATTATGAATCCATTTGCCTGTAATATTAGTAGGGCTAGCATAATATAATCCATTAAAATTATTTTGAGTAATTAAAAGCCCGTATCCAATATTTTCGCCCAAGCCCATATGATGAAATTGATAATGAGGCCTTCCTGACCAAACGTTGGTTAAAGTTTTGCCCTGAGCTAAAGGAGCTTTTAAGAAATTATTTTGTGAATCCCAGTCGCCAAAATAAGAACCAAAAAGCATTGTAAAAACTCCTTTTAAATTGGCGCTAGCAAAATTAGCGGTTGTGCCTATGCCACTGGCGCTATTATAGGTTCCGCCTCCACAACCATAAGACCATAAATAACTATTCGCATTTAAACTTGTAAAATAATCTGTTGCAAATATATTAGAGGGGCCAACTAACGCTGCAAAATTTTTGTATCCACTTGCAGCAAAAGCTTCGCTATTAAAATATCCAAAATTATCGTCAATAAGAGCTTGTTTATTGGGTATAAATATTTTTTTTCGATACTCGTGATTTTTATTTAAATAATTTTGTAGTAATTGCTGCTCGGTTAAAGTAAAACTAGGCATGCCATTAAAATCTACGCGGCCTATCTGTAACTCCACATTACCGGGAACTACGTTTTGATCAAACTTTCCATCACCCGGAAAATTTTGTGTTCGAGCAGGCGAAGCTGTAGTGGAATTAACTGAAACATCTGTCCAAATTCCATCAATATCGCCATAATAAACATCGGCGGGCCATGCGCCCAGATGATCGGGGTGGCCATCTGGATTTATGTTTCCACTATATGGTACCGGAATATGGCCAAATAAAAACAAGGCTTTTATTTTAGTTGAATCGATCGCGTAATCATTTAAAATTAAATTTTTAATATGCGTTACAGAGCCTGTTCTTAAAACGTTGTGCCTAATTACTTCCCAACCGTCTCCCTCAACATCTTTAATAAAACGAGATATTTCGTTAGCTAATGGTAAAATAAAATTACTATCAACCATTAAAATTAATTTGCCTCTATTTTCAATTTCGGGAACACGAATGCCTGAATTAACATATCCGTATCCAACATATCCGACGCCTGTTCTAACAATTTTATATTCGTAATTTATCCCTACAGAAATGGTATTGTCAATATACTGATTAGTTGTTCCGCTGAGATTAGCAATAGCTATTCCCCAATTTACGCTTGATTTTAGTTTGCGAAATACTTGATATTGTGAGGAGCTTGCGTTTCCAATCCAGTTCAAAGTAATTTGAGTAGGATTTACTTGAACAGACACGTTAATTTGAACGGCGGCATCTGAGGAAGATTGAGCTTTTGAATATAAGCCGAAGAAAATAAAAACGCTTATAATAATATTTTTCATTATTTAAAATTAATTTAGCTTTGACAAATAATTAGAGCTAAGTAAATATATAAAAATTTTTAATCTAAATAGTTTTGTTTAGATTAGTTAATTGAATAATAAATTTGAAAAATTAGTCATGCCTATAACTGAAATAAAATTAATATTCGTGTTTTTATTGTTTTTATTCTCAAATAATTATATGTTTTGCCAACAAATTAATCAAGGGAAAAATAAAGTTGAGGTATATAAAACTTACACGCAAAAAGTTTTAGGAAAAAATATTGGCTATTATGTTGAATTTAAAAATAATGGTACAAAAAGTGTAGATGGACTTAAATGGATCGCTAATTTTTATGATAATTTTGGCGATTATAAGGGCAAAAGAGAAGGTAGTTGGGAATCGGATAATTTTATTTCAGCTTTAGCACCGGGAAAAACGACTAAAGATTTAGAAGCTAATTATGTAAAAGATGCAACAAAAGTTTTTATAATAATTAAAGTTGTTCACTTTAAGGATGATAATTAATTAATTTTTAAAATAACAAATTTAATGTGCCTCTAGCCAATTCAATCCAACTCCTATACCAACTTCAATCGGAACATTTAGAGGAAGTGCCTCGCGCATTAATTTTTCTATAATAGGTTTAACTATTTCCAATTCGGGTTTATAAACATCAAAAACTAATTCGTCGTGAACCTGCAAAAGCATTTTTGTTTTAAAATTATTGTTTTTTAATTCGTTATAAATATTAATCATGGCCATTTTAATCATATCTGCGGCGCTGCCTTGTATTGGAGCATTAATAGCATTTCTTTCGGCATAATTTCTTACTGTTGCATTATTCGAATTAATATCGCTCAGCCATCGTTTTCGTCCTAATAACGTTTTCACAAATCCATTTTTTCGAGCAAACTCAATCGTGTCATCCATATAGTTTTTGATTGCTCCATATTCTTTAAAATAATTATTAATTAAGTCCTGAGCTTCTTTTCGAGGAATATTTAAATTTGATGCTAAACCAAAAGCGCCTTGTCCATATATAATTCCAAAATTTACGCTTTTGCTTTTATATCTCATTTCTTTAGTTACTTCATCTTCGTTAACGCCAAAAACTTTAGCAGCGGTAGCGGTATGAATATCTTTTTTTAATCTAAATGCTTCGCACATGTTTGTATCACCACTAATACTGGCCACTATCCTTAATTCTATTTGAGAATAATCGGCGCTTAATAATATATGATTTTCGTCGCGAGGAATAAATGCTTTTCTAATTTGACGGCCTTTTTCTGTTCGAATAGGTATATTTTGAAGATTAGGATTATCGCTACTTAATCTACCTGTAACGGCAACAACCTGATTAAATGAGGTGTGAATTCGGCCGGTAGTATTGTTTACAAGTTCGGGCAAGGTATCGACGTATGTATTTTTTAATTTTACCAATTCGCGATAATCTAAAATTTTTGCTACAATGGGATGCAAGCTTTCTAGTTTGCTTAACACGTCTTCGCCTGTTGCGTACTGACCTGTTTTTGTTTTCTTTGGTTTATCTATTATTTTTAAATACTCGAATAAAATTTCACCTACTTGTTTAGGTGAAGACACATTAAATTTTGTACCTGCAAAACTTTGAATCTCTTCCTCTACAACTGCAATATCGTTTTGTAATTGTACAGAAAATTCTTTTAAAGCTGGTACATCTATATTAATTCCTTCGCGTTCGATATTAGCGAGTACTATTATTAAAGGGAGTTCTACTTCAATGAATAGTTTTTCAAGATCGTTTTGGATAAGTTTAGAAACAAAATTATTTTTCAATTGCAAGGTAATGTCTGCATCTTCGGCGGCATAATCTTTAATCAAATTTATGTCAACTGAGCGCATGCTTAATTGATCGCTGCCTTTTTTACCAATTAAAGTGCTAATGCTTACTGGCGTATAATTTAAATATGTTTGAGCCAATATGTCCATGTTGTGTCTCATGTCGGGCATTATTAAAAAATGAGCTACCATGGTATCAAACAATTTATTTTTAATATCTAACCCATAGTTTTTTAAAATCTGATAATCATATTTAATATTTTGGCCTATAAGCGTTTTTGTTTCGTCTTCGAATATTGGCTTAAATAAATTTATTTGTTCTAAGGCTAATGATTTACTTTCGTTAATTGGCAGGTAATATGCTTCGTGTTCTTTTACCGAAAAAGAAAATCCAACTAATTCTGCGTTTAAGGTATTAAGTGAGGTGGTTTCAGTATCAAAACAAAACTCGTGATGTTGTTTTAAAAGTGCAATTAAATTAATTATTTTTTCTGTTGAATCAATTAGTTCGTAATTATGAATTACCTCATTTATAGTTTTAAAATTAGCAGCTGTTTCTTTTTGTGAATTATTATCTGAGGCTTGCAAAAATAAATCTGTACTGGCAAACAAATCGGTTTGAGCGCTTTGCTGTTTTGGTTTTTCAATAATTTTTGTTTCGTTTAAAGCAATATCTTCATTTAAAATTTTTTGTGCAAACCCTCTAAACTCTAGTTCTTTAAAAATTTCTAATAAAGCCGGCTTATTTAATTTTTTTATGGCTAATTTTTCTTCTTCTAATTCAATAGGGCAGTCTAAAATAATTGTGGCTAATCTTTTAGACTGAATGGCAATGTCTTTATTATTTTCAACTTTTTCTTTGAGCTTTCCTTTTAATTGATGTGTATTTTGTAATATATTTTCGATGCTACCAAAATCTTTTATTAACTGTATTGCAGTTTTTTCTCCTACTCCTGAAATGCCAGGAATATTGTCGGCTTTATCGCCCATTAATCCTAAAATATCAATTAGTTGGGAAACTGATTTTATTTCCCATTTTTTACAAATTTCTTCGGCCCCAAGTATTTCGGCTCCGTTACCTAAACGGGCAGGCTTATAAATAAATGTATTTGCATCGACTAGTTGACCATAATCTTTATCTGGGGTCATCATATAAGTTGTAAATCCCGCTTTTTCGGCTTTAATGGCAAGGGTTCCAATTACATCATCGGCTTCAAAACCCGATATACCGTAAACTTCTATATTAAAAGCTTTAATTAATTCTACAATAATGGGAATTGATTTTCTTAAATCTTCGGGCATTTCTTCTCGATTGGCTTTATAAGATTCAAATTCTATATGCCTTTGCGTTGGTCCTTCCACATCAAAAACAACCGCAATATGGCTTGGCTTTTCTTTATTTAAAATTTCTAATAGGGTATTTGTAAATCCAAAAATTGCCGAAGTGTTAAATCCTTTTGAATTAATGCGCGGGTTATTACTAAAAGCGAAATATGCTCTATATATTAAAGCAAGAGCATCTAATAAAAATAATTTTTTTTCAGTTTGCTTTGTTATCATGCTATTCTTTTCTGCTTCAAATCTTAAAAATATATTTTATCAATATAATTTAATAAATATTCATAAAGGAAATTAAATTTACAAGTAATAAAAGACTTTTAAGGCTCTGTGGATAAATTTATGTGCCTAATTTATAAAAGAATTTTAAAGAAATTGATTGTATTTTATTTTTTCAAATCAATAGAATGGTTATTTAAACGCAAATAATTCGTAATGGTTAAGAAAAGATTAGGGTCTTTTTGTATCAAACTATGTATATTTTGTAAGATATATTTTTTATCTTGAATAATATTTTTCTGATAATTTAAAATACTAGGAGCATGATCTTGAACAGCAAGTCTAATGTATCGAATTTCAATATTTACGCTATCTTTTAATACACAGTCGTTTAGTTTTTCTTTTCCTTCATTAAAATAAGTTAATTTACTGATAGGATTAAATTTATATTTAGCAAGTGCCATTTGGGCTGCAGCTTTATAAGCATTTTTAAGCGGTTGAGAAATTCCTATAATGTTATTTGAAATATTAAATAAAGCAATTGCTGAACTTTCTTTTTTATCTATAAGTGGAAATAAATTTCTCATTTTATTTAAATCTGAATTTAAACAAAAAGAAAAAAAATAAAAACTTATAATTAAAAAATTTATCACAATAAATTAAAACTATTACGCAAATAGCTTCCGGCAAATAAAACTATTTTTTGAGAGTTTGGTATACGAATTCGCTCCTCTAATATAGATTGAGGTTGTAGTTTTTTTATTTTATTAAATAGGGCGCGATAATAAATATAAGCAACATAAACACCAAAACGAGATTTTTTAGGAAGCTTACGAATACCAATAAGCCCTTCTTCAAAGTCTAATTCAATGTCGTTTTCTATGTCAAGCTTGCTTTCTTGATTTAACTCCTTAATATTGATATTAGGGAAATAGATTCTACCCATTCCGACGTAATCCGCATTCAAATCTCTTAAAAAATTTATTTTCTGAAAAGCCGATCCCAAAGACATTGCAAAGGGCTTAAGCTCATTGTAAAGTCCATTATTATTTTCGGTAAAAACTCTTAAACACATTAATCCAACTGCCTCGGCGCTGCCTAAAATATATTTTTTATAACTTTCTACGGTATACTCTTTTTTATTTAAATCCATTTCCATGCTGCTTAAAAAAGAATCAATCAATTCTTTTTCGATATTGTATTTATTAGCAACAGCTTGAAAACTATTTAATATTGGGCTTAAACTAATTTTTCTCTCGATGCTTAAATAAGTGTCGCGCTTAAATTCAGATAACAATGTTGATTTATCAAATTCGTGAAAACTATCTACAATTTCATCTGCAAATCTAACAAAACCATAAATACTATAAATTGGATTTCGAAAATCTATATTTAAAAACCGAATACCTAAACTAAAAGATGTGCTATATTTTTTAGTTACAGTTTTGCTTATTTTGATAGAAACCTCATCAAATAAATGTTTCATATAAATCTGTCTATATTCAAATTTAACTCTTTTTAAACAATTAATTTTTAAAATAGTTTAATACCTGCTCGGCAACTAATTTACCGGATATAATTGAAGGCGGAACCCCAGGCCCAGGTACGGTTAACTGCCCTGTATAAAATAAATTTTTAACTTTTTTATTTTTAATAGCCGGTTTAAGGTGGGCGGTTTGAAATAATGTATTTGCTAAGCCATAAGCATTTCCCTTAAAAGCATTATAATCCATAATAAAATTACTTGGTGCATAACTTTTAAAATGAACAATTTTTGTCGAAATGTCTACCCCTGTTTTTAACTTTATTCGTTCAACTACTATTTTAAAATAACTATCTCGAATTTCTTGATTGTCTTTTAAATCGGGGGCAACAGGTATTAAAATAAAGATATTCTCGCACTTTGGTGGAACTATAGATTGATCCGTTTTACTAGGGCAGCAAACATAAAATAAAGGATTTTTTGGCCACTGAGGGTTGGTATATATTTGCTGGGAATGGTTCTCAAAATCTGTATCAAAAAATAAATTGTGATGCAATAAATTCGGAATTTTTTCTTTTAAACCTACATAATAAATCAAAGAACTTGGCGCCATTTTTCTGCTATTCCAGTAGGGCTCACTATAATTTCTGTAAACTGCTTCTAATAACTTTTGTTCAGTAAAATGATAATCTGCCGATGAAATAACTGCTTCAAATTCTGCTGTATTTTTTGAATTAAAAAAAATGCTTTTAGCAAGCTTTTGATCAACATATATTTTAGTTACATCTGCTTCTGTTTCAAATTTTACACCCAATTCTAAGGCTAATTTATACATGCCTTCTGATATTTTTTGCATCCCTCCCATTGGGTACCAAGTCCCTAGAACTAAATCGGCGTAATTCATTAAACTATAAAGGGCCGGCGTATTTTGAGGTAATGCACCTAAAAATAAAACAGGAAATTCAAGTAAATGAATTAGTTTTTCGTTTTTAAATAGTTTTCTAACATGCTTACTCATGCTTTTAAATACATCAAGTCTGAATATTCCTTTAATTAATTCTGAATCTAATAGCTCTGAAAAATTAATACCTGGTTTATAAACAAAATTATTAATTCCCACTTGATATTTATATTCCGCCTCGGATAAAAAAGTTTTTAAATTACGGCTACTTCCAGGTTCATATTTTTCAAAAAGCATATATAAATCCTCTAGAGATGCTGGAACATCTAAATCATCATCCTTAAAAAATACTCTATATCCTGGATTTAATCTTACCAAATTATAATAATCTGATACTTTTTTTTCAAAATCACCAAAAAATTTTTCAAATACGTCTGGCATCCAATACCAACTTGGACCCATGTCAAACAAAAAACCATCTTCTGAATAACATCTCGAACGGCCTCCAACTGAATTATGCTTCTCGTAAACACAAACTTCGTGGCCCCATTTGGCTAAATAACAAGCTGCCGAAAGCCCACTAAATCCCGCTCCAATAATGGCAACTTTTTTCTTTTTCATGAACCACAAATTTAAACAAATTTCAAATAAAATTGTTTAAAAATCGTACTTTTATGGTAAAAAATATTAATAAAAAAATAAATATCATTGGTTCGGGTATTGCTGGTTTGGCAGCTGCAATTCGTCTATCTAAAAAAGGTTATCGAGTTACAGTTTTTGAAAAAAATAATTATTTAGGCGGCAAGTTATCTGAACTAAAATTAGGATCATTCCGTTTCGATAAAGGCCCATCTTTACTCACCATGCCCCATTTAATTGACGAATTAAGTGACGGTGACAATAGTTTAATTCGTATGCCTTTCAACAAACTCAACACCTTGGCCCATTATTTTTTTGAAGATGGCACTAAAATTAAAGCAAGTGGTGTAATCAACGAATTCGCAAAAGAATTATCTGAAAAACTTAATGAAAATGAAACCGTTGTAATAAATCACCTCAAAAAAAGTGCTTTTTATTATAAAATTACTGCCGATTTATTTTTAACTCAATCACTGAGTAAAATAAAAAACTTTTTAAACCTTAAAACCCTTAGGGGTATTTTGTGTATTCCAAAACTAAATTTATCAAAAACCATGCATTATCAAAATGCAATTACTTTTAAAAATAATAAAACGGTTCAAATTTTTGACCGATACGCCACTTACAATGGCTCAAACCCATTTAAAGCGCCAGCCTTATTAAATATAATACCGCATTTAGAATTTGGCTTTGGGGCCTATTTGCCAAAAAACGGAATGCATCAAATTACAAAACATTTACATCAACTTGCCTTAAATTTAGGAGTTGAATTTAAATTAAATGCTCCTGTAGAAAAAATTAATATACAAAATAACAAAGTAGAGGGCCTTACCAGTAATGGTGTGTTTTATGAATGCGGCTCTGTATTAAGTGATGTGGATATTAATTCAGTTTATGAACATTTATTGCCAAAAAAATTTATACCAAAAAAATTATTAAGCCAAGAAAAATCTAGTAGTGCTTATGTTTTTTATTTTGGAATAAATAAAGTATTCAATGAGCTAGATGTTCACAATATTTTATTTTCAGAAAATTATAAGCAAGAGTTTAATTGCTTATTTAAAGAACAAAAGCCTTATCACGACCCTACAATTTATATCAATATTACCTCTAAATTATGTAAATTAGATGCTCCGCCAAATTGCGAAAATTGGTTTGTGATGGTTAATGCCCCACACAACACAAAAAAAGAACCTATCACTTATGGCGCAGAATTAAGAAAACAAGTGCTTTCGAAAATTAATAGAATGTTAAACACCAACTTAGAGGCTCACATCATCGAAGAGGCTGTTTTAGACCCTTATGGGATTGAAGTGCAAACCTCATCGGTGGGCGGCTCGCTTTATGGCAATGCAAGTAATAATAAATTTTCGGCCTTTTTGCGCCATGCTAACTTTAGTGGCTCTATTAAAGGATTATATTTTCTTGGTGGCAGCGCTCATCCAGGTGGCGGAATTCCATTATGTTTACTAAGTGCTAAAATTGTAGATAATTTATTTCCTAATCAAAACTAATGCCAACTTTTTTAAAAAAATATTCGCTTTATTTTTTAATTCTAGTTTATGTTTCTGGAGCTATAGGCTTTGTTATTAATCCCATATTTTTTATCCCATTTACACCACTTACCTTAACTTTAACGACATTTATTTTTCTAATTCATCAACCCATTACAAATAAAAAATTCGCTTTAGCTTTTTTCTCTATCGCCTTAATTGGATTTACGAGTGAAGTAATTGGCGTTAAAACATCTTATGTTTTTGGAGATTACTATTACGGTAATGCACTTGGTTACAAATTATTTGGAGTGCCTTTAACAATTTCGCTAAACTGGGCACTATTAATTATTACTAGTTTTTCAATCAGTTCTAAATTATTTAAAACGCCCGTGGCTCAATCAATTCTTTCGGCATTAATTACAACTTCAGTAGATTATTTGATTGAACAATTAGCCAACCAACTTGACTTTTGGTATTTTTCCGATGGAATCGCTGGCTTTCAAAACTATTTGGCCTGGTTTTGCATCTCATTTATTTCAAGTTTATTGTTTTCTAAAACTTTATTAAAATGCAATGTTAAAATTGCAGCAATAATTATTGGCTTACAACTACTTTTTTTTAGTTTAATTCTTTTGTTCAAAAACTTTAACTTTACATCATCATGATTATTTTTTTAAATATTTTTATTGTATTAATAACTTTCGCTCTAACAGAATTTTCTGCTTGGGCTAATCATAAATATATTATGCATGGCTCAATGTGGTTTTTCCATTCAGATCATCATAAAAAAGACCACTCGAGCTGGTTTGAACGAAACGATATTTTTTTCTTAATGTACGCGATCCCCAGCTGGCTATGTATTATGCTGGGTATGATGAATGGATATGCTTGGTACACTTGGGTTGGTTTTGGAATTGCGCTTTATGGCTTAGCTTATTTTTTTGTGCACGATATTGTAATTCACCAAAGATTTAAAGTATTAACTAAATCAAAAAATTTATACGTTTTAGCACTAAGAAGAGCTCATAAAATGCACCATAAACACATAGGTAAAGAAGATGGCGAAAGTTTTGGTATGCTATTTATTCATCCCAAATATTTTGCCGAAGCAAAAAAACTAAAGCTTGCTAATAAATAGTTTTTAAAAATGTCTTCTCGTATTTCATATGATTTTATTATTGCTGGCATGGGATGTGCCGGCCTTTCTATGGCAATGCAATTAATATCCTCTAAAGTAAAATTTGATAAAGTTTTGCTTATAGATAAAGACCTTAAAAATAAAAATGATAGAACCTGGTGCTTTTGGACCAAAGAAAAAAATAATTGGTATAATAATATTATTTTTAATAAATGGGATTCTTTTATTTTTAAAAGCAACAACTTTGAAAAAAAAATAAAATTAAGCCCCTATTTTTATTGTATGATTAAGGGAATAGATTTTTATTCCTTTTGTATAGGTGTTATAAAAAAAGATCATAGATTTGATGTCATTACTGATTCTATTATTGATATAAAAAGCGAAAACAATCTTGGAATTTTAACCTGCTCCAATCAAACTTACCAATCTAAATTAATTTTTAATAGCGCGCTTCGAACTCAAAAAATTAAATCTAATCACGTTAATTATCTTCAGCATTTTAAAGGCTGGCTTATCAAAACCTCCGAATATGATTTTGATACTAACAATCCTATATTTATGGATTTTTCTGTCGATCAAAAAAACGATTGTCGCTTTGTTTATATAATTCCTCAAAATAAAAACCAAGCTTTAATAGAATACACAGGCTTTTCGCCTAATACAATTGATGATGATGAATATAATTATGAATTAAATAATTATATAAAAAATAATTTATCTATAAAAACCTATCAAATTATTGAAACCGAAAAGGGATCAATCCCTATGGCCGAAAGTAAATTTACTAATGAATTTGGTAAAAATATTGTTAATATAGGTACAGCTGGTGGAAACAGTAAGCCTAGCACCGGTTTTACTTTTTATTTCATTCAAAAAAATTGTCAAAAAATTATTTCTCAATTAGAAAAAAATAAAAACAAAATAATTGCTTCAAGCCGTTCTAAAAAATATCTTTTTTACGATTCGGTTTTATTAAATGTAATGAATGACAAAAAAATATCTTCGAAAAAAATTTTTATCGATTTATTTAAAAAAAACTCCCCCGTTAATTTATTAGCATTTTTAAATGAAGAAACTTCATTTGTTAAAGATCTTAAAATAATGAACTCGGTCGAAAAATTAGTTTTCATTAAATCAGCTTTTAAAATCATACTTAAGCACTGATTAATTTATCCTGATTAGGTAGCAATAAAATAATTTTATTCTGCAACAGGTGGTCTTCGAGAATCTAAAATACAAGGGGTATTCCAAGGGCAAGTATAAATAATCTCATTCTTATCTATTACTTTTATTTCTTTTACGGTTATAATTATTTCTTTTATCTCTTTTTTCCATTCTGTTTTTAAACAAACGATATCAAAATCTCCAATTGAAAAATCTGCTGGTATTTTTTTATAATATCGCCAGGCTTCGAACGCCTTGTATTTGCCTGGTTTTAAATTAATTTTAACCTCTCCATTTTCGTTAGTTTTAACTGAGTCCACTTTTCCTTTAGAAGAAATAATAATTATTGATTGATAACTATAAGGCTTTAATTTATTTAAATTAGCCATTATTTCTTCTGAGGGCCTAGCTCCGCCGCAATAATACTGTCTATAATTAACTTCAAAATTTACTGTTTTTTTTTGTGCATTGACAATTAATGCCCCAAAAAAAATAATTATTATACTACATTTTTTAAATATCCGCATAATCAAATTTAATCGATTTTTACTCTTCTTTTATATTAATCTTTTATTGCGCTTAATAAAAAAATTATAAAAAATATTGCTATGAAATAAACTTTTAAGTATCTTAGAGTGTTATAAATAAATATATCCAAAAATGAAAAAAATAATAATCGTTTTATTATCAATCTTAAATTCAACAAACTTTATTGCTCAAAAGTGGGTTGAAATGGCTTCAAAGCCGAACGCTAATTTTTATGAAATACAGAAAGAATTTTATAGCTCGTTTAAAGAAAAAGACATAACCATAAAAAGTACAGGATATAAGGCCTTTAAACGTTGGGAGTATTTTGTGGGCCCAAGAGTTTATCCCAGTGGAGACTTATCTGTATTATCTCAATTATCAAAAAATTATACTGATTTCTTAACACAAAATAATATAAATATAAGCGATAACTTATTACAAGTGGCAGCTCCAACATCTGCCACATGGGTTCCGGTCGGCCCAATGGGTGCTCCCACTGGTTTAGTTGGTGGATTTGCCAGAAAAGCTGGTCGTGATAACTTTTTAACTTTTATGCCAAGCAATACCCTCACTATTTTTGCTGGAGCTGCTTATGGGGGTTTATGGCAAACAACTAATGGCGGCACTTCATGGTCAACTAATACTGATAATTTACCAGTAACTGCTGTTTCTGATCTAGCAATCGATCCAACAAATACCTTAGTTATGTATTTAGCAACAGGTGGTGCAGATGATCTTAATTCAGGTAACCCTTCTCCTTCTGACGGCTTATTAAAAACTACCGATGGCGGCCTTTCTTGGTTTGCCTGTGGTTTAACATTTTCTGTTTCTCAAAATAGAGTGATTAGTAAGGTGCTTATCGACCCAAGCAACCCTCAAGTAATTTTAGTTGCAACAAGTGTGGGTATTTATAAAAGTACCAATGGAGGCCTATCTTTTATTGCAATTAATTCTAATCTTACGTGGGATTTAAAATATCATCCTACAAATCCAAATATTGTTTATGCTACTGGTACAGTTTTTTCTCGATCTACAAATGGTGGCTCAAGCTTTACAACAATTTCATCTGGAATACCAATTTCTGGCTCCAACCGCATGCAAATTGCCGTTACACCTATATCACCCAACAACGTTTATGTGGTAGCAAGTAAAAGCGCCGATAGCCAATTTTTAGGTCTTTACCGTTCATTCGATAGTGGTGTCACCTTCAGTACCGCGTCTACTTCGCCAAATATTATTGGTAACTCTTGCTCTGGTACTTCTACTGGTCAAGGGCAGGGCTGGTATGATTTATCTATTGCTGCCTCGCCCACTAATTCAAACGAAATTGTTGTTGGTGGGGTAAATGTTTGGCGATCTACAAATAATGGCTCTTCTTGGTCAAATATTGGTTGTTGGATAGGTAATTCTTCAACCTACGTTCATGCTGATATTCATGAATTGGAATATGCCCCTAATGGTCGCCTTTATTCTAGTAACGATGGAGGAATCTTTTATTATACCGGTAATTCTTGGGTAGACATTACTGCTCAAAGAAACATAGCTCAAATTTATAAAATTGGACTCTCTGCTCTTACCCCTAATTTATGGATTACTGGACATCAAGATAATGGTTCTAATATTAAAAACGGCTTAAATTACATCGCTAGTTTAGCCGGCGATGGTATGGATTGTTTTATTAATAGAACAAATAACAATATTATGTTTGCCGAACAATATAATGGTAGTTTTAATAGATCTACTAATGGTGGAGTCAGTTGGACTAGTATAACAAACGGAATTACGGGCACTGGAGCTTGGGTAACTCCGTGGAAACAAGATCCAATTACAAATACTATCTATGGTGGGCGTAATCAAATGTTTAAATCTATAAATAATGGCTCAAATTGGACCCAAATGGGAACTACTGGGGGAACGGGCTCTATCATTGAATTTGCAATTGCCCCTTCAAATAATCAAGTTATTTATGTTTTATATTCTGGCTCCATCCGCAAAACTATTGATGGTGGATTAACCTGGACCAATGCTTCAGGAACATTTCCTGGTAACCCAACATTTATAACAATTCATCCTAATAATCCTAATATAGCTTGGGTAACAAAAGGCGACTATTCTGCTGGACAAAAGGTTTATCAAACTACAAACGGCGGTACTTCTTGGACTAATATTAGTTCAAATCTTCCTAATTTGCCTGCCAACTGTTCTGTTTACGAGCCAAGTTCAAATAATCGAATTTATATTGGTATGGATGTGGGCGTTTATTATAAAGATAATTCATCCTCTACCTGGACTTTATATAATGCCGGCTTGCCTAATACTCCAATAATGGATATGGAAATGACGCCCGCGTCGCCCGGTATAATTTTTGCCGCTACTTATGGTCGAGGTGTTTATTCTGCAGATGTTATTCAAACAGCGGCTGCCCCAGTTTCTGATTTTTCTTTTGATGGTAGCATGTGTGTTGGTACAAGCAAATCTTTAACTGATAATTCTTCAAATACCCCTAGTTCTTGGAGTTGGTCTATTGCTCCAAATACTGGCGTAACATTTAATTCTTTATCGATACAAACTCCTACCCTCACTTTTTCAAATGCTGGAACTTATACCATTTCTTTAATTTCAGGTAACAGCTTTGGTCAAAGCGCAATAATCACAAAAACAATTTTAGTTTCCAATACGCCAACTATTGTTTTATCTAGCAATAGTATTTCTGTTTGCGATCAAGATCCTGTAACAATAATTGCCTCGGGGGCTAATACTTATACCTGGAGTAATTTTGGAGGCAATAATGCTTCGGCTACCTATACTTTTGGTATAAATTTTACATACACTGTTTCTAGTTCTAACAATGGCTGTATTTCATCTCAAACAGTAGAAGTTACTGTTATTAATTGCTTGGGTATATTAGATTTGATAGCAAATAATACAAGTTTTAATGTATACCCTAATCCAGCAATTAATGAAATAACTTTAAAAATAAACGTGCCAAAAGAACTGAATGTAGCCGTTGAGTTATTCAATGTTGCAGGTAAATTAATTTTAAAAGAAAATGCGAATTTTACAAAAGATAAAAATGATTTTAAACTTAATATTTCTTCTATAAGCGCTGGAGCTTACTATTTAAAATTAAGTTCTAAAAAGGGAAGCACTCAAACATTAAAAGTTTTTAAAGAGTAAGCAATTGGTGCAACGGTATTTTGTGGAGTTTAAATTCTTATAAACAATTTTCAAGATTAAGTCGTAGCTTATTTTTTATACTGGCAACTCTTGATGTAAACTCATTTTTAATTATCTCAAAAAAAATCGAAAAAAATAGCCCCGAAAAAAATAATCAAATTACTTAATTATTATAAAAACGAACAGCTCGAACGATACATTTGAATTGCTCATAAAAGAAATGCTGGTTTCCATTTTTAAACCTCTGTTTCCATGCAAATTCTCCAAAATTCTCAGAAGAACTCCAATAATGCTTTTTTGAAAAGCCGCCAATTTTCTCTTTGTTTTCAAATAAAAAATCAAGCTCCTCTTTAGTTGGTAACCTCCAACCTTCTCCTAATTTCGAACAAACCTCTTTAGCATCGTACCAATTCATTTTATTAGGAAAATCATATTGTGCTATTTCTAAATTACCTATTTGGATAGGCTTACCTATAATCTCTGACGGAGATTGGGATTTGCATAAACAAATAAAAAATAATAAAAAAAAACACAATAAATTTTTCATAAAATCTTGTTTAAACATATAAATTTTTTATTCATTAAACAAACAAATTTTTAAAGAGCTCATATATTTTAAAAACAATCTTCATTTTTATTTTAAAGCTCTTTTCGCATTCTACCTACTGGTATTTCCAATTGCTCGCGGTATTTAGCAACAGTTCTTCGAGCAATATTATACCCTTTTAAGTTGAGCTTCGAGCAAAGCTCGTCATCTGTTAATGGTTTTTGTTTGTTTTCTAATTCAATAAGTCCTTTTAAAATATTTTTTATTTCTCTGCTACTTACATCCTCTCCGCTTTCAGTGCTCATGCTTTCGCTAAAAAAAGACTTTAATAAAAAAGTGCCGTACGGGGTTTGTACATATTTACTATTTGCCATTCTCGAAATTGTAGATAAGTCTAATTTTACACGATTAGCAATGTCTTTTAATATCATTGGCTTTATTTTATTATCATCTCCAGTTGAAAAATACTCTAACTGATGTTCTAAAATTGCTTTCATACATAAAGAGAGTGTTGCATATCTTTGATGAATTGCTTGAATAAACCAGCTGGCTGTTTCAATTTTACTTTTTATAAACCCTGATGCTTCTTTTGCATTTTTTTGTTTAGTTGATGAATACTCTTTTAGCATTTGAGTATAATCTTTACTAATCTTTAAATCCGGTTTATTTCTACCGTTAATACTTAACTCTGGTATACCATCACTAACTGTAATAATAAAATCAGGTATAATTGTACTAAAATTACTTTCTTTTATTTCTGAATTGCCGGGTTTGGGGTTTAAGTGTTTAATCTCCTCAATAATTTCTTTTAGCTCGTCGTGGTTTATTTCTAATTTACGAATTATTTTATCGTAATGTTTTTTAGAAAACTCTTCCATATAATTTTTAATAATCTCCAAAGCAAAAAAAACTTCTTTTGTTTTATCTTTTTTTCTTTCTAACTGAAGGGTTAAACATTCTTGTAATGATCTTGCTCCAATGCCAGCAGGGTCAAAACTTTGGATTACTTTTAATACTTTATTTACTTCAGTTATATCGGTAGTAATATTATAATTAAAAGCTAAATCGTCAACAATTAAATCAATCTCTCTTCTTAAATAGCCATCTTCTTCTAAACATCCTATTAAATAAACACCAATTGTATATTCGCAATCAGTAATTTCTTTTAATCCTAATTGCTGTTCTAATAACTCCTGAAATCCCAATCCACCAACAACTACTAATTCTTTTGAATCATCATCTTGACCTGTATTAGAAATTTCATATTTATACGAATCTAATTCTTCGGCGTCCATATAATCTTCAACCTCAACATCGCTAACAGAAGTTTTTAAATCATCTTCTTTTATTTCGTCAGTATCGTCAAATTCTTCCTCTGCATCGTTATCATCATTATTTTCGTTACTAAATAATTCCTCATCATTTATTTCGCCATCAGTTTCTTCTTCTAAAGCAGGGTTTGCCTCTAATTCTTCTTTAATTCTTTCTTCTAATGCAAGGGTTGGCAATTGCAACAACTTCATTAAAAGTATTTGTTGCGGCAATAACTTTTGAGACAACTTTAATTGCTGAAATTGCTTTAAGGCCATAATTAACTAATAATGCACAAATAATAATTTCTTTTTCCTTTTTGAATTAGAATATAATTGTTATTTATTAAATCTATTGAGCTTATTTTATATTCGTGACTTTCAATTTTTACTTTATTAATGCCAATACCGCCACCCTGTATTAATTTTCTTGCTTCGCTTTTACTTGGCATAATGCTAGTTTTTTCGACCAAAAAATCTAAGACGTTTATCTCTTTTTCTAAATCAATTCTATTTAAATTAAATTGCGGTACACCATCAAATACATCTAAAAAGGTGTCCTCATTTAAATTAAATAAATCGCTAATAGTCCCATTAAATAAAATTGAGCTTGTTTCAATAGCCAAAAAATAGTTGGCCTCTCCATGAACAATGGTTGTGATTTCTTTTGTTAACGCCTTTTGCAAAATTCGTTTTCCAGGGTCTTTATCATGATCAATAATCAATTCTTCAATTGTATTTTTTGATAAAAATGTAAATATTTTTATAAAGTTTTTTGCATCAACATCGCTTGTATTAATCCAAAATTGATAAAATTTATATGGTGATGTTTTTGTTTTATCTAACCAAATGGTTCCGCTTTCAGTTTTTCCGAATTTAGATCCGTCGGCTTTTTTTATTAATTGGGTTGTTAAACCAAAAGCTTCTGAATTAGCTTTTCTTCTAATTATTTCTGTTCCGCTTGTTATGTTGCCCCACTGATCGGACCCACCCATTTGAAGTTTACAATTTTTATTTTTAAATAAATAATAAAAATCGTAGCCTTGCAATAATTGATAACTAAATTCAGTAAAACTCATACCATTTTCTAATCTATTTTTTACAGAATCTTTAGCCATCATATAGCTTATGGTTAAATGCTTGCCTACATCTCGAATAAAATTAAGAAAAGAATATTCTTTCATCCAATCGTAATTATTTACTAATTCGGCTCCAAATTGGGCCGATTTAAAATCTAAAAAAAACTCTAACTGTTTTTTTATTCCCGTAACATTTTTAAAAAGAACTTCTTCTGCTAATAAATTTCTTTCTGCCGACTTTCCGCTAGGGTCGCCAACCATTCCTGTTGCTCCACCAATCAAAGCAATTGGTTTATGACCTGCTTTTTGAAAATGCATTAAAGTGAAAATTTGCGATAAATGCCCTATATGCAAGGAATCTGCAGTTGGATCAAAGCCAATATACCCTGTTACCAATTCTTTTTCTAATAAATGCTCAAGCCCTGGCATAACATCTTGTAATAATCCTCGCCAACTTAATTCTTGTATAAAATTAATTTTCATTTTAAGCAAAATTACAAATATTATAATAAGACACTATTAAATTTTAGAAAGTTTGATTGCTATTTTTACTATGTTCATATAAATATTATTTATATAACTAATTGAAAATTTAAATAATTAACTTTGAGCTAATGTTTATTTACAATATCACAATTAATATTTCAGAAGATGCTCATCAACTTTGGCTGAAATGGATGAAAGAAATACACATTAAAGATGTTATGAAAACGGGTTGTTTTTTTAAATATAAAATTTTAAAACTTTTGTATGTCGAAGATGAAGGGCACACCTATTCTATTCAATATACTTTTTTAAAAATGGAAGATATTGAAAAATACCAAAAAAAGTTTGCGACTTCATTACAAGCCGAACACAAAAAATTGTTTGGCGAAAAATACACTGCTTTCAGAACCGTTTTAGAAATAATTGCATAAAAAAACCTGAAAATTTTCAGGTTTAAAACTTGTAATAAAAATAATTTAATTAATTCAATTTAAACGGAGGTATTTTTCCATCTTTCATCATCTGAATACTCTTGCGCTTGTGCTCTTCGAAATTTCCAAAAGCTAAAGCGTCTAACATTTCTTGACGGCTCATTAATGGATTGCCAAACTGTTTTCTAATTTCTTCGGTACAACGATCAACATACTTTTCAAACTTTATTGGTGCCCACACATATTCTTTTTTAACAGCATCTTTTTTAACTAAAAATTCTTTTGGTAGGTCCCCTTCTATTTTCGCTTTAATATCAAGGCCTTCGTATGTTTTAGGAAGTTGTCTATTATCAAAAATAAATGGCTTGCTAATCATAATTACATGTTTTTTACGCTTTGGATCTATCATCGAAAGGCCTTCAATTCTTAAGCCTTTTTTCTTTAAGGTGCCGTACTTAGTTTCAAAGTGTTTTAATATTTCAAACATGTATTTTTTATTAGGGAGAACTAAGTTAGTTAATAATTTTTAATAGATATAATTATTTAAAGAAAATCATTACTAATAACCAATTAAAAATAATTTAATTATTTATATGACATATTTTAAACTGTAAATTTTTGGCGCGAACCCCTCTTGGATTAATCTTTTTTATAAACTAAAACATTAAAAACATATGGATTTATAAGTTTAATTTGCTCTGATCTTTTAAGGTTATTAATATTGTGATTTCTCTTATTTTGACTCATAAGTTCTTGCTTTAAGCTATCGCTTTCTAATTCAGAAATAGCTTTTAAAATTTCAATTGATTTGATAGCAAATCCTGTTCCCTCTTCTCCAGAAATTTTACCACGAATTACACCGATTATATTTGCTTTTTCGTCCAGAAGGGGTCCGCCGCTATTACCAGGGTTTACAGGGATAGAAATTTGATACATACTTTTATTATTAGAATAACCGCTTAATGAACTTAAAGAGCCGTCGCCATAAACCATTTCATTACGAGGATATCCTAATGTGAATACTTTTTCTCCTACATCAGAATTTTTTTCTTTGATTGAAAATGGGACCTTCCATTTAACTACCAATTCACTATTTACAATTTTTAAAATTGCTAAATCAAGCTTTGCGTCTGTAAAAACAATTTTGGTGCAAGCGCGATTTATTTGATCGTTTTCAATAAAAATACTATCGGCACCATTTACCATGTGAAAACTGGTGATAATATAGCCTTTATTGTTAAGTGCAAAAGCGCTACCTTCAACAGTGGCAGCGCTATAAAATATTTCTGGCGCTTTGCTTTTTATGTCTTTAATATTTAACTGACTTTTAGACTTTCTTTCTAACCCCACTCGATTCAAATCTGTTATTTGATTGCTTTGTTTTTTTGAGAGATATCCTCCAGTACTTAAAATAAATAGGGTTATCATTACTGCGATAAATGCGGAGCTAGCCGCTAAAACTATAGTTTTTGTGTATTTTTTAAAAAAAGTTTCTTCTCTATTAATAGAAATAATATTTAAGTCAGAGCCAATTTCTTTGTGATGGATTTTGGTTAGTGTTTGTTTAAAATTCGAACGAAGTTGAGCTTGATTTAGAGTCTTGATTAAATGCACATGCTCAAAAAAAGCATTGGCTATAAACTCGTCCGTTTTTAATACAATCTCAAATTCAGATTTTTCATCTGGGCCAAGATTTCCATTAATATAATTGTCAAATAAATCTAATGTACTCATTTTTTGTTTTTAACTATCTATTTATCGAAAAAGAACTTTTTTAACCTTTGAAGGCATTTATATTTTTGTGTTTTTGCATTATCAGCATTTGTATAGCCAAACTTTTCAGCGATTTGTTCCATAGAAAGTTTGTTTATATAGAAATCCTTAATAAGTTCAGAACAAGGTTCACCTAAAACAATTAAGCTTTTGTTCATTTTTTCAATATTCGCCTCTATTTCATCATAGTCTTTTAAATCTTCTGTAACGTCTACAATCTTATTTTCTTCTACCTCTTTAAATAAAAAAGTTTTTCCATTTTTTTTCAATTCTTTTAACCATAATCTTTTGGCTATTGAAAAAATATAAGTTTGCAATTGGCATTTTAATTCAAATCCTGGCTTTTTTACTGATTCAAAAAGAACAATAATTGTTTCTTGATAAATATCTTGAGCTGATGCAGCGGTTCCACTGTTGTATAAAATAAATTTAAGAACGACGTTATAATACTTTTTGTACAAAGCGCTTAACACATCATTTTTTCCGTTTAACAGTCCAACCAAAAAATCATTATCGGTAAACTGCTCTTTAGGCTTTTGCATATTTGCTCTGCTAGAGTTAATACTTTTTTTATGTAAAGGTAACCCGTTTTTCTTAAATTATAATTTTAAAGGGATCATATAGCCCTTTTTATAAATTAGAACATAATATAAAATGAGAAAAATTATTTTTATACTATTCATTATCAGCTATTTAATAACTAAAATAAAGATTTTCCTATTTTTTGGGTTACTTTTTTAAAATTTCAGTATTAATGAGAAATTAATTAACAATTTAAAAAATTAAGAAATGAAAAAATTATTCTCTTTTATCGTTGTAGCTGTTTTAGCTACTTCTTGTGGTGGTGGTTCAAGTGAAGCTGAAAAAGCTGCTGAAGCTGCTCGTATTGCTGATTCAACTCGTGTTGCTGATTCAATTGCTGCTGCTGCTGCGGCACCTGCAGAAGTTGTTCCTGATTCAACGGCTGCACCCGCTTCAACTGAAGCTGCTACTCCTGCAAAATAAAAATTTGTGTTTAGTTAGTTAATTGATTAGCCCCAAAGCTTTGCTTTGGGGCTTTTCTCTTTTTTTCTTAGCTTTGTGCATTATTTATTTAAATCACTTTAACTCAGAAATTATGTATAAAAAATTATTCCTGCTTTCTATCTTCATAATTATTTTAATTAATAATTCCTGTGGTCCTGCAGCTGAAGATAGGGCCATTATGGTAAAACGAGGAAAAGAAGTGCAGGACTCTATCGCAAATGCAATTAAATTAGCAATTAGCGTTGCCGACATGCCAAGTTCAGCGACTACAACAACTGTTAATAAAACTGTAACTAAATAATTATTCTCCTAATTTAATATTTTAATAAGTTAGCTGTAATAATATGCAAATAACCATTCAAAGAGTTATTGACGCTCTCAAAAATGTAGACGATCCCGATTTAAAAAAAGATTTGGTAACGCTCAATATGGTAAAAGACGTTTCGGTAGAGGGAAAAAATATTTCTTTTACCGTTGTTTTAACCACCCCCGCTTGCCCAATGAAAGACATGATTCATAATGCTTGTATGAATGCTATATTACACTATGTTGATAAGGAAGCAAAAGTTAAAATTAACATGACAGCAAACGTTACCACAAAAAAAGAAAAAGACGAAACAACCTTAAAAGATGTAAAAAATATTATTGCTGTAGCAAGTGGGAAGGGTGGCGTTGGAAAAAGCACCATTGCTGCAAATTTAGCACTTGGGCTTTCGCTTCAAGGCGCAAAAGTTGGCCTAGTTGATGCTGATATATATGGCCCATCACAACACATTATGTTTGGAGTAATCAACGAGGGGCCTGGCTCCAAAGAATTTAATGGGCAAAAAAAAATGGCGCCAGTAGAAAATTATGGTATAAAATTAAATTCTATCGGTTTTTTAGCTGGGCCAAATCAAGTCATTGCATTACGGGGACCAATGGCAACAAAGGCATTATCACAATTATTTTATGAAACTGTTTGGGGCGAATTAGATTATCTTATTGTTGATTTACCTCCTGGTACTGGAGATATTCAAATTAGTTTATGTAGTCAAATTCCACTAACTGGAGCAATTATTGTTTGTACGCCTCAGGATGTTGCAATAGCTGATGCAAGAAAAGGCATTGCCTTGTTTCAATTACCGCAAACCAATGTGCCAATTTTAGGTTTGATAGAAAACATGGCCTGGTTTTCTCCTAATGAACTTCCTGATAACAAATATTTTATTTTTGGAAAAGATGGTGTGAAAAATTTATCTGAAGAATTAAAATTACCTTTATTGGCACAATTACCTTTGGTTCAAAGCATCAGAGAGTCTTCGGATGCTGGGCGTCCAGCTGTAATTCAAGATAATACGCCACAATCAATCGCTTTTATAGAACTAGCACAAAATGTTGCTCAACAAATAGCTATTAAGAATTCGGATCTTGTTTTTAATTAAATTTTTAAAAAAATAATTTTAATTCCCATAAATATATTTGCTATTTATGAATTTACATGAAAAATTTAAACAAATTAATGGTCAGTTTATATCTGAACCAAATTTAATTGCCTATAAACTTTCAACCATTAAAGCTTTTATTTTTGATTGGGATGGCGTTTTTAATTCTGGCGAAAAACAAGCTAATGGAGGAAGTAGTTTTAGTGAAGTTGATAGCATGGGAACTAATTTACTCCGATATTCATACTTTTTAAAAAATAATCGATTACCCATTTGTGGAATTATTAGTGGCGAAAAAAACGAAAGCGCTTTTTATTTTAGTACCCGTGAAGGATTTGACTTTTCTTTTTTTAAAATTTCACACAAGCATGATGCCCTGAATTTTATTTGCAAAACTAAAAATATAAAACCAGATGAAATTGCTTATTTTTTTGATGATGTTCTAGATTTATCTATTGCAAAAATGTGTGGGTTAAAAATTCTAATACACCGAAAATCTAATCCTTTATTTACAAATTATTGTATAAAAAATAATCTTGTAGATTATATTACTGGTTCTGAAGGCGGTCGCTTCGCTATCAGGGAAGCATCAGAGCTATTAATTGGATTGGCAGAAAATTATGATTCGGTTATGCTAAATAGAACTGAATATACCGATAGTTACGAAACATATATTCAGGGGCGAAAGTTAATTCAAACAAAGTTTTATACTTTAAAAGACAACTCGATTGAAGAAAGTGGCGTCTTATTTTAATAAATTATTTCGCAATCAAAAATTAAAAATAATTTTAACGCAATTAATATTTTGATTTAATGTTAAATATTAAAAATAATGCCAAGCTCTAGCGCCGTTGAGCGTCTAAAAAACGTAAAGCAACTTTTACAAATAGAACGCGACGAAGATTATCGTTTATACAAAGAATTATTTTTACGGGTTAATTTAGAGCAGCGAAAAAAAAATGGTACAACTTGGTACCCTATTAAAATAAATTCAAAAGAGCTTGGCTCAGGCGATTTATTGCATTTAGAAATAGAGCGTACCTCTTATCTTAACTGTGCCCACCAATTTAGCTCGGGTAAAAATATAACCTTATTTAGTAATCAAAAAAACGAGATTTTTGAAATAACAGGAACGATTAAGTCTGTTTCAAAAAATAGTTTAAAATTAATTATTCATTGCGACGAATTACCTGATTGGTGCTATGATGGCAAGCTGGGAATTAATATTCAATTTGATGATAATAGTTATCATGAGATGCAAAGAGCTTTAGATGCTGTGATTGAGGCAAAAGATAATAGAGTTGCTGAGTTGAGAGAAATGATTGAAAAAAGTGCTCCGCTTTCGTTTAAAAAAATAAATTCTTCAGTTTTGATTCCTCAATTAAATGTTTCTCAAAATAAAGCCGTTCATCATATTTTGTCTGTAAATGATATTGGAATAATACATGGCCCCCCGGGTACCGGAAAAACTACTAGTTTAGCCCATGCTATTAGAATAACCTTACAAAGTGAAAATCAGGTTTTAGTTTGCGCTCCTACTAATGCCGCTGTTGATTTATTAACTGAAAAATTATTAAGTTTAGGTGTTAATGTTTTGCGATTAGGGCATCCCGCAAGAATGGCTGACGAATTATTAAAAAGTAGTCTTGATGGAAAAATTACAGCATCGTCTTACTATAAAGATATTAAAAATTTGCGGCGAAATGCTGAAGAATATTTTAAAATGGCCAGTAAATATAAACGGGTATTTAGAAAAGAAGATGCGCAACAAAGAACCGTATTTTATACTGAAGCAAAAAACTGTATTAAAGAGGCTCGCTTATTAGAAGATTTTATTATAGATAATTTATTTAAAACCACTCAAGTAATTTGTTGTACCCCAGTTACAAGTTGCCATAGAGGGTTGCATCGGAAAAAATTTAACACCTTGTTTTTTGACGAAGCCTCTCAGGCGCTAGAGCCTATGATTTGGATTCCGCTTTTAAAATGTAATCGCTTAATTTTATGTGGCGATCATTTTCAATTGCCTCCAGTTGTAAAAAGTATTGAAGCTAAAAAACAAGGTCTAGCTGAAACGCTTTTAGATAAATGTATTAAAATATCAGAATGTGTTGTTTTGCTAAATCGGCAATACAGAATGAGTAATTCTATTATGGGATTTAGTAATAATTATTTTTACAACAATGAATTAATTGCCGACAATACTGTTTCAAATCACGCGCTAATTAATGATGAAGAACATTATTTAAACAAATGCATTGAGTTTATAGATACTGCTGGCTGTAGTTTTGATGAAATTCAAAATCAAGAGACACTAAGCTATTATAATCCTAAAGAAGGCGATATTTTGTATAAACATTTACAACAATTATTGATCGACTATAATCTTCACGAAAAATTACCAAACATTAGCATCGGAATTATATCCCCATATAAAGAACAGCAAGAGTGGTTAAAAGAAAATTTCACGAGCTTAGAATTAAATAAAAGCAAGCTTGATGAAATAAGTGTAAAAACAATAGATGGATTTCAGGGTGAAGAGCGCGATGTTATATATATTAGCTTAGTAAGGAGTAATGAAAAAAATGAAATTGGCTTTTTAAATGACTTAAGAAGAATGAATGTTGCAATTACAAGAGCAAAGAAAAAACTTGTTGTTATTGGAGACAGTGCAACAATTAGCTCGAATAAATTTTATAAATCTTTTTTGAGCTATTGCGAACAAAACGGTCTATACCGTTCAGCATGGGATTGGGCCTAAGATCTTTCTTTAAACGCAAGATTTAATCTTTTTAAAAGTATCGTCATTATTAAAAAAGCAAAAATTAATAAAGTAAAATTTAACCAAAAATAATTCGCTTTATTTTCAAAATTATCCCAATTTTTTGCCAATACACCACTTAATTTATTTCCTATAGAGGTCGCCAAGCTCCATCCGCCAAACATCAGAGCGGTTAATCTAACTGGCGATAATTTTGACACCATAGATAACCCCATCGGGCTTAACAGTAACTCTCCAATGGTAACCACGCCATAACTTCCAATTAGCCACCAAGCGCTAGATTTATGGGCTCCGTTATCTGAGCTATAAACGGCGGCAATCATCACTAATACTGATAAACCGCTAACCAAAAGTCCGTATGCAATTTTTGTAGCAGTAGTTGGTTCTCTATTTCTGCGTCGCATAAAAGCAAAAAAAGCAATGACCAACGGGGTTAAAATAACAACAAAAAAAGGGTTTACAGATTGAAAGATTTCGGTATTAAATAAATTTAATGATTCTCCCTTGGGGGGAAATTTTGATGCATCTAAGTTTTTATAATATGGAGGATAATCGAAATGTTTTAATGGTTCTCCATTTGCCCCCATTATTTTCCTAAACTGATTATCCAGCTGATAGGTTTCTAAATTATCGGCTTTAATACTTTCTAAAAAGCCAAAATCTTTTGCTATTTTTTCTATTTTTACGGGGCCTTCTCTATCGGTATAATATTTAGCATAAGTGGTAAGTGCAGTGCCGTTTTGTTTGAATATGGCCCAAAATAAAATCACTATAATAAAAATTGTAAACATTGTGCCCAATGGTTTTTTCTCTTCTGCACTGGCTTTATAATAAATATTAGCAAAAAAATATATCACAGGGATGCAAAACATAAAAAAAGCGTCGGAGCTATTGCTTCCCATAATATTATCTGGGATGAACCAGCCAATGACAGAAAAAATAAGGCCCAAGAATAAAATACTTACAAATTGCATTAAAAACGGCTTATCTTCTAGTTTTGGTTCTCTTCTAATATCAACATGCTTATAATGTTTCATTCCAAGCCAAAATGTAATAACGCCTATAAACATGCCAATTCCGGCAGTAATAAAAGCGCCATGCCAACCAATTTTATTTCGCATAATTGCGGCGATAAAATTGCAAACAAAAGCGCCCACATTAATACCCATGTAAAATATATTATAGCCGGTATCTTTTTTATGCCGATAACGATCGTCATTAAATAAATTGCCGAGCAAGGTTGAAATGTTTGGCTTAAAAAAACCATTCCCAACAACCATAACGGCTAAGGCTGAATAAAAAGCCCATTTTTCTGGAATTGCCAACATACAATATCCAATCCCCATAAGAATTCCGCCAAGTGTGATACTAAAACGATATCCCAATTTTAAATCTGCCAATAACCCTCCCATAAAAGGAGTTAAATAAGCTATAGCAATAAATGTTCCATAAATATCTGCGGCATCAGCATTGCTCCACCCAAAACCTCCTTCAGAAACTTCAGCTGTCATATACAATGCAAAAATTCCTATCATTAAATAATAACCGAATCTTTCCCAAAATTCAGTGAATACTAAAAAAAACAATCCTTTGGGGTACTTTGATTCGGGCATTTAAAAAATTGTTTGATTTTAATGATGGGTTTGTATATTGTTACTTTTCATGTGTTTTAAATTCATAAAATATAGTACGATAAAAATCAAATCGATAAAAATATAAAACACTAGCCCTGAATAAGATTTTTCTGCTTCGCCTGTATTTAAGTTTAAACTTAAAAAATTTGAGACTAATTCTGCCACCAAATAAATATAAAACCCGATTTTATTGAGGCGCCACATTAATATAATTCCAATTAAAGAAAAAACATTTGCAATTATATTATACATGCTCAACATCCCTATTTCGTGAAAAAAAATATTTGGATCAACGTTTTCTAATGATGGCTGAACTTTAATTACTTCGTTCCAAAAATTTCCAATCATTTCTTCGTTTAAGGTCAAAAAAAGAGTACATAAAGCGTAAAATATTATTAATAGGCCGCTTGCGATAAAAGATAAAATACAAAGAATTTTTAAAAACTGTGGCCGCGCAAATTCTTCTTCAGAAGAAAAGTCGCTAGCAAATTTTGAAGACGAATTTGAGTTTATACCCATTTTACATTGTTTAAAAAGTAAAAATGCAAATAAAAAAAATGAAAAACTAATTCATTTCTAACGAATTTTAATTGAGATTTTTAAAAAAACAATCTTAACAATTTTTCCAAACTTCAAAATTTTTATGAGCCTGAAGGCCGAACGAATTATTCTTTCTTAACACGAGTAAACCAAAAAAAGTATTGTCTTTTTTATCTTTTTGTAATTGTATTATTTTAGTTTGTTCGTTCGAATTAACAACAAGAGAAATTGATTCGAAATTTATAAAATATTGCAACCAGTTATTTAGATTGTTTTTTAGTGCAATTCCATTAACTGATAAAATTTCGTCGCCGTTAAATAACCCTGCCTTCCATGCCGGAGAATAAGGCGCTACTATGCTGATTTTACTATAAAGTCCATTTTCAATCGTCTTGAAACCAAAATATTGTTCGCTAAAAATTGGGTTTAATTGTTTTATTAAATCAAATCCCAAATATTTAAAGGCTTCCAATAAAGGTTCTTCAAAATCACTTGGTGAATATGCATATTTTTTTAAAAACTGTGATAGATCTATACCGCTTACTTCGTTTACTAAATTAAAAATATCTTTTTCTGTATAACCAATTTGATTTTTCCCAAAACGGTGATATAATAATAAACAAACATCTCGCAATGATTTTTTATTTTTTGTTGCTTTTAAAATCGATACGTCGAGAATAAAAGCAATTAAGCTTCCTTCATCATAAATGTTAGTTTTCCTGTAAGGCGCCCCCGGCAAATATCCATCTAGCCAAGTTTCCCAACTACTAGCGGCAACACTTAAATTATATCTCCCGAAATTATGAAAGTGTTTTAAAAGTCTGTCTTGTAAGGTTTCAATATATTGTTGAAATGTAAAAACATCGCTACTAAATAATAATTTATCTCCATAATAAGTTGTAAATCCCTCATAAACATAACCTGTAGAAGCATAGTTTTCTTTTGTATAATTATATGGCATCATTTCTTTAGGGCGTATTGTTTTTATATTCCATGTATGAAATAATTCGTGGCAGCTTACACCTAAAACATCCTCGTATGTTAATCCTTCATTAATTGAATAGCCAGGGCCGATTGCAATCACTGTACTTTTTTTATGTTCTACGCCATGATAAAATTTAAATGACAATACTTGAAAAAGAAAATGATACTCATTATATGGAAAGTCTCCCCAAAAATCTATTTGTTTTTTTGTAAATGCATAAAAATCTTTTCTAAATTGCTCTATGTTTGGCTGGCACTCGCCATTAAAATGCATATAAAATTTAATATCGTTGACTTCATAAAAAAAAGTTTTTATATTATTGGATGCCATAAAAGGCGAGTCAACTAATTCATCGTAGTTGGCTGCTGTTAAACATTTATTGTTTTGGATTAACGAGGTGGCTATTTTATATGTATCAGGAATTTGTAATTCTATTTGATGTATTTCGTTTGTTCTATCAACAACATACATACAGCAATGAATTGGGTTAACATATAATTGATTAGAGTCAGCAAAACAGGCTCCGGCATTAAGTTCTGAGGCATAATAACTATAAGTTACCTTAATTGAAGATGCTTTTTCTACATTAATTTTCCATAAATCTTTTGTTAATTTTGTATAATAAAGTGGTTCATTTTTCTCGTTAAACGCCTCTACACACTTTATATTTTTAGCAAAATTTCCTAACTCATATCTTCCGGGGCGCCAAGTTGGCAATTGAAGTTGAAGAAAATCGGCCTTAACTTCATTAATATGCATGTCGACATAAATATAATGCGAAGCTGGATTTTTTTGATAAAAAAAATACTTAATCATAAATTAATTTTGATGATAAATTTAGATATTTGAATAATTGAAAGGCTCTTATTTTTATTAATTTTATCCTTAATTTATTAAACATCAAAAAAGAGAATAAAAAGTACATGTCTAAAAAAAATAAAAATAATATTAATGTAGTTTATTCTACCAACCCTAACTTTAAATATGAATCAATAAATGACGATAAAGAAGAAACTGTTATTCCATCAAAAGAGCAGCTTAAAATATATCTTGATAGATTAGGTGGAGGAAAACTTTTAAGTAGGATTAATGGTTTTAAAGGCAAAACAGGAGATATTGAACTTTTAGGTAAACTATTAAAACAAAAATGTGGGGTCGGCGGCTCTGTTAGAGATCGTGAAATTTTAATTCAAGGCGACCATTGCGAAAAAATTATTTTAATTCTAAGCAAAGAGGGTTATAAAATAAAAAAAGCCGGGGGTTAATCGGCTTTTAATTTGTAGATTATTTTATAAATAACAAATTTTTAATTTGTTAAATCAAATCTATCAAGATTCATTACTTTATTCCAAGCTGAAACAAAATCTTTTACAAACTTTTCTTTTGAATCGCTACAAGCGTATACTTCTGCTATAGCCCTAAGTTCGGAGTTAGAACCAAAAATTAAGTCGGCGCGGGTTGCTGTCCATTTTAATTCCCCAGTTTTGCGATTTCGGCCTTCAAAAAATTCTCCTGTTTCATTTGTAGCTTTCCAAACATTACTTATATCTAATAAATTTATAAAAAAATCATTACTAAGTGTTTCGACCTTATCTGTAAAAACACCATGTTTAGATCCATCAAAGTTAGTATTCAATACTCTCATGCCTCCAATTAAAGATGTCATTTCTGGGGCAGTTAAAGTTAATAACTGGGCTTTATCAACTAACATTTCTTCTGTAATTAAATTCGCTTTTGAATTTTTATAATTCCTAAACCCGTCAGCTTTTGGTTCTAAAACTGAAAAAGACTCTTCATCAGTTTGTTCTTTAGTGGCATCGCCACGGCCTGGCGAAAATGGAATAGAGATATTGTGACCTGCGTTCTTTATGGCTTTTTCAATAGCTGAACAACCAGCCAAAACAATTAAATCTGCCATAGAAACTTTTTTGTTGGATGCTGTAAATTCTTTTTTAATACCTTCTAATACATTTAAGACTTTTTTTAATTGATTAGGATTGTTTGCTTCCCAATTAATTTGAGGCTCTATACAAATGCGAGCGCCATTAGCTCCTCCGCGTTTATCAGATCCCCGATAAGAAGATGCAGAAGCCCAAGCAGTAGAAACGAGTTCTGAAACTGAAAGGCCGCTAGAATTTATTTTATCTTTTAAAATAATAAAATCATTGTCATTTAATTCGTTTTTGGATGTATTAATTGGGTCTTGCCAAATCAGAATTTCTTTAGGTACTTCGTCTCCTAAATAGCGAGATAAAGGGCCCATATCGCGGTGCGTTAGTTTGAACCATGCTCTGGCAAAGGCATCGGCAAAGGCATTAAAATCATTTAAAAATTTTCTTGAAATAATTTCATAAGCCGGATCCATTTTCATCGCTAAATCAGCAGTTGTCATGATTGGTGCATGACTTTTGGATTTGTCGTGAGCATCTATAACTAAATTAGCTGCGCTTTCATCGGTTGGAATCCATTGATGGGCACCAGCGGGACTTTTTGTTAATTTCCATTCGTATTTATATAATGTTTCTAAATAACCATTATCCCATTTAGTAGGATTGGGCTTCCATGCTCCTTCTAAACCACTGGTAATTGTGTCGCCGCCTTTTCCTGTTCCGAAACTATTTATCCAACCCATTCCCATTTTTTCAATACTTTCTCCTTCGGGCTCTCGGCCGACGTGGCTATCTGGAGCAGCTCCATGTGCTTTTCCAAAAGTGTGTCCACCAGCAACTAAAGCAACGGTTTCTTCATCATTCATTGCCATTCGTGCAAATGTTTCTCTAATATCTTTTGCTGAGGCTAAAGGTTCAGGATTGCCATTAGGACCTTGTGGATTTACATAAATTAATCCCATTTGAACTGCCGCTAAAGGTTGGTCTAATTCTCTATTTCCTTTATAACGGTTATCGCCTAACCATTCTTTTTCGTGCCCCCAATTAATATCTTGTTCAGGCTCCCAAATGTCTTCACGACCGCCTGCAAATCCAAAAGTTTTAAATCCCATAGATTCTAAAGCGCAATTTCCGGCTAAAATCATTAAGTCGGCCCAAGAAATTTTGTTACCATATTTTTGTTTAATTGGCCAAAGTAAAAATCGAGCCTTATCTAAATTGCCATTATCAGGCCAACTATTTATTGGGGCAAAACGTAGATTTCCTGTTGCTGCCCCACCTCTTCCATCAGAAATTCGATAAGTTCCTGCACTATGCCAAGCCATTCGAATAAAAAAGGGGCCATAGTGGCCATAATCTGCTGGCCACCAATCTTGAGAATTAGTCATTAACTCAATAATGTCTTTTTTTATCGCTTTTAAATCTAATTTTTTAAATGCTTCGGCATAAATAAACCCTTTATCCATTGGGTCTGATAACGTAGAATGTTGTCTTAAAATGCTTAAATTTAATCTGTTTGGCCACCAATCTGTGTTAGAAGTCCCTGTAGAAGGGGCTTGCTTTATTTGTCCGTGTGGAAAAGGACATTTGCTTTCGTTTGAATTGCTCATCTTTATTTATTTGAAATTCTAATTATTTTATACACAAAAGTATTAATTTGTTTTTAAACCAATTTAAAGTAATATTGTTAAAAATTAAACATTAACAAACATTAATATGAGTTTACTATTAAATACTCCAGCTCCTAAATTTACTTTGTTTTCTACTGAAAAAAAAGAAATTTCTTTGTCCGATTATAATGGCAAAAATATGGTAATCCTTTTTTTTCCGCTTTCATTTACTGGTGTCTGTACAAAAGAGCTCTGTATGGTAAGAGACGAGTTATCAATTTATAACGATTTAAATGCTGTTGTTGTTGGAATTTCAGTTGACTCTTTGTTTTCGCTCGCTAAATTTAAAGAAGAACAAAAGTTAAATTTTGATTTATTAAGCGACTTTAATAAAGATACAAGTAATTCATATGGAGTTCTTGCAGAAATTTTTGCTTTCGGTATGAAGGGTGTTTCCAAACGATCTGCCTTTGTGGTTGATAAATCAGGTATCTTAAAATACATAGAAATTTTAGAAGACGCCGGACAAATTCCAAATTTTTCGGCAATTAAAAATTGCTTAGCCTCGATATAATGATATTTTTAAGCCAAGTTGTTAAAAGCCTTTTTTGATAAAAATTTATTTGAAGCTGGTTGCGATGAGGCCGGAAGAGGATGTTTGGCGGGGCCTGTTTTTGCTGCAGCGGTAATTTTTAATAAAAAATATCGAAATAAATGGCTCAACGACAGCAAAAAATTATCTGACAAAATTCGCTATGAACTAAGACCCGAAATAGAAGCCAGCGCTATCTCATGGGCAATTGGTATAGTTGATCAACATGAAATTGATGAAATTAATATTTTAAACGCCTCTTTTTTAGCAATGCACAGATCCATCGATAAATTAAAAACAAGGCCAGAATTACTTTTAATAGATGGAAACAGGTTTAGTCCTTATAAAAAAATCCAGCACCAATGTATTATAAAAGGAGACTCAAAATTTTTAAACATTGCCGCTGCGAGTATTTTAGCTAAAACATACCGCGACGATTTTATGAAAGAGGAAGCAAAAAAATATATAAATTACGATTGGCAAAACAACATGGGATATCCTACAAAAAAACATAGAGATGCAATAAAAAAATATGGGGTTACGCCTTTACACCGGCTAAGTTTTAAATTATTGCCATCACAGCTTTTGCTTAACATATAATTTTTTTTAATAAACATTAATTTATTTATAACTCTTTTCTAATCAAAATAAACGGATTCTTTATTTTGGTTAGTTTAGCTTTAAATTGGTCATTATAAAAAAAATATTTTTTATTGTATTTGCATTTGCAGCAATTGGTTTTGGGGTATTTGGTTATTTTAAATTAAAAAACATTAAAAAGCCTATTGTTGATGCAGTATCTTTTTTGCCCGATAGCTGCTTAATTTATATTAACACAAATAACTTTAGCGATTTAAATATAAAATTAAATTCACAAAGCTTAATTGCCGACCGGCTTTTTATATTTAAAGAAATAGGCTTTTTATGCCAAACCATTCGGGGGATTGATTCTCTTTTCAACACAAATGAATTATTAAAAGAAGAGCTTGCTGATAAGACTATTCATTTTGCGATATACAACCAGGGCTTTGATTGGATGAGTACCTTTAACATTAATGAACTGGGCAATCAAACAGAAATTCAAAAAAATTTAGCTAACCTATTTTCAGCTAAAGAAATAGAGAAGGGTGTCTTTAAATTTAACATAAATAAACAAAAAGAATTTTTTTTTACTTTAAATGCCGGGGTTGTTGTTTTGTCTAACAATAAACAGGGGCTGTTATCGGCGATAAATCCGCTAAAGATTAAATTAAAAAATAACGTTAGTTTTTTGGGCTATAAAAATTCTGCTGAAGAGGGTGCGGCCATTAGTTTTTTTATTAATCATAATTTATATGATGCCAGTTCAGCAAATAAAAAACTTAACTTAAGCGATTTCTGTAGCGATGGAATTTCTTATGGAACAATTGATATTTTACCCTCTGAAATAAGTATTAATGGCTATTTAAATTCAGGGACTAATGATTATAAATCAGCTTTTTTTAATCAAGAACCCGCTACTATTGATTTTTTTAATGCGTTGCCATATAACACAAGTTCTTTTGTCGCATTTGGCCTGAGCTCTTTTTTGACTTTTAAAAACAATTTACTTAGTCAAACAATCGATCCAAATAAAAATTATTGGCGCCAATTAAACGATAGCGCTTTGTATAATTTAGAATTAGATTTTTATAAAAATATCGCCGGTAATTTATTTGAATTTGAAACCGAAATTTCAAAACAAAACTATGTGGGCTTAAAAATAGAAGATAGTTTGTTGGCAAAGGAACATCTCAAACTTATGAGCGATTCTGTTTACAAAGAAAAGGCAACATCAATTTATTGCTTGATTAAAAATGACTCTTTAGACTCCTTGCAACTTTTTTATCCCATTATTAATTGTGAAACTAAATATGCCGCCTATTACGAGGGATTTTTGTTTTTTGCAGAGAACCAGGAATCTCTATTAAAACTTCTTTCAACTCTAAAGTCTGGACTATTATTATCAAAAGAAGAAAGTTTTTTAAATTATAAAAATCAAAATTTTCCTGAAACTTTTAATTACTTAGCTTATTCTTCTCCTCAACAAAATAAAAATAAAGCTTATTCAATATTTAATTTTACTAAAAATACTAATGACCATCCATTTGAAAACTTTAAACATTTTTCGTTGGCGATAACTAACGAAACAAAAAATTTTAAATTTAGATGTCATTTGATGTATAAAGTAGAAAATAATCTTACTGATAACAGTGGTTTGTGGACTTTAAAATTAGATACGACTTGTAATAAAAAAGCAGAAATTTTTTTAAATCACATAACAAAAGAACATGAATTAGTTGTTCAAGACGAAGGAAATACAATTTATTTAATCAATGCAAAAGGAACCCTTTTATGGAAAAAAAAGATCGCAGAAAAAATTAATTCGAAATTTTTTATTGTAGATGCTTTTAAAAATAAAAAAAATCAACTCTTATTTAGTAGTAAAAATTATTTACACTTACTAGATCGTAACGGAAAATATATAGAAGGTTACCCTGTTAAGTTGCCTAGCGAAGCTTCATCTGCAATAAGTGTTTTTGATTATGAACACAACAAAGATTATCGGCTATTTATTGCTTGTAAAAATAAATACATTTATAATTATACTATAAATGGTTTGCAACAAAAGGGGTTTACGGCAATAAAAACAGAAAAAGAGGTTAACCTTGCAATACAATACATAAAAGTTGGGCAAAGCGATTATTTGGTGTGTATGGATACTGGTGGAAAAATTTATATCTCTAGTCGAAAGGGTGATTCTCGAATCAATTTAAAGCACAGGGCAAAAAATAATTGTACTTCATTTTATATAGAAGCAAATAATAGTATTCAAGCAACTAACTTGTTTTACATAAATAACGAACGCGGACAGCTATCAAAAATTTCGTTTGCTGATAAAGAATTAAATATAAACTTACACCAAGATTTAATTGGAGCATCTCATAACTTTATTGAAATAGATGAAAATAAAAATACAGACTTAATTGTGACAACCTACTCTGAATTTTTTGCTTTTGATTTAAGCGGTCATTTATTATACGAGCAAAATGGTTTAAAGGACTTGAGGGAAACTCAATTTTATAGCGACGAAACACGGACCTTTTATTATAGCTTTAAAAATAATAATGAAACTTTGATTTTTAATCCTTTAACGGGTAAAAAACATGTCTTTAAATCGAATTCCCCTCCTCTTATTTGCAAATTATTTAATGATGAAAAAAAATACTTTATCATAAATTCTTTAAATGAAATTAGCGCTAGGCTGGTTGATTAAACTTTATAAAAAATTGAACACCCTTGCTCTTAAAATAATCTAAGATGTTGTTTTGATTTTTAAAAAACTTAAGAAGAAAGAATCTTATAATTACAAGAGTAAAGAAAAAATTTGTTGTTATTAGAGCCCTCATAAAAATTAGCTCGAATAAATTTTATAAAATTTTTTGCGCTATTGCAAAAAAATGGCACAACTTGGTACCCTTTAAAATAAATTCAAAAGAACTTCATTCAGGCGATTTATTAAACTTAGAAATAGAGAGTGCCTTCTATCTCGACTATGCCCTCCAATTTAACTCGGTTAAAAATATAAACTTATTTAATAATCAAAAAAACAAGATTTAGCTTAGCTTAGCCTGTGATTGTACTTTTTCAAGCAAAACTTGAGCATTCAGAAATTAACAAAAAAACAAAAATCAATGTAACTTTTATATAAATCTTAATTATGTATTGACATAGTTAAAGAATTAATTATATAAAATATAAAGTATATACAATAATAAAATCTTAAATAAAAAAATCATGAGAAAAATAAAGCTATACTTTTTAATAAAAAACTCCCATTATATTCAAATTTTTATTTTTGCTTTTGCATTAAATATTAACTCACAAACACAAATGAATTTAAAAATTAAATTTGAAGATAGTTTGATAGTTGAAAAATATGAACCTTTACAAAATGAGTTTAAATACAGATCAATAAGAATTGAACCCGGAAATTATAGAATTGAAAATGATGCAGTTCTTAGAATTCTTAATGATGAAACAATAGTCGGTGTTGATTTAATTTATACTGACTATCCAGAGGGAGAGAATTTATCTGAATTAAATAGGAAGCGAATAATTGAGCTTTATATGAATTGCCCTAAAGCGTTTAATAAACAAACTATAAAATGGCGTTTGATTAAGCAAACAGGAGTGAAAAATCATGCAGATTTATTAAATTATTTTCATGGATTTATTGTTTATTTTCGGCCATTAGTTCCCTTTTCGGAAGAAAAAAAATACATTAATGATATTATTTCAGGTAAAGAAAAATTAAAAGATTCTACCCTATTAAAAGTGTTTTCAAGAAAGTCAAGATGGAAAGAGATGTTGTGTGTAGCAGATGTAACTGGAAGTATGGCGCCCTATACAGTTCAGTTAATGATTTGGGCAAAATTTAATCAAAGATTAAAAACGTTTAAACAATTTGTTTTTTTTAACGATGATGAAGAAAGAAGTAATGACCAAAGCGCTTCATTAGATTCAAATGGAATTTGGAATATAGAAACATATAACGCAGAAAAAATAATGAATACTGCTTTAACTAGTATGCAAAAAGGTGGACATATTGAAAATGATATAGAAGCTATTTTTTATGCTATAAAAAAATATCCAAACAACATTAAAAATATTTTACTCATTGCAGATAATTGGGAAGATCCTTGTGATATGGCTTTATTGCCTAAATTAAAAGAGTTAAAAATACCAGTTAGTATAATTATTTGCGGAATTAATAGTGTTATTAATACTAAATATTTAGATATTGCTTATGCAACTAATGGCTCTGTTCATACAATGGAAGAAGATTTAGACGAAATGGGGAAATTAAATGAAGGGCAAATGTTTAAAATCGGTGGTTTAAAATATAGATTGGTAAATAATAAGTTTGTAAAAATATGATGAAAATGCCTATACATATTAAATTATTAAGTTTTGTTTTTTGTGCTATAATTATTAATATAAAAGCACAACAAGTAAATATAGGGGGTAAAATTTGGAGTATAAAAAACTTAGATGTATCTAAATTTAGAAACGGTAATTTGATTAAGCAAGTTAAAACAAAAGAAGAATGGCTAAGTGCAAATAAACTTAAACAGCCTGCTTGGTGCTATTATAATAATGACGCTTCGTTAAATTCAAAATTTGGTAAACTTTATAATTGGTATGCTTTAATTGATTCTTCCAAAATTGCGCCAACTGGATGGCATATTGCATCGGATGATGAATGGAAAGAGCTTACTGATTTTTTAGGTGGGGATAATATAGCAGGAAATATACTAAAAAGTAAATCCGGTTGGGCGGCAAAGGGTAATGGAATTGATGAAAGAGGGTTTAATATTGTACCTGCAGGTATTTGTAATGAAAAATTTGATTTTTTATATAATGGTATTAGTTCATATTATTGGACTTCGATTGAAAATAATGATTATAAGGCCGTATGTAAATATTTCGGAAATGGTATGGGTGATGTAGGCACTCATATTTTTTCTAAAAATATTGGATTAAGTGTACGTTGTGTTAAAGATTAATGTTTTATTTAAATAAACCAACCTTTAAATTGTCAATATTTTGAAACTAGATAATAAAATCAAAAAATACAGATTGGTGTCACTATATAAAGCATGCCTTAAATAAGTATAAATATTTGTAAATGATTTTAAGCTTTAAAAAAATCGTCGTAACTCAGCTCTTTTGTTTCTAATTTACACTTTTGTTTTATTAAATCAATTACTTTTTTACTGTAAATATTTTCGAAAATTTTTTGAGCTTCTTTTTCTTTGCTCAATAAATCTTTTGAAATTTTTTCTAAATCCTCTTCCGAAGCCATTTGGCCATATCGAGCATATTCGCTTTTAATAAATATTTTTGCTTCTTTTTGTGCTTCTGTGGCTTCAACTTTTATTTGGTTGTCTTTAATAATTTTATTTTCGATTAAACGCCATTGCATTGCTTTGGCGTAATTGGGGTATTCCTTTTCTATTTCTTCTGGGGTTACTGGCTTTTCGTTAGCTTTTGCTAGCCATCTTTTTAAAAAAGCGTCGGGTAATTTTAAATTTATTTTTTCTACTAATTTTTTTTCTACTTCTGTTCTCAAAAATTTTTCAGAATCTGCGGCAAACATTAATGCTAACTCGTCGCGTATTTTAATTTTAAATTCTTCCTCGGTAGCAATTATTCCGGCTCCATAAACCTTATCAAATAATTCTTGATTTAATTCTGCTTCATCAAGTCTTGAAATGTTTTTTACAGTTAATTGAAAATTCCCATTTGTTTGTTCGGCTAACTCTTTATCAATGCTTAATGAAACGCTTTTATCAATGGCGGATTCGTATAACTCATTAATTGGAATTGTAATTTTATCTTCTTTTTTTAATCCTATTAATTTTATTTTTGCATTTTCGTTTTTTATCCTTTCGTAACTTACACTTGTGCTTTTATATATTCCTCCAGTTTTTATACCGCCGCTTTCGTCTAATTCATTAATATCTACAAATACAACATCTTTTTCTGATGACACTTCAGGATTATATGGCTTGCCGTAATTACGGCGAACGTCTTTTACATATTTTTCTATTAACTCATCGTCTACTTTTACTGTTTTTTGAGAAAATACATAACTGCTATCTAAATTAATAGAAAAATTTGGGGCCATGCCCAATTCATAAATAAACTCAAATTCTGTTTGATTAACAAAATCGATCGAGGTTTGGTCTTTTGGCAAAGGATTTCCCAATACATCAAGCTTATTGTCTTCTATAAATTTATAAATGGCATCGTTTAGTATTTTATTTATTTCGTCGACTAATATTTGTGTTCCGTATTGTTTTTTAATTAAACTCGCTGGTACCTTCCCCGGTCTAAAGCCTGGCATTTTAGATTGTTTTTGAATTTTTTTTATTCCCTCGCTTACCTTTAATTCATAATCTGCTGGACTAAGCGAAATTTTAATTTCTGCATTTAAACTATCAATATCATTCTTTACTATGTTCATCTTATTGATTTTAGGAGGGTAAAAGTACAGATATTTGTTTAGCCAACCAAACGCTATTTGTGGGCTTATAAAAAAATAATTCCTTTTATTTTAGCGGCTTTTTTATAGATGCTAATTATCTCATCAACATTAAGAGATACTTGGCTTACAGTAATGCTTATGTATTTGCCTCCGCCACTTTCTTTTGAAAAAATTTCAGCTCCTGCTTCAAATAAATTTTCTACTAAAGCAATATTTCTGTTTTCGCTTTTAATAATAAATTTATACATATAAACACAGGGAAAAGTTAAACTTTGTTGCAAGATGTTTTTGAATTTTTCTGCGGCTTCATTGGTCATAAAGAATTATTTAAAAAAATGAATGCGAATAAGGTTCATTCCAAAAACAATCAAAAGGCTTCCTGTTACAATATTAAAAATCATCATAGTTTTAAGTGTTAATATTTTTTTTAATTTGCTAGCCCCCGAAACTTTTGCTATTTCAACTAATAAAACTAAAACAAGAGTAGCGCTAAAATAAAAAATCATTTTAATAATAGAGTAATTTAATGTTTTGCTAATTATCGTAACATTTCCAAGCCAAAGAAGCCAAATGGTAGGATTTAAAGTATTTAAAAAAAACCCTTTTAATATCATTAAAACTGGAGCGGGTGTTTTTAATTCAATATCCGCGTCGGTTCTTGTATCTTGCTTTTTAAAATGAAAAGCGCCAAAAACGATAAGCAAAACGCCGGCTACTATACCCATAAATCTTTTACTTTCTTCGTCGTGAATAAAATTTGTAGCGCCAAAGTGAACCAAAAAAATAATTAAAAAACAAACCATCAAATCGCTTAAAAAAATACCAAAAGCAATTATGGCGCCTGGTTTATAACCATATTTAATTGCCGCATTTATAAGCGCAAAAAAAGAGGGGCCAAAAGAAAAACTCAAAAATAAAACGATTATGAGTGTTTGATATATTAAAGTTAATGCCAAAATATTAATTTTTAATGTGCTCTAAAAATGCCCGCCATTCATTTAATTGTTTGCCTTTTAAAACCCTCGGAAACTTACTCTGCCCACCCAATTTATTTTTACTAGCCAAAAAATCAATAAAAACCTTATTTTGCAAAACAATTACCTTTATGTGTTTTAATGCGTGTTGTCTTTCTAATGCATAATCATCATTTAGTTCTTTTAAATATCCGTCAAGTCTTTCTGTTAATTCAATTAAATTTATCTTTTCGTCTAAGCCAATATACCAAGTATGAGAAAATAGGCCTTCAAAAGGCAGTCCAACAACACAGTATTCGTTAATATTTATTTTAAAATGGCTTGCGGTAAGCAATATGGCTTTGTTCATATTTTCAACACTCAAATGTTCCCCGCATAAACTTAAAAAATGTTTTGTTCTTCCGGTAATAATAATTTCATTTCGAATTAAGTCTAAAAATTTTATTGTATCGCCAATTAAATATCGCCAGGCTCCTGCGCAATTTGAAATTACAATCGCATATTCTTTGTTTAATTCTACTTTCTTCAAATCAATTGCGCTTGCATTTGGTAAAATATTTCCATCTGAATCAAAATTTTGATCAGTAAACGGAATAAATTCGAAAAAAATTTGATTATCTGTTATGAGTTTCATAGCCTGATCTTCATTAGGCCTTTCCTGATATGCAATAAATCCTTCTGATGCCATATAAGTGTCCATATAAACCAATGGCTTACCACACAAATTATTTATACTGTTTTTATACGGCAGTATCGAAACCCCTCCATGTACAAACATTACTAAATTTGGCCAAATATCGTGAATTGTTTTAACCTGATAATACTGAATTATCCGATCAAACAATATTTGAATCCAGGCAGGAAGGCCACAAATAAATCCAACGTTCCAACTTTTTGCATTAAATATAATTTCTTCTAACTTATCTTCCCAATTTTTTTGTGCTCTAATTTGTGGCCCAGGCAAGCTAAAATTTTGAAACCACAAAGGCTGAGTTCCTGTTGTAATACCGCTTAAGTCGCCAGTAAAACAAATACCATTAAAATTTAAATTTGTGCTACCCCCAATAAATAAAACTACAGTTTGATATTGTTCTCTAGAAAAATTAAAATGCTTAGTTGCTAAAATTTGTTTAAAAGTGCCTTTTTGTATCGATCGTATCATCGATTTAGAAACAGGTATATGTTTACTTGAGGATTCTGAAGTGCCCGAACTTAAAGCAAAATATTTTATTTTTCCAGGCCATGTCACATTTTTTTCGCCCTTTAAAGCCCTATGCCACCAGCCATCAAAAATACTTTGATAATCATGAATTGGTATTTTGCTTTGAAATATTTTTATTGGGTCTTGATGTAGTATGATGTCCGAAAAATCAAATCGCTTCCCGAAATCTGTATTGCGCGCTTTAAACAAAATTTTTTTTAATTGCTTAATTTGCTGCTTTTCTGTACTTTGCCTATTAGGTATTTTTAAGCGAATGTTAATAGCGCCTTTTATTATAGAGCCCAGTATTGGCATTTTGAATTTCTTACTATTATTTTAAATATCGAAAGTCCTGGTTGTTTTTAATTATTTTTAGCGAATAATAAATTAGCTTGATGACCTCTTCAACATCTTTTTTGCTTACGCTTTCAACGGTTGTATGCATGTATCTCAAAGGTAATGATATTAAGGCTGAAGCAATACCATCGGTAGCATAAGCAAAGGCGTCGGTATCTGTTCCGGTTGCTCTTGATGCCGCTTGGCGCTGAAAATCGATTTTATTTTTTTTTGCTGCATCAATTATTAACTTCAATAAATTATTTTGAACTGCTGGCGCGTAGCTTAAAACCGGCCCTTTGCCGCAATGAATATCGCCACTTGTAATTTTACTCATCATTGGCGTTTGGGTGTCGTGACAAACATCAGTAACTATGGCTACGTTTGGTTTAATTTTTCGAGCTATCATCGTGGCCCCGTTTAATCCAACTTCTTCTTGTACTGCATTTACAATATATAAACCAAAGGGCAATTTGTCTTTTTTTTCTTTTAAAAGCCTTGCGACCTCAGCAATCATAAAGCCTCCTATTCTATTATCAAGGGCTCGGCCAACATAATAGCGACCGTTTAATTCCATTAAATCGTCTTGATAGGTTACCACACAGCCAACGTGCACGCCAAGCTCGCTTACTTCTTTATCGGACTTACAACCCAAATCTAAAAAAATATTTTTTAAACTAGGCGACTCCTCTTTGCCGGGTTCTCTCACATGTATAGCGGGCCAGCCAAATACGCCTTTTACTATTCCTTTATCTGTGTGAATATTTACTCGCATGGAGGGTGCAATTTGGTGGTCGCTGCCACCATTTCTTTTCAAATAAATAAATCCGTCTTTTGAAATGTAATTTACAAACCAACTAATTTCATCTGCGTGGGCCTCAATAACTACTTTATATGTTGCACTTGGGTTTATAACCCCTACTACGGTGCCATAAGTGTCAACAAAATGGGTGTCAACATAGGGTTTAATATAATTAAGCCATATTTTTTGGCCTGAGCTTTCAAAGCCAGTAGGCGAAGGGTTGTTTAAATATTGATATAAAAAATTAGTTGAATTAGAATTTAGTAAAGATTTTATTTTTGCCATGTTGTATTTTAATATAATTAAACGAAAAAAAGATGGGACTTAAATTATTTTTTTATTTATTTTGAAAGATTGCAATAAAATTAAAAAATTGTTATTTTTTTGTTTTTTGTTTTTGCCAAGTGTTAAACTCGTCTTGTTGTTGAGGCCTAAATGCTGGTATTCGGCGCAAGGGTTCGCAGGGCTTTAAGGATCGCCGACATTCGGTTGGTAAATTTTGATATAACTCTGTGCCTTTTGTTTTCCAGACAATCATTTCGTTACTCACCTCTTTGGTTATTTTTGCTGGGTTGCCAAGTAGTACTTTTCTATTTTCGATAATGGTTTCGGCTGGCACAAAGCTTAATGCGCCTACAATACACTCGTCGCCTATAATTACATTATCCATAATTACACTGTTCATACCAATTAGTGTGTTTTTTCCTATTGTGGCTCCGTGAATTACAGCGCCATGGCCAATGTGAGCGGCTTCTTTTAGCAACACGGTAGCTCCTGGAAACATGTGTATGGTGCAGTTTTCTTGAATGTTACACCCATCTTCAATTACGATTTGGCCCCAATCACCTCTTATTGCTGCTCCGGGCCCCACATAAACTTTTTTTCCTATGATTACATTACCTGTAACTGTGGCATTTGGATGAATAAATGCACTAGCGTCAATCACGGGCTTATACCCATTAAATTCGTATACATTAGGCATAGTGTTTTGTAAAAATACAATTTTTTGCAACGACTAACAATAAAAAATTGTTGGCTATACTTAACTTATCGTTAAGACAAAAAAAATTCGGAAAAATGCCCGCGGAAAAAAGTTTCAAATAGTCAAATTTCAATACCTCAGACAACGCACAGAAAACCCATTGCGCGCCTTGGCGTGAATAGTGGGTTTACTGAAAGTTCTGCCTTTTTGAATTTTTGTATCGAGAACTCAAGCAACATAACCACTTCTCGATACGTATTTGCAAAAAAGCAAATTCTACTCGAAGAGACAATTCGTTGGCTTAACTGAAAATTTGTTTTATCCCAAAAAAAATTCGAAAAAATACCCGCGAAAAAAAATAGTCAAAGAGTCAAATTTCAATCCCTCAGACAACGCACAGAAAACCCATAAAGCTTAAGGCCTTGGCCCTGTTTACACCGCCAAGATCGTAGTCCAAGTCGCGGCACCAGTCGTAATCGGCAAAGTCCTCTGACGAACTCCACCAGTTACCGCCAGCGCCAATGACGCCGAAACTCCCATCGTGGTAACGATAACCGCCCGGAAGCCTTGCAAAGCCTGATTCTTTTGAGCCGTTGCCATCTTCAATCCAGCCAGTAGTGCTTTTCATTTTTGCAGCGGCGTCTGTTTCTCCCAAATAAGTGGTTAGTGTTGTCCATTCTGCATCTGTGGGAATGTGGTAGCCATTTGGTGCCAAACCCCGCGGGTCGTTTACCGCATACCAATTATATAATTTGCCATAAGTTGTGCCGTTAGCTGTTTTGTTTTCGTAATAACACCAAGCGCCGGTTGTTAAATTTGCCCAAGTGCTTGCGTCTTACACCTGCGGTATAACTTCGCCATTTCGGTAAGTTGTTACATCAAGGTTTTTTGTTATCCAGGTTTGTTTGCCTATTTTAATTTCATTTTCTTCCATAAAGTTTTTTAAATATATAAACAATTTTTTGTCATTCAAACAAATTAAAAAACTCTTCTATTTTAAAAAAGATAATTAATTTAATGATTTATTAATATTAAAATATTGCTCCTGAAAAAGCCTTAAAACAACAATAAATTAATTATTTAAATAATAATTAAATTATTATTCCGTTTAAAAATTAAATTACCGTTAATTTATTTTTACATCAAAACTTTTTTAATTAAGTTTGACATTCATAAAACCAAATAAAATATACATAAAATAAAATAATATGAATATAAAAAAAACAAATGGCGGGTTTCCGCTAATTATCTCGGCCCTAGCCATTTTAATTTGCCTAATTATTGGGATATTTATTTATAAGGGTATTTTAGGCGCCGCATCAAATTTTGAGGGCGGCGATGCAGACAAAGGTCATCCGCTTAATATGCTGGGTACTATGTATAAAGGTGGTTTTATTGTTCCTATTTTAATTGGGTTTTTTTTCACTGTTATTACATTTGCAATTGAGCGATTTATAACTATTATGAAAGCCAACGGCAGTGGGCAAACAGATAAATTTGTTTCTAAAATTAAAACTTTAATATCCGATCACGATTTTGATGGGGCTATTGCAGCATGCGATAAACAAAAAGGCTCTTTGGCAAACGTGGTTCGCGAAGGCATTACTAAATATCAATATGTTATGACTGATGTATCAATGGATAAAGAAGCAAAAGTTGCCTCCATTCAAAAAGCGCTTGAAGAAGCCACATCTCTTGAACTACCTATGCTATCGAAAAATATGGTTGTTATTTCAACAATGGCCTCAATTGGTACTTTAGCGGGTTTAATTGGAACCGTTGTAGGAATGATTCGTGCCTTTGCGGCCCTTTCTGCAGCTGGGGCGCCCGATACTTCTGCTTTGGCTACTGGAATATCGGAAGCACTTGTAAATACACTAGTTGGAATTTTAACTTCGGCCTTTGCTATCATTTTTTATAATTATTTTAGTAATAGAATTGATCAAATTACTTTTTCAATGGATGAAGCTGGATTTTCTATAATACACGAATTTCAATCAACCGGAAAATAATTTAATTTTAAAACAACTACGATGTCAAAAAAACCATCAAAAGGGGGGGCTCCAGCGTTAGATATGACGCCCATGGTAGATTTAGCTTTTCTTCTGGTGACTTTTTTTATGCTTACCGCCTCTTTCAGAATGGCCGAGCCTGTTGTGGTAGACCCTCCATCGTCGATAGGGCAAGTAGATTTACCTGATAATCACATTATGGTTACAATTGATGATAAAGGACGTTCATTTTTTGGTATCAGTAACTCTACAGCAAAAATGAATGCGCTTAGGGCTATGAGTAAACTTTACAAAGTTAATTTTACCGAAGCTCAAATTGTAAAATTTAGCGGTTTGCCAAGTATAGGTGTTGATGTTAAAGATTTACCAAAATATATTGATTTAAAAGAAGATGATCGAAAGAATTTTCAGCCACAAAAAGGAATTCCAATAGACACCATTACGCCAAACAACCAATTAAAAGATTGGATTAGTATTGGAGGAACTGAAGCCGTAAGAACATACGAAGCGGCTAAAATAAAAGCTAAAGAATCTAACTCTGAATTTAAAGCTGAAAAACCCCGTTATGCAATTAAATGTGCCTCAACAACAAAATACATACATGTAAAAGGCGTAATTAAAACATTTACCGATTTAAAACTTTACCAATTTAATTTAATTACATCTTTAGAAGGTGGTGGCACTGTAATAGCGCCAACCAAATAAATTTTTAAAAAATGGCTGAAATTTCGGATAGTGGCAGTAGCCACAAAGGGGGTAAAAAAAGAGCAAAAAAACAATCTACGCGAATTGACATGACGCCAATGGTAGATTTGGCTTTTTTATTACTTACTTTTTTTGTGTTAACTGCCACATTCAGCAAGCCAAAGTCTATGGAATTAACTTTTCCTGCGCCGCTTCCACCTGACCAAAAAGTAGACGAAATTAAAAAAGGAATTACCATTTTACTTTCAAAAGATAATCGCATATTTTATTATGAAGGCCAGTTCAGGGCGGCAGACGACGATAAGGGCAAAAAAACAACGCTCTCTGAGTTAGATTTTTCTCAAGATTCTAAGGCAAGCCTTCACAAATATTTGCTCGAAAAAAATAAACCCATGCAGGCTCTAATTAGAGATTTAGATACAAAACACAAAAATAAATTACTTGAAGACTCAACCTTTAAACGCTTAGTAAAAGAAATAAAAGCAAATAAAGAATCGTTCACTTACTTAATTAAAACTGATGATAAGGCGACTTACAAAAATGTAATTGATGTAATTGACGAATTAAATATTAATGTAGTTGGAAAATATGTGATGGTGGATATTTTAAAACCCGAGTTGGATTTGGTAACTGAAAAGATAGGGGCAAATTAATAAATAACGATAAATAATGTTTAAAAATTGGGATAATATAAGTTTTGATGAGCGCAATAAAATTGTTTTTGAGGGAAGAAATCAAAACTATGGCGCTTACGAATTAAGAAAAAACTACAATATAAGGGTCAGTTTTATTTTAGGTGGTATCGTTTTATTTTCTTTCTTTTTACTTGGATTAAAAAAAATCATAGACCGGCCATCATCTGAAGAGGGAGAAGAAAAAATGGAAGTTATTCAAATTGACTTAACCCCACCACCACCAATTGACGAAACGCCACCACCACCACCACCCCCGCCGCCACCGCCGATGGTTGAATTGGTAAAATTTACCCCACCTGTTATTAAAGACGAGGCTATTGAAGAAGAGCCGCAAAAATTACAAGAAGAAGTTAAAGACGTAAATGTAAGTACGGTCGATCAAGAAGGCGATAAAGAACTTGTGGCGCCCCCAAACGACGGGCCAACAGAATCGGTGTCTGAAATTTTTTTAGTAGTTGAAGAAAATGCTGAATTTCCAGGAGGGATAGCCGCCATGGGAAAATACATGAGAGATAATATGCAATACCCACCTATGGCTCGCGAAGCAGGTATTAGCGGAAAATGCTTTTTAAAATTTGTTGTTAACGAAACCGGCGAAATAAGTAACGTTGAAATTTTAAAAGGCGTGCCCGGTTGCTCCGATTGCGATAAAGAAGCAATTCGTGTTGTAAAATCAATGCCTAAATGGAAGCCTGCAAAAATGACAGGGCGCTCAGTAAAATGCTATTTTAATTTGCCATTTAGTTTTAAAATTCAATAATTAAAACACTATTGTTTTTGTAAAAATTATGAAATTAGGATTAAACTCAATTTCTATCTGGTTTGGATTTATAATGATTCTTATAGTCATATCTGGCGCAGCTGTTTTTTCTTTTTCTGATTTTATGGCTGATGAATTATTTGGTAAAAAACGCTTATTGTTTATTTTAATGCTTGTTGCTTATTCTGTTTACAGAGTCTTTCGTTTGTATTATGCTATTAAACAAGCAAATAAAAATGATGTGTAAATTTATTAAATACAACTATTTGTGTGTTTCGCTAGTCGCATTATTTTTCTTCTCTTGCTCAAATTATTTTAAAAACGATTATAATGATAATAGCCCTACTTCCGGAAAACTAAAAGTATATATCGATGAGGGGCTAAAAAATCACATTAAAAATCAAGTATATACCTTTGAATCCATTTATCCAAATGCAAATATTTATCTTTATTCTTCAAGCGAAAACGACGCCATACAAAAATTATATAATGATAGTTGCGAGCTAATTGTTATTTCACGTGTTTTAAATAAAAATGAAACAAAATCCTTTGCCTCTAAAAATTATACGATAATCCCAACGCCCATAGCAAAAAATGGCATTGCGGTTATTGCCTCAAAAAAAACTCAAATTAATACCCTACGTTTTGAAGATGTTGTTGCAATTTTAAATGGTAAAAATAATTTATTTGATTCTTTAGGAAAACCTCTTTCTTTAACTGTTGTTTTTGACTCTCCAAATTCTTCTGTTATTCATTATCTTCAGGACTCGGTACTAAAAAAACTCAAATTTGGCTCAAATTGCACAGCTCTAAAATCAACACAAGAAAGTATTAATTATGTGGCCTCTCATAAAAATAGTATTGGGTTTATAGATTTTGCCTGGCTTAGCGATTCAGACGACTCTATTTTTAAGGCCAACGAAACTGTATTAAAAGTTTTACCTCTTAGTAAAAAAAATAGCTCCTATTTTGAAAAACCAAATCAAAGCAGTTTTAAATTAAATACATATCCTTTTACCAGAACAATTTATGCAATAAAAAAAACCGGAGAGTTTACATTAGCCAAAGGCTTTGAAACATTTATGGCTGGACCAAAAGGCCAACTTACTTTTTTAAAACAAGGCTTGCTGCCAAATAAACAAAACGAAAGGCCTGTTAAGATAGTTATTGAGCCATAAATACAATAAATTAATTAAAAAACGTTATTTAACGCCCTCATCTTTTTTACAAAAACAATATTGGTTAATTTTATAAAAATTATTACAAATTAAAATATGAAAAAATTTATTTTTGTCGTGCCCATGTTATTAAGTTCTTTTTTTATAATGGCGCAAACATTAAAAGAAATTATTGCAAAAACCGATAACGAAAATTTTGATGCCGCTGCAATAAATTTTAGATCACTTATTACCTTAGAGCCCAACAAAGGCGAAAATTATTTTTTCTTTGGTGAAAATTATTTTAATAAAGGCGATATTGATAGTGCAAATTATTTTTATTTAAAAGGAATTGAGCTAAATGCGACCTGCCCTCTTAATTATGTTGGTACAGGCAAAGTATTGCTGGTTAAAAACAATTTAGAAGAAGCGCAAGCGCAATTTTTTAAAGGCAAAACCTTAGCATCAAATAAAAATGCCGAATTCTTAAGAAGAAATGCCGAAGCGTGGCTGATTACTAATATTAAAAATACTGATGAGGCGATTGCATTAATAAATGCGGCCATAAAAATGGAACCTAAAACTTCTGAAAATTATATTTTATTAGGCGATGCTCAATTAGAAAAAAATCCTGCAAGCGGAAGCGAGCCAATTAAAAATTATAATAAAGCAACCGAGCTAAATCCTAAGAGCGCAAAAGGACGCCTCCGAATAGGTAAGCTTTTTCAGCGTGGGCGAAATTACCCGTTAGCTATCGAAAAATATAAAGAAGCCATTGCTATAGAGCCAAATTTTGCCCCTGCCTACCGAGAATTGGCCGAAGTATATTCTTTATACGCTAAACACTCTCTGGCAATTGAATACTGGAAAAAATATTTAGAACTTAATAATAACGACGATGCCAGATATCGCTTTATGAGCTCACTATATTCAAATAAACAATATCAAGACGCCATAACCGAATATGAGGCCTTAAAAAAACAAGGCTATAAAAGTTTGTTTTTAGAGCGGCTGGCTGGCTACAGCTATTATGAAATAGGAAACAAAACCGATGCCGACGCATACAATAAAGGGCTAAAAGCAATTGATTCTTTTTTTGAACAAGCAGGCAACGGATTTAAATACTTGCACAACGATTATAAATATAGAGGATTAATTTTATCTCGTTTAGGAAAAGATACTCTAGGAATTTTAGAATTAGAAAAAGCGCTCGCGATAGATAGCGTAAAAAATATAGAAACTTTTTCAGAACTTGCCTCTATTTTTATGAAAATAAAAAATTATGATAAAGCAATAACCAGCTTTAATCGAAAAATATACATTAACGATAAAGCCATAAGTGCCAATGATTGTTTTGCTTTAGGTAAAGCTCAATTTTTTTCAGGCATTAATATTCAAAAAGAGGCCAATGATTTAAAAGAAGCCCTTATAAAAAAGAAAAAGCCAGCCGATTCGCCGGAAATTAAATTAAAAGAAACTTCTGCAAATAATTTTTTTGTTAAAGCCGACTCTGCTTTTTCTCGACTAACCCAAATTTCTCCAAGCTGGCCTATAGGTTACTTTTGGAGAGGAAGAGCAAATTCATACCTCGATCCAAAAAACGAAAAATGGTTGGCTAAGCCACACTACGAAAAGCTAATTAATTTAGTAAAACCCGATGAACGAAAGACTTCGTATAAAAGTAACGTTATTGAAGCGCTCGAATATTTTGGCAATTACTACGTTAATGTTAAAGATAAAATAAAAGCCGACGAAACTTGGACTGCTATCACAGAATTAGATCCAGCAAACGAAAAAGCAAAATATTATTTCACCCCATCAAAAACAAAAAGTAAAAATTAACTCAAATATTTATTAATTATTAAGTAAATTTATTAATTGTGGATTGTCTAACGTTTGCCGGTTTCTTGGAATTTTAAACTGACTTAGCATCGACATTTTTAAATTAATGTTTAAATTATAGCTTTTATTTATGCCAAAAGGTACCCAACGAATTTGTGCCTCCCAACATTTTAAATCTCTATAAATATCAAAAGAGGTATAACTTATCTTTTTATTTATAAAATCATAGCCGCTTGCTATTGTTATTTTCCAGAATTTTGTTGGTATAAAATCTCCACCAAAATTTAGAATTTGAGCCGTTTCAATTTTTTTATTTGTTGGGTTTGAAACTGATACTATATATGATGCGTTTAAATTCCAAATCGTTTTTTCTGTTATTAAATTTATTGGCTTAGCTTTTTTTGATTCTTCGCCCACAGGCCTTAAAACAAACATGCTGCTATTGATAGATGTGCCTATAGCAATATTCGTATTTACCAACCGGACTAGTTTTTTGTTGTAATCATATAATAGGGTGTTAATTCTATTGTTCGAAGTCTCATCTATCGCATAGGGGTCGAAAGAAGAGCTGGCGTTTATATTAATGTTTTTATACAATATCGTTCTTGCCGTTAAATTAATATTGCTTAGCTTAAACTCTTGGGCGGCAAAATTATAATTTGTACTAATGCCCATGTTTTGGATAATAGCCACCTTTTTATAAATAATTCCTGTATCGGTTTTTTGTTTTATTTTAGCGTCAATCGTATTATTTAAATTTATACCTAAAGCATTTTGTTTTCCTTTCGATGGACCAGCATAAATATTATCTTCAAATACAGTATAGGTTTTATAATTACCTAAAGTGTCTGATTGTACTTTTTTCCAAAAGCCATATTGCTCTTCGCCAAAATCTGGTCGGTAATTATAGTTAATGGTTGGAATTAATAAATAGCGAATTTGATTTAGTGGCCCCTTTTTAAATAAAAAATCTAAATAAAGCTTAGTATTTATCGAAGTCGAAAAATTCGCATCATATCCGCTTACAATACCCTTGTTCTTTTTAGAAATAATGGTATCTACTGCTCTATTATTAAAGTTTTTTACAAACTCCTTACTCGTACTATTTAAATATGTTACCGATGAAAGATTAATTTGCGGAGAAACGGTAATATACTTAAACACATTAAAATTTGTTGATATTGGTATGCTTTGCTTAATTCCGTTCCTCATTTTTTCTAAAAAATTACCCAAAAAAATACTCGAATCAAATCCGCTTATTGTGTTTTGTGAAATAAGCAAATAATTAATCCCTATCTTATCAAATACATTTTGTTTTACGGCCGCCTCTCTTTTAAAAGGAAAAAAACGATTAACATTAAATGTTAAAGACGGAAAAGTAATGTCTACTGGGCTTTTGCCTATTGTACTTTGATTGTGAGTAGCATTAATGCTTAGCGAACTGCTTTTAAAATTTTTGGTAAATGCAATATTTGATTGAAAACTGTTTTGTAAAAATTTACCCGAATTAAGGTTATTAAATCTATTAAAATTTTGATTTTTAACGTAATTTACATTTGCGCCAAAACGCACACTTGGATTGTTTTTATTATCTTGATTGTGAGCCCAACGCAATTCGTAAGAGCTTTGTTTGTTATAACTTATTGGTATATCGGGATCGCCAATATTAAATTGGCTATAACTCAAATAGGTAAAACCACTTGCCTGATATAACAAATTATAATTATTAGTGCTGCTAAGTGCCCAGCTTCCGTTGGCATAAATGTCAGCTCTAATTATCATATCAGTTTTATCATTAATGCCCCAATAAAATCCGCCTTGCCTTAAGTTAAATCCTCTTTCAGGAGAATTACCAAATATTGGTATTAAAATGCCATTGTGTTGTTTTTGGGTGTTTGGGAAAAACCCAAATGGCAAGCCAAGCGGAGTTGGCACGCCTCCTATTTCTAAATACATGGGTCCGGTAATTATTTTATCGTTTGGTATTACTTTTGCTTTACTTGCTTTAAAAAGTGTTCTGCCATCGTCTTCGCTGCACAAAGCGCACTTCATATTTTTAAAAAAAGTTACATTATTACTATCTTTTTTTATAGCCTTACCAAATACTTTTAGCTCCCCTTGTTTAGTCCATGCGTTTATGATTTTTCCTTTTTTTGTTTTAGTGTTATACATTATTTTTTCTGCTTCAACGGTTTGAGAGCCATCTTTAAAAACTGGTGTACCAATGTTTTTGCCCGTACTATCTTTTTTTCCAAAAGCAGTAATTACATTTTTATTATAATCAATCTCAATAAATTCAGCTTCTATGTTCTTACTACCAAATTCTACTTTTGCTTTACCATATAATATTGCTCGGCCCTCTTTAGGGTATGACACAAGGCTATCTCGACCAAAATAAGAAATGGGCTCTTCGAGCGATTCAGAACTATTTGTGGTTTGCATGGTATCGCCGCCCGTTTTCATAACCGTATCTTGCTTAAGCCCTTGAGCCCTAACTTCGCTATTAGAGCCTAAAGATATTAACAGGGCAAAGAAGAAAACTACTTTAATATGTGGGGGTAATGTCAAATTAAATCGAATAATTTTATTTAACCGTTCAAGTAATTACAAAGCTACAATAGTTTAACACATTGCATAAGGGTTTATTAATACAGATGGTTAAAAAATTACAATATTTTACTCTGCTATTGTATACAATAATTGCTTTTTCGAGCTATAAATTAATAAAAAACAAAGCCCCAAACGAAATAAAAATAATTGTTATTGATGCTGGGCATGGCGGAAAAGACCCTGGTTGCTTAGGAGTTGTTTATAAAGAAAAAGATGTTGCGCTTGGAGTTGCATTAAAATTTGGAAAATACATAGAAGAAAATTTTAAAGATATAAAAGTTATTTATACCCGAACAAGCGATGTGTTTGTTGATTTAGAAGAAAGGGCACAAATTGCAAATAAAGCAAAGGCCGACTTGTTTATTTCTATTCATTGCAATGCTGCTGGAAAAGCCGTTATGGTAAACGATCGCAAAACTGGTAAAAAAATTGCCAAAACTTTTGTAAATAAAAAAGGTAAACGAGTTGTGGTTGAAACAGCAAACCCAGAGCCCTTTGGAACCGAAACTTATGTAATGGGATTAAAAAACGAAGAAGGAAAAATGATGGTGGCTACTCGCGAAAACTCTGCTATTTTTTATGAAGATAATTACGAAAAAAAATATGGTGGCTTTGATCCCGAAAGCGTAGAAAGCTACATTATTATGAGTAACTACACCTCAGCATATGTTATTCAAAGCGCAAATTTAGCAGTAAAAATACAGGCCGAATATATTAAAAAAGCAGGCCGTATTGATAAAGGGGTTCACCGACAAAGTATTTGGGTGCTTTGGCGAACATCAATGCCAAGCATTTTAACTGAAATAGGCTATTTAACCAACCCTTTAGAAGAACAGTTTTTGGGTAGCGAAAAAGGCCAAGAATATCTTGCAAAAGCATTGTTTAGAGGTCTCAGAAATTATAAAGACGAGTTGGCGGCAAACAAAATCGTTTATAACGACGAATTCGAAAACCAAAGCCCTTTGGAAAACGAAAATATTTTAGCCGGTAACATGCCCGGACAAAAAAAAGCAGACACAAACTCCTTCTCAAATAAACTTATTGTTGAACTTATTACAGAAAAAACAAATTCTTTTGTTAAGGCCAACGACACTGTTATTTTTAATCAATTAAATACCGATAAAGCTGCAACGGCTCAAGAGATTGTGTTAAATTATAAAAATAATAAAACTACCCTTTTAAATAATAAAAGCGGCTCTTTAGAAGCCATAAAAACAGAAACCGCGTTACCTAGTTTTAAAATTATAGAAAAAACAAATGAAACTTATATTGTTTTTAAAGTTCTTTTTTTAAGCAGCTCTTCGCCCATTGACTTAAAACAAGAAAAATATTTGGCAATAAAAGATGGTACTTTTTTTATCGAAAACAAAATTTTAAAATACACCTCGGGTAGTTTTGGTCTTATTAGCGAAGCCATTGAGCATAAACTATTTTTACGCAATAATGGTTTTAACGATTGTTTTGTTATTGCTTTAAAAAACGGCGAAAGAATAGATATAAAAGAAGCAAAAAAATTAATGCCACCTTAAAACAATCCCCCAAAAAAAAAATCGAAAAAATACCCGCAAAAAAAAATAGTCAAATTGTCAAATAGTCAATCCCTCAGACAACGCACAGAAAACCCAAATTGCTTACCGCTGCTGTAACTGAAAACAGAGCCATAAAGGCTGGTCAAGTAGCGGGACCAGGCGCTATTGGTATTGTACTCCGACGAACTCCACCAGAAACCGGTAGCGCCAATGCTGGAGAACTTCCCATTGTAGCTACGATAACCGCCCGGAAGCCCTGCAAAGCCTGAGGTGTTGGTGCCATTCCCATTATTTTGCCAACCAGTTTTGCTTTTCATTTTTGTGCCGGCTTCTTCTCCTAAGTTATCGGTTAGTGTTGTCCACTCTGCATCTGTGGGTATGTGATAGCCTTTGGGTGCCAAACCACGCGGGTCGTTTACTGCATACCAATTATATAACTTGCCATAGCTGCTGCCATTTGCGGTGTTGTTTTCGTAATAACACCAGGCACCGGTTCTTAAGTTTGCCCAAGCATTTGCGTCTTGCACCTGCGGTATAACTTCGCCATTGCGGTAGGTTGTTACATCAAGGTTTTTTGTTGTCCAGGTTTGTGTGCCTATTTTTATTGTGTTTAAATTATTAGTTGCTGCATCTACTTTAAAGCGAATGTTATCGCCACGCAACTCGTTAAATTCGTTTAACACAAATAAAGTAATGCTGTTTTTTCCGCTTTTTATATTAGGCCCAACTTGGCCCTGCACTTGTTTTAGCGGACCTTGCCAAGTAGTGCCCCCATTGGTGCTAATAAATAAATTAATGGTGCAGGGTTGCTCGGTTTCTAAA
>SYAL01000048.1 GCA_005787585.1 Bacteroidota bacterium
ATAAAAATGAAAATAAAAAAAGATTTTAAATTATTTTTAGTTTGTATCGCTATATCAGTAAGTGGTTTAACCTATTCTCAATTTACATACACATTTACGAACGCAGGCATAACTGGGCGATTTGGCCCATCTCAAGCTCAAGTCAATTCAGCTTATGCCACTACCAATTTAAATGGTTCAGTAAATGTAGCTACTCAGGGAATACAAAGTTGGACAGTTCCAATAACTGGACCATACAGAATTGAAGCTTCTGGTGCTAAAGGCGGAAATCATAATAACGGCACATTTGGAGGATATGGTGCAAAAATACAAGGCGATTTTATTTTAACAGCAGGAACAGTTTTGAATATTATTGTGGGTCAGCAAGGACAAACAGGTACTGGAAATATTTCAGCAGGAGGTGGCGGTGGTGGTGCTTCTTTCGTTTGGATCAATAATCAAACTATTACCCCGTTGATTGCTGCTGGAGGTGGTGGGGGTGGATTTATTTTACCTGGTGGAAGTGGAACAATTACAACTAATGGTTCAAATGCCAGCAATGGCGGTGGTTTAGGTGGTACATCTGGAAATCCTGGAGCTGGTGGTGGAGGTTGTGCTGGCGGTGGTGGGGGTGGATGGAATAATGGAAATGCTCCACCTCTCTATTCTTGCATCGGTCAAGAAACTCAACCAGTTCATGGTCAAGGTTTTTCTAATCTATTTATTGGAGGGGGCATGGGACATACACATGGGGCAGCAGGAGGATTTGGTGGCGGTGGTGGAGTAGTTCAAGCTGGCGGTGGAGCTGGTGGATACTCTGGTGGTGGTGGTGGTTCCCAAAATAATTTATCTGTAAGCGGCGGGGGTGGTTCATACAATGCAGGATCAAATCAAATCAATACTTCGGGTTTTAATGTAGGTGAAGGAAAGGTTATTATTTCTCTTCTGTTTTCTATTAATATTATACAAACCAATAGTATTTCATGTAGCGGTTATAGCACAGCTGCTTTATCATCTTCATTATATTTAGGTACTTCTCCTATATCATATACATGGCTACCAAATGGAGGAAATTCTTCAACAGCGTCTAATCTGCCAGCGGGTATTTATACATTAATAGCTCAAGATGCCAATAATAATATTTCCATAAGAAGCTATACTATTACGCAACCTACTTTATTATCCTCTACTGTTGTTGCTCAAAATAGCGTTAATTGTTTTGGTGCTAATAATGGTTCAGCAACTCTTACCTCTTCAGGAGGTGTCGCACCTTATTCTTATACTTGGTCTCCTAATGGTGGTAATTTAAACTCTGCATTAGGATTAGCGGCAGGTATATATACTATTTTTGTTAAAGATGCTAATAACTGCCCGATTAATTATACTATAAATATAGCACAACCAGCGCCGTTTTTAAATGTTACTTCAAATAATTCAATAATATGTATTGGAAATAGTGTTGCTATAACTGCAACTGGTGCTAATAGTTATACTTTCTCAGGCGGTATTTCAAATAACGTGGCTTTTTCTCCAACTGCTTCTACAACTTACACAATTAGCGGTTTAAATACTCTTACTGGATGTATAAATAATGCCGTTCTAACAATAAGTGTAAATTCTTTACCAAATGTATCCGCTTCGGCTAATCCTTCAATTATTTGTTTCGGAAATTCAATTATACTAAATGGATTTGGGGCTAATACTTATTCCTGGACCAATGGCTTTCCAAATGCATTTGCCTTCTACCCCACTTCGTCGACAATTTATACCCTAACCGGTACCTCTACTTTAACTGGTTGCTCAAAAAAAGTTTTTCAACCTGTAATCGTTAATCCTTTACCCACACTCAGTACCAATGGTAACTTGACTATTTGTGCCGGAGAATCTACGACTATTTCTGTAAACGGAGCCAATACATATACTTGGAGTAATAATTCAACCTCAACAAGCGTTATTCTAAGTCCATCAATAACTACCGCTTACTCTGTTACTGGAACAAATACTAATAATTGTAATAATACAAATGTTATAATGGTTTATGTAACTATTTGCTCAAATACTGAAAATAGTATATTTTCCGAAACAGAAATTAAATTTTTCCCAAATCCAACAAACGGACTTTTAAATTTAGAAATAACACAATTTCAATCTAGTATTATTTATGTTTTAAATTCACTTGGACAGGTAATTCATAATCAAACTGCAGAAAACATTAATCTATTAGACTTTAGAGATTTTGAAAACGGCATATATTTTATTCATGTAAATAAAAATAATAAATCAATTTACAGAAGTAAAATTATTAAACAATAGTTTAATAATTATTTATTCGAATCTTTTGACTAAGTATTTTACCCTTCTGTTTTTATCACTATTTATTTATGCGTGCAGTAATTTGTATCGGCTTGAACTTTGGTTAGTAGCTTTTTTATTTTGAGAAGGGTTGGTATTTTATCTGTCGTTTTACTATTCGTTTTTATTTGTCGTATCGTTTTTTAATCTAACGATTGCAGTTGCAATAAGTTGGCGTTTGGAACACTCAACTGTCTATACCTACAAATGGTTGTTTAAAGATACAAAAGATTTTTTACGTTTTCTGGACCAATTACTGGCAGGTACTACCCGCCATAAAATGGCGGGAATAATACCTATATTAGTATAATATTCGCCATAAACTGGCTAATATTAATTTTAATAAATTTAATTATTTTTTTATAAATAATCAAACGATGAAATGATTTTTTGGATATTTTTCGCACTCACATAGGTATATATCTCTGTCGTTTTGCTAATTTGTATCCCAATAAATATTGAATATATTATAGATCATTGCACTTTTTTGAATTATTCCTGCTATTTTATGGCCGTTATTTTTTTATTTGTTATTATAATTGCTAGTTTTTTTTCGATTATTCTTGGCTCCGCTTCCCTCACTTAAACTCAAATATAATTTTTAATTATAATAAATCAAACGGGCTTATTATTTTATCGAGTTCCTTTACTATGTCTAAGCTAATTCAAATCAACTAGATTACATTCACATTGTTAAAATACGGTTATGATAATTAAATAATTAAAATTAAAGTAGAAATTATTAAGCGACTGTAAAATAAAATAAAAAGCCGGTATTTTATGATTTCTCAAAAATACCAGCAAAGTACCCGGAATGGGACTTGAACCCATACGCTTGCGCACACGCCCCTCAAACGTGCTTGTCTACCAATTCCAACACCCGGGCATTTATGTTTTTTTAAAAATATATTAATAAGCAAAAATATAAAATCAAATTCAATTCTTGCATTTTAATTTATTTTATGTATATTTACATCCCGTTTTAAAGCCTCTTTTTTTACTATGAAAAGAATGCTATAAACCTAAAATAATAAAATATAAAAAATGAGCAATTTATTAGATTACGTTAAAAAAGAATTAACTGCTGACTTAAAACATCCAAAGTTTAAGGCAGGAGACACCATTACTGTGTCATATAAAATTAAAGAAGGCGAAAAAGAACGTATACAGCAATTTTCTGGTGTAGTAATTCAAAGAAAAAATGAAAAAGCAACTGCCTCATTTACTGTAAGAAAAATAAGTAACGGTGTTGGTGTTGAGCGCATATTTCCTCTAGCATCCCCTTTTATTGATAAAATAGAATTAAATAAAATAGGAATAGTGCGCCGTGCCAAAATATTTTATATTCGGGAAAGAACTGGTAAAGCTGCTCGCATAAGAGAAAAAATTCAAAACAATATAGATAAAAAGTAGTCTTAATTATATTTATTTGATCAAAGTCGGCTAATACCGGCTTTTTTTGTTTATCAAATTATCTTATCTTTACTCAACTATTTATGCATATTAAGGCACGTTTGATAGAAATTTTAAAAAAAGAAAATTATACCTTTACTCAATTAGCAGAATATTTACAGATGAGCGAAGAAGATCTAACAAATGCTTTAGATCAAAATTCGCTTGAATTAAGAAGTTTAGAGTTGATTTCAAAAGCTTTAAAAATTCCTTTATATAGTTTTTACAGAAAACAAGATGATACAAATAAAAACAATAAACCATATTATATAAATAAATTATGGAAAGGTAATTACGAAATTTAAACAAATGAATAAGTTTGTAAAACAAATTTACCTTAGCTAATTTAAAACTGTAAATAAAAAAATTGAACTTCCATTTTATATGATCCTCAATATTATTATAACTTTATTACTTATTTGTATAAATGGTTTTTTTGTTGCTGCCGAATTTGCACTTGTAAAAGTAAGAGCATCACAGCTCGATATAAAAGTTCAAAAAGGTAGTGGAAGGGCTAAATTAGCTAAAACACTTTTAGAGAAATTAGATAGCTATTTATCAGCAACTCAACTAGGTATTACTCTTGCTTCACTTGCACTAGGTGCAATTGGAGAAAAAACAATTTCTATGATGCTAGAAATTTTTTTTATAGAAATAGGTCATCCTCTAAGCGAAATTTCTAAACACAGTATTTCATTACCAATCGCATTAACATTTCTTACTTTTTTTCATGTAACATTGGGCGAACAAATACCAAAAATGATTGGTATAAAATATAGTATGCAAACAACTTTATTAATTTCTTGGCCCCTAAGAGTTTTTTATTTTATTTGTTCACCGTTTATTTGGTTTTTGAATAAAACCTCTAATCTGGTGTTAAGAGTTATAGGCGTAAAAGCTCTGGGAGACGAATATTTTCATTCGGAAGAGGAACTAAGATTAATATTAACAGAAAGTGAAGAAGGTGGTGCAATTAAACCTAGCGAAAATGAATTAATACAAAATGTATTTGATTTTGATGATAGAATTGTAAAACAAGTTATGGTGCCTCAAAACAGGATAATTGCCATCGATGTTGAATTGGGAAGAAATGAAGTTACAAAAAGAGTAATTGAAGAAGGTTTTTCTAGACTACCCTTATATTTAGGTGATATCGATAATATTATTGGTATTGTTCATAGTAAAGATCTTTTAAAAGCGATTATTGATAATAAATTTAGAACTTTAAAAGAAATTATGAGGCCAGTACATTTTATACCTGAGAGTATGAAAATTAATGAATTGTTGCGCGATTTTCAAAAGTATCACTACCAAATGGCAGTTGTTACAAATGAATTTGGTTCTACAGCAGGTTTAGTTACTATGGAAGATATTATTGAAGAATTAGTAGGTGAAATTCAAGACGAACATGATGAAGAAAAACCAAATGTAGAAAAAAAGAGTGATAACGAATTTACTATTAATGCTCAAGCAACAATTAAAGAGGTAAACGAAATTTTACCCATTGCTTTACCAGAAAACACTCAATATGAAACTATTTCTGGTTATATAAATTTTATTTTTGGACGAATCCCAGCAATAAATGATAAAAGAATTGTTGATGGTTATGAAATTATTATTTTGGAACGTAACAGACAAAGTGTAGATTCTGTAAGACTAAGAGTAATGCAACAAAATTCTGATTAATTTTATTTAATAATTTTAGAAATCTAATCGAAATAATAGGAATTAAATAAATTCTAATTTTTGTCCTACATTATAGATCACATAAATATTAAAACATGAATCAGCGTGAACTATTTTTAAGACACGTAGCCCAAACTTCAGAAACACCACTGCTTGGCGAAGATATTGATATTTCTTTTGCTAAAGGTGTAAAATTAATCGATGTAAATGGAAAAATATATACAGATTTAATTAGTGGTATTTCAGTTAGTAATGTTGGTCATTGTCATCCAAAAGTTGTTGATGCAATTCAACAGCAGTCTCAAAAGTTTATGCATTTAATGGTTTATGGAGAATTTAATCAAAGTCCGCAGGTTAATTACGCAAAAAGATTAACAGATTTGCTTCCAAAAAAATTAAACTCTATTTATTTTACTACAAGTGGAAGCGAAGCTGTTGAAGGTGCTCTTAAATTAGCCAAACGATTTACTGGTAAAACCGAACTTATTTGCTTTAAACAAGCTTATCATGGGAGTACTCATGGTGCTTTAAGTGTTATGGGTGATGAATATTTTAAAACAAGCTTTAGGCCATTATTACCCGATGTAAAAATTATAGAATTTAATCAGCTAAAAGCACTCGAATGCATCAGTTCAAAAACTGCAGCTGTAATAATTGAACCAATTCAGGGAGAAGCTGGAGTTATAAAAGCAAATCATGAATTTATGTTAAAATTACGTGAAGTTTGCAGTCATCACAATGTAATTTTAATTTTTGATGAGATTCAAACTGGGTTTGGTCGAACAGGGAATTTATTTGCTTTTGAAGAATTTGATATTGTACCAGACATTTTGTTAATATCAAAAGGAATGGGAGGAGGCTTACCTATTGGTGCTTTTATAGCGTCACAAGAATTAATGAGTAATTTAACTAAAAACCCTGTACTTGGCCACATCAATACTTTTGGAGGAAACGCTTTATGTATTGCCGCATCAAATGCTTGCTTAGAAATTATTATTTCTGAAAATTTATGTTCAAAAGCAAAGCAGATAGAAAAAATTATAACAACTAAATTAAAGCATCCTCTTATAAAAGAAATTCGAATTCATGGTGCATTAGGTGCAATAGATTTTCATGATGAGACATTAAATATGAGAGTAATTAAAGCCTGCATTCAAAAAGGAATTATTTGCGATTGGTTTTTGTTTTGCCCAACTGCCATGAGGATTGCTCCGCCTTTAGTCATAACTGATTTAGAATTAAATGAAGCATTAAATACTATTATTGAAGTATTACATACAATTTAAGTTTAACTTTTTCTCAAATAATTTTGAAATAAATTATAAAAAAAAACCGCCTTAAATTAAAGCGGTTTAAAATATAAAAATTAAATTAAGAATTTGTTTCTTCGGAAAGAGATGATTTTTCTGTGAGTTTTTCATTATCAGAAACTAGTGTTTCTGTTACTGAAGCTATTTTAGCAGCTACTTTTAAGGCCTTCGCCTCCTTAGAAGCAGTTTCTGCTTTTAATCGGTCGCTCGATTGTTTTTTCGATTCAATTTTTAGTCGATCATTTTTTCCAGTAATTTTTCCAGATTTTTCATCTAACCACTTATTAAATTTTTGTTCTGCCTGAGCTTCGGTTAAAGCACCTTTTTTAACTCCTTCGATAAGATGTTTTTTTAACATGATACCTTTGTAAGATAATATCGCACGACAAGTGTCGGTGGGTTGAGCTCCCTTTATTAACCAATTTAAAGTTGAGTCGAAATTAATATCAATAGTTGCCGGATTTGAATTAGGGTTATACACTCCTAATTTTTCAATGAATTTTCCATCACGTGGTGCACGACCATCCGCAACTACTAAATGATAAAAAGCTGAATCTTTTTTACCATATCTTTGTAGTCTAATCTTTACTGCCATTTTATTTATTTTAAAAATTTAAGATTGTAAATATCAGTAATTTATATGTAAAATCAAAATACCAGATTTAATTTTTATTAATCAAATACAATTTAAATCATATCAACAGTATGATAATCAATATAATAAAAAAATGAACAATTAAATTACTTAAAAATTAAAAAACTAAATTCCTTGAATTTTACTGTATTTATTTGTTCTAGAAGGATCAAGGATTGATAAAAGCTCCATTATTTTATTTTTTTCTTCAGGGCTAGCACCTTTAAAAATATTTACTAATTCGTCAGCTTTGGCATTAAAAAAAAGTTGCATGTTAAACGAAGCAGGTCTACTTTTATAAACAGGCATTAATAAATCGAGTGATTTTAAAATATTGGCCCTTCCTTCATCAGTTTTTTCAAACATAATGTCGAGGCCATTTTTATTGTATTCATACATACAATCTCTTAAACCCTTAAAAACCGATTGTAAGGTATTTTCAACTAACCAATAACGATTACGCTGACTTTGAGAACTTACCCATCCAAATTCGTTTGCTGATTGTGCATTATTTACAATTTGTTGTGCCTTTTGCCAATATTGAGTACCTCCAAGAGGTGAAAATGAATCATAATCGTTTGCTAATACAACATAAGCATAGTAGGCCAAAACAGAAGTAAGATTATTCTGAAAGGTATTTTCATTAAACTCTAATTGAGAAAACTGTTGAAATTTAAACTGAAAATCATCATCTTGAAAATTAAAAATAGTAGATGAATAAGCACTTTTATATATGGGGCGCGCACTTTCAACCTGAATAGAGGCAGAATACTCATCAGAACCTAATGATTTATTAATAATAATTTGAAACGTACAATTAATTTTTTCTTGTGGTCCGAAAATATCGTTCGACCATTTTCTATTATTAATAAAATCAAAAATAGATTTTTGAAGTTGATCAAATATTTGTTTATTAACTGAACCTTGAATTTGAGAAGTATTTATAATAACCTGACAGTTTAATTCTTGGGAATATGAATTAAAAAAAATTAATGAAAAAATTAAACTATTAATAATTTTTATATACACTTTATTTTAAAAAATCAATCAAATAATTAACTACATCAATGGCAACCTTTTGCTTAGTCTTTAACTCAAATTTAGTAATTATATTATGTTTATTTATAATAATAATTTTATTGGTATCAACTCCAAAACCAACCCCCTCTTCAACTGCAGAGTTTGCAATGATAATATCTAAATTCTTTTCAAAAAGTTTTTGTGTTGCATGTTTAATTAAATTTTCAGATTCAAGTGCAAATCCAACCAAACATTGTTTTGTTTTTAAATTTCCGAGTTCCGTTAAAATATCTTTTGTTTTAGTTAATTTTAAATTAAAATGATTTTCTTTCTTTTTTAATTTTTGCTTGTGCACCATTAATGGTTTATAATCAGCTACAGCTGCAGAACAAATAACCAAATACTTATTTTTAAAATTGGAAATCATTGCCTTGTGCATTTCGTCGCTCGATTCAACAGAAATAACATTTATCAACTTGTTTTTTATAATTAAATTGCTTGGGCCTAAAACCAGTGTAACAGAAGCTCCGCGTGCAGCTAATTGTTCAGCAATAGCCACGCCCATTTTACCACTGCTTCTATTTCCTATAAATCTCACTGGGTCTATTGCTTCATATGTTGGTCCAGCATTTACTAATACTTTTTTTCCGTATAAAGGCAGTGATTTAAAAAAATATTTTTCTACAAATGAAATGATTGTATCAGGCTCTGCCATTCTTCCTTCACCAATTAAACCACTGGCTAAATCGCCGCTTTCAGCCGGAATTATTAAATTACCATAAGATTTTAATTTTTCTAAATTAGATTTTACTGTATGATGTGTATACATATCTAAGTCCATAGCTGGTGCAACGATTGTATTTGTTTTAGAAGAGAAATAAGTTGCTAATAAAAGATTATCGCATTGACCATTTGCCATTTTTGCAAGAGTATTTGCAGTTAATGGTGCTATTAAAAAAAGATCAGCCCATTCAGCTAAATCTACATGATTATTCCAATTAAAATCGGCATCAAAAAAATCAATTAATACTTCATTTTTACTCAATACAGATAAAGTTTGAGCTGTAATAAATTCTGCGGCTGCTTTTGTTAAAATAACTTTTACCTCTGCGCCTTCTTTAATAAAAAGCCTAACAAGGTGTGCGCATTTATATGCTGCAATTCCACCTGTTATTCCTAAAATTATTTTTTTTTGTTTAAGCATTCGTCCTTAAAAACAAAAAGGCAGTAGAGCTGGTGCTTACTGCCTTTTATAAATTTTTTTAATATTTACTTAGCCTCTATACCAGAGTTACGATAATAAACTTTATCATCTAAAAACTCCTGAATAGAAATAAGTGTTGGTTTAGGTAATTTTTCGTAATGTTTGGACACTTCTATTTGTTCTCTATTTTCGAAAACCTCCTCTAAATTATCAGTATGCGAGCTAAACTCTTGTAATTTGCCTGATAATTCTTCTTTTAATTCAGAACTTATTTGATTTGCACGTTTACTCATAATAG
>SYAL01000008.1 GCA_005787585.1 Bacteroidota bacterium
ATTTTAACATTAAGAGCAATCTAGTATATTTGTGAAATAAGGAATTTAAGATGAGAAAACAAGAAAACGCCATTGAACTCAATAGCTTAAGTTTTGATGAATTTAAAAAAATTGTATTACAAGATTTTAAACTTGCAAACGAAAGCCGTCAAGCTAGTTTGCTAGGTAGAAAAGAAGTTTTAACTGGAAAAGCAAAATTCGGAATTTTTGGCGATGGCAAAGAAATTGCTCAAATTGCCTTAAGTAAAGTTTTCAAAAATGGTGATTTCAGAAGTGGATATTACCGCGATCAAACATTTATGTTAGCTATTGGTGCTATTAATTTAGAGCAATGGTTTTCTGGATTATATGGCAATACTGATATTAATTTAGAACCAATGAGTGGAGGTCGTCAAATGGGCGGCCATTTTGCTACACATAGTTTAAACGAAGATGGTAGCTTTAAAAATTTAATGCTACAAAAAAATTCTAGTAGCGACGTTTCACCTACAGCAAGCCAAATGCCTCGATTATTAGGACTTGCTTATGCGTCTCATTTTTATAGGATAAACGAAGAATTACAAACTCAAGCTTTCACAAACTTTAGTAATAAAGGTAACGAGGTCGCATTTGGAACTATTGGCGATGCCTCAACAAGTGAAGGTATATTTTGGGAAACAATTAATGCGGCTGGTGTTCTTCAAGTTCCGATGCTTGTGAGTGTTTGGGATGATGAACACGGTATTTCTGTTCATAAAAAATATCAAACTACCAAAGAAAGTATTAGTGATATATTAAAAGGGTTTCAGCGCGATGATATCAACAAAGGGTTTGAAATTTTAAAATCAAAAGGTTGGGATTATTCTGATTTATGTGAAACATATGAAAAGGCAATAAAAATTTGCCGCGAAGAACATGTACCTGTTTTGGTTCACGTTGAAGATGTTACCCAACCTCAAGGTCACAGCACCAGCGGTTCACACGAGAGATACAAAAGTAAGGAACGCTTAAAATGGGAATTAGATTTTGATTGTATTAAAAAAATGCGTGAATGGATTTTAGCTAACTTAATTGCAAGTGAAGAAGAACTAATTACTATTGAAAATGAAGCAAAAGATACTGTAAAATTAGCTAAAAATAGAGCTTGGGCTAATTATCTCGAACCCATAAAAAAAGAAATATCACAAGTAACTTTAATATTTGAAATGATTAATGATAATGATGTTTTAGTATTAAAAAATAATTTATTGGATATTTTAGAACCTAATAGAAAAGATATACATACTGCCGTTAAACAAGTACTTCGAATAAGTCAACATCATAATTCAGAAGCTAGAGAAACCTTATTAAACTGGTTAAAAAATGCTCGGGTTGAAAATAATGAGCGTTATGGTTCTAATTTATATTCTCAGTCATCTTCAAAGCTAGCTAATATTGAACCTAAAGAAGTAATCTATAATTCAGAGAAATTTTTAGATGGAAGAGAAATATTAAGAGAAAATTTTGATGCTATTTTAAAAAAATATCCCCAGGTAATTATTTTTGGAGAAGATTCAGGTAAAATAGGTGGTGTTAATCAAGGTTTAGAAGGTCTTCAATTAAAATATGGTGAACACAGAGTCTTTGATACCGGTATTCGCGAAGCAACTATTATGGGTCAAGCAATTGGTTTAGCAATGAGAGGTATACGACCCATAGCCGAAATTCAATATTTAGATTATTTGCTCTATGCCTTACAACAAATGAGCGATGATTTAGCAACTCTTCACTGGCGTTCAAATGGTAAACAAAAAGCTCCTGTTATTATTCGTACCCGTGGCCATCGTTTAGAAGGAGTTTGGCATAGTGGCTCTCCTATGGGAATGATTGTAAATTCATGCAGAGGTATCAATATTTGTGTGCCACGAAATATGACCGTAGCTTCAGGCTTTTACAATACCTTGTTAGAATCTGACGAACCTGCATTAATTATAGAACCATTAAATGCTTATCGATTAAAAGAAAAACAACCTGAAAATTTCGGTGAATACAAAGTTGCATTAGGATTTCCTGAAATATTAATTAACGGTAAAGACATCACTTTGGTTACTTATGGAAGTAGTGTAAGAATTGCATTAGAAGCGATTAAAATGCTGGAAAAAACAAATATTTCTGTTGAATTAATAGATTTACAAACATTAATACCTTTTGATATAAAAAAAATGATTGTTAAATCATTAGAAAAAACAAATCGATTAGTTATATTTGACGAGGATGTTCCAGGTGGAGCAAGTGCTTATATTCTTCAAAAAATAATCGAAGAGCAAAATGGATATATGTTTTTAGATGCAAAGCCAATAACTATTACTAGTAAAGAACACAGACCGGCATATGGAAGTGATGGAGACTACTTTAGTAAACCAAATTCTGACGATATTTTTGAGATTATTTACAATTTAATGCGCGAATCAAAGCCCAATCAATATGTAAATTTACTTTAATTAATAAAAATAAATTACCAATAAATAAAATAAACTTTATGAACATAAAACTTAAATCATTGATAATTAGTTTTGTCTTTATCAGTTCAAATCATTTTTTTTCACAAACAAAACAAGAACAAAAAAAAGAAGAAGATGAATTTGCTGTAAAAAAAACAGAAACTAAAATTTTTGAAGTAATCTCATTACCTGATTCTGCCGATCAAAAAGAATTAAATAAACGGGCAGATATTTGGTTAAAAAAAGAAAGTAATTTATATAAAAAAAATCACAGTTCGCACTCTAACAATAAAACCGAATGTGTCATTAGCTTTCAAATAAAACCAAAAATTATTAACCCTGAAATTGATTACACCGGAAAAATTTCTATGAAGGTAATAATCGAATGTAAAGTCGGAAGATACAGATATACGATTTCTGAAATAAAGCATACAAGTAAAAACGGAAAAGCAACTGGTGGAAGTATTGATAATGTAGTACCAGAATGTGGAACTATGCATATAACAGAAATAGAATGGAAAAAAATTAAAGGAGAAGCTCTTCAAAACGCAAAAAAAGTTATTGATGATATAAAGCCTATCATGGCATATGATACTGCAAATAACCCCAGTGAAGAATGGTAAAATATCTTTTTATAAGTTCTAACTTCTAATTTCATGAAAATTCTTATTACAGGCGGTGCAGGATTTATTGGTTCTCATTTAACACGATTAATGGTAAATAAGTATCCAGGTTATGTTATTCATAATTTAGATAAATTAACTTATGCCGGAAATTTAGCAAACCTAAGCGACATCGAAAATAAAACAAATTACAAATTCATAAAAGGTGATATAGTTGATGCTAAATTTATAACTAATTTATTTATTTCAGAACAATATAATGCTGTGATTCATCTTGCTGCAGAAAGTCATGTAGATAGAAGTATTACCAATCCTTTAGAATTTGTAATGACAAATGTAATTGGTACTGTAAACTTATTAAATGCTTCAAAAACAATTTATAAAAATAATTCTTCTAGCTTTATTAAATTTTACCACGTTAGTACCGATGAAGTTTATGGCGCTTTAGGCGAATCTGGCATGTTTACCGAAGAAACCTCATATGATCCTCACAGCCCTTACTCCGCATCTAAAGCTAGTAGTGATCATTTTGTGAGAGCCTATCACGATACTTATGGATTACCTATTGTTATTTCTAATTGTAGTAATAATTATGGTCCAAATCACTTTCCTGAAAAATTAATTCCACTTTGTTTAAATAATATAATTAATAATAAACCGTTACCTATATATGGTAAAGGAGAAAATGTTCGTGATTGGTTATTTGTTGTTGATCATGCTAAGGCTATCGATATTATTTTTCATGAGGCAAAATTAGGCACTACATATAATATAGGTGGTCATAACGAATGGACAAATATTAATGTGATTCGTTTACTCTGTCGTATTTTAGATAAAAAATTAAACCGCCCTGAAGGCACAAATGAAAAACTCATCACTTTTGTTACAGACCGTGCAGGTCACGATTTACGATATGCGATTGATGCAAGTAAGTTAAAAAAAGATTTGGGTTGGGCACCCTCAGTTACATTTGAACAGGGTCTTGAGCTCACTGTAGATTGGTATTTAGATAATCAAAACTGGTTAAACGATGTTACCTCGGGTAATTATGCTAAATATTATGAAGAACAATACTTAAAATCAAACTAAATTTTTTATTCTTCGTCTTTAATAACCATTTGATAATTATTTCGACTTCGTTGCTCAATCAAAATAATTTTATTTTCACTTAGCTTTGTAATCGTTTCTTGATCGTAATTTCTTATGGTCATCAATTGAACATTGTCGTTATAATAAACTTTAAATTGATTTTGTAACTCTAAAATAAGGTTATTAAACTTATATTTATCATTATCAATACAAACACTAAAACTTATTGCAGAATTTTGCATCATATTTACTCGGATATTATTTTTAGAAAACATACTAAAAATTAAGCTTAAATTTTCTTCAGCAATAAAACTGAAATCCTTAGGTTGTATAGATATTAATAATTGATCTGTTTTAAAAATATAACTGGTTGCGACATTTCTTTTATTTAAATTTTTTATAACAGTTCCTGTATCATTTGGCTTTAAAAAAGACCTCACAAAAAGTGGTATATTTTTATTTTGAAGAGGCTTAATGGTTTTAGGGTGTATTACAGATGTACCATAATATGTTAATTCTATGGCGTCATGATAACTCATTTCATCAATTTTTTTAGTATTATTAAAATACTTTGGATCGGCATTTAATACACCTGGAACATCTTTCCAAATTACAATCTGCTTAGCATCTAAAAAATAAGCCAATAAAGCAGCAGTATAATCACTTCCTTCTCGTCCCAAAGTTGTAGTATAATTCTCTGAAGTTCCTCCAATAAAACCTTGAGTTATTATTATTTTATATTGATTAAATAACGGAATGATTTGAGCAAAAGTTAAATCCTTACTTAATAAATAATCTACATTAGCTTCACGATAAGAATTATCTGTTTGAATAATGTCTCGAGCATCTATCCATATATTAAGTAAAATTATTTCGTTTAAATAAGCAGAAATAATTTTGGTACTTAATATTTCACCCTGAGATACAATTTGATCATAATAAAAATTATAAGAATTGGAAGGCTCCTCTTCTATTGCCCATAGAATCTCAAGAAAAACATTTTCTATTTCGTTAAATATTGACTTATTTTTATTTATAAATAAATGATTTATAATATTAAAATGATACTCTTTTATTTCCTGAAAAATTAATAATGAATCACTTGATTTGTAGAAATATGCATTAACTAATTCTTCAAGTTTATTAGTCATTTTTCCCATTGCTGATATTACAACAAGAGTAGGCTCATTGGCTTTATTATTTAAAATATCTGCAACATTCTTTATAGAATTAGCATCTTTAACCGAAACTCCACCAAATTTAAATACTTGCATAATTAATTTTATGTAAAGGTATCAAAACAAAAAAACCACCCAAAAAAATTAGATGGTTTAACAGAAATAATAAAAATTTAAATTTATTTAGTTGGTTTTGGAGAAGATTCAGGCTGAACAGATGGAGCATTTTGCTGAACATTCGATTGTTGGGGAATAGATTGTTGAGGAATAGAAACTGCACTCTGAGCTTTTCTCTTGGCTATAGAACCATTCTCGTCATCTGAAGATCCAGAAATCATACTCGATTTTGGAGTCATTATTACACTTAATAAAATTAAAGCTATGGCTAAACCCCAAGTTGCTTTTTCGATAAATTCAGTACCACGTTTCACCCCCATTATTTGAGTAGCAGCACCAAATTGACTTTGAATTCCACCACCTTTTGAGTTTTGAACTAATATAACTAAAATCAACAAAACACAAACTATAATTGTTAAAATTGAGAAGATCATTTTAATATATTTTTATTAATTATTTTTTAATTTTTGAATTAAGGATGCAAAGTAAGCACTTTTTTGTGGGAATTTCAAACTTAATATCTCATAAGCCCTAACTGCCTTATTTACACTACCTTGCAAAGCATATATTTTTGCTAAAGTTTCGCTAACAAGATGCTCGTTTTCTAGTAAACTCTCTTTAGCATTTAGTTCTGGCGAATAAAACTTTTGATCATCTTTAATCCTTATCTGTCCCGGACTATTCTCAATAATTTTATCAATTAATGCTAGATTTTTAAGTTTTTTATTTAATGCTTTTTCTTGACTAACTATATTATTCTTTGAGGGGCTTGTATTTATATTGTCAGAATTTAAGGTATTTAAGCCTATATTATTTTTATCAGAAAATTGATGGTTGGAGGATTTTATTAATCTGAGCCAATCAGAAAAAGTTTCTGGTTCTTTATTTTGTTTAAATGAAAGTTGTGTTTTGGGTAAATTTAATATTTCTTTTTCTACAAATGCATTTACTACCTGATTAGCAATTTCGTTTTCGAGAATTTCTTCAGCGTTTAGTTTAGAATTTTGTTGAAATTCTTTTTTAGATGAATCAGAGTCACTATTTTGTATTACTAATTCGGTTGCCTTTAATATATTTAATTCTTTATTAAAATATTCAGATTTTAAAGCATCTTCTATAACTGATTTTTGATTAAAAGAAAAATCAATAGTAGAATTAGATAATTCAAACTGTTGTATTAGATTGAATAAATTTGATCTATTAGTTACTATAATAGCTGTTTTTTTTAAATTTTTTTGGTATACCGAAGCATCCCATTTTTTTGAAGCCAAACTTAATAAAAGATGGGCTGATTGAAAATAAGGAAAATCGTTTACTAGCTTTTGTAAATCTTTAACACTGTTCTTTTGTAATGAATTGGGGTTTTTAATATAATTTATAAATTCGTTAGCTTGCATAATTACCAATTATTAAACGCTCTATTAAAAATATCTTCTGATAGTTGTCTATATATTTCAATCACTAATTCTGGTTCTTTTATTGATACATTTTCTGAACTCTTAAAATCAGCAAAACGAGTAAATGCTTGTTCGAAATTTTTAGTCTGATCAAATTTATTAATATATTTTACATTCACAGTAATCGTCATTCTATTTTGACCAGCAACATCTGTACTCAAAATTGCAATTGGCATCACATTATAATCTGCAATATAACCTTCAAATTGTAAATCACCATTTTGTTTTAACAAAGCTAAATTAGTTTGTTGTGAAACTACATCACGTAATTTTTCAGAAAAACGCTGCGATAAACTTGGAGCACCCAAACTAGTATTATTGATAAAAAAACCAACACTTATAGTTTTAGCTTCTATTGGTATAGAAGCTCCGCTGAGCGATAAATGAGGTTTACACGAGGAAAAAATCATCAATAAAGAAATAAAACTATATTTTAAAATTTTATGCAAGATTACTCTTCAATTGAATATTCATTTATTTTACGATATAAAGTTCTTTCGCTAATACCAAGTTCTTTAGAGGCATTTTTTCTTTTTCCTTTATATTTTCTTAATGCTTTTTTTATCATATCAATTTCTTTTTCTTGAAGCGATAAAGTTTCTTCTACTTCAATAACTTGAGAAGAAGTAGGGTTATTTTGAATAATTGGCGAATGAATTTTTAAACCTGAACCATTTTGATTTAATTCTTCATGATCAGAATTATAAATTCTATTAATTACCTGCAAACCTTCGTTATTACTATTATTTGTTCTACCTGATTTAGCTGCAACTAAATCATAAACTATTTTTTTCAAATCGTTTATTTCTGCTCGATTGTCTCGTAATACTTTAAAAATAATTTCTCTATCATTATTATCAAAACTTTGACCAGAATTAAAATTATCATTTTTATGAAGCGATGGAACGTTATTAGAATTGTATTGAGGTAAATATTTTAATAAAGCATCTGCATTTACTTCTTTATTTTTTTCAAGAATAGAAATTTGCTCAGCAATATTTTTTAACTGCCGAACGTTGCCTGGCCAATAATAATTAATTAAAATCTGCTCGGCATCAGCAGAAAGTCTTAAAACAGGCATACGATATTTTGCAGAAAAATCATTTACAAATTTTCTAAATAATAAATGAATGTCTTCTTTACGATCTCTTAGAGGAGGTAAAATAATTGGCACTGTATTTAATCGGTAATATAAATCAGGTCTAAATTTTTCTTTTTCAAGGGCTTGATAAAAATTTATATTTGTAGCCGCTACAACTCTTACATCGGTTTTTAAAACTTTACTACTTCCAACTTTAATAAAATCTCCTGTTTCTAAAACTCTCAATAATCTGGCTTGGGTAGCCAAAGGCAATTCCCCTACTTCATCCAAAAAAATTGTTCCGCCATTTGCAACTTCAAAATAACCTTTACGTGCCTCGGTGGCTCCAGTAAACGAACCTTTCTCATGTCCAAACAATTCACTATCTATGGTTCCTTCCGGAATAGCCCCACAATTTACTGCAATGTATGGCCCATGTTTTCGAGCACTGTTTTGATGAATAATTTGAGGAAATACTTCTTTACCTGTACCACTTTCTCCATTTATTACTACATTTAAATCAGTTGGCGCCACTTGCCACGATATATCTATAGCTCTTTCTAAAAGTGGGTTATTTCCTATAATTCCAAATTTTTGTTTTAATTCTTGTACATTCATTTTTTTAACTAAAATTTATCTTTTCTAAAATAACTAAACCATTTTATACTGGCTCGCCAATTAATGTACTTGTGGTACATGTTGTTGCCAATACATTAACATAATCTCCTTTTTTATAATTTTGTTTAGGAAAAACAATAACCGTATTTTGTGGGTTTCTCCCCATCAGCATTTCATTAGATTTTTTTGAAAAACCTTCTACTAAAACTTCATGAACTGTACCTAGCCCTAACAATGTTTTTTTACCGCTGTTGATACGTTGTAATTCTATAATTTCTGCTAATCTTAGTTTTTTAATATCCTCAGCTACATCATCCTTATATTTTCTTTCAGCTAATGTTTTTGGTCTTTCGCTGTATGAAAACATATAAGCATAATCATATTTTATCTCTTTCATTAAACTAATTGTTTGCTGATGATCTTCCTCTGTTTCAGAACAAAAACCAGTAATGATATCTGTACTAATTCCACAATTTGGAATAATTCGGTTAATAGCAGCCATTCTATCTAAATACCATTCTCGAGTATATCCTCTATTCATCATTTCTAAAATTCTACTACTCCCACTCTGAACAGGTAAATGAATATAATTGCAAATATTTTGATATTTTGCAACCATATACAATACATCGTCAGTCATATCTTTTGGATGTGAAGTAGAAAAACGAACCCTCAGATTAGGACTTATTAAAGCAACTTTTTCTAATAATTGTGCGAAATTTGTTGCCGCAGCTTGTTGCTCATTACTTAAATTTTCTTTCTTTAAGCCACCTCCACTCCATAAATAACTGTCAACATTTTGACCAAGTAAGATAACTTCTTTATAGCCATTATTATACACATCTCTTGCTTCAGAAATTATACTTTCAGGGTCTCTACTTCTCTCTCGGCCTCTAGTAAATGGCACCACACAAAAGCTACACATATTATCACATCCACGCATAATACTAATAAAAGCACTAACTCCATTACTACCTAATCTTAAAGGGCTCAAATCAGCATATGTTTCTTCTTTACTTAAAATTACATTTATCGCTTTATGTCCGCCTTCGGCTTCCTCTATTAAATGCGGTAAATCTCTGTATGAATCTGGTCCAACAACAATATCAACTAATTTTTCTTGTTCTAAAAATTGAGATTTTAACCGCTCAGCCATACAACCTAAAACTCCAACTAATAATTTTGGGTTTTTTTTCTTAACCCTTTTAAAATCATTCAAACGATTTCTAACACGCAATTCTGCGTTTTCTCTTATTGCGCAGGTATTTAAAAATATAAGGTCTGCTTCTTCAAAATTTTGAATCATTCTAAATCCTTTTTCTGTTAAAATAGAAGCCACTATTTCACTATCGCTAAAATTCATTTGACAACCATAACTCTCTAAAAATATTTTTTTTCCAGTCGTGTTTTTTGTTTCAAATTTTAAAACTTGTCCTTGAATACTCTCGTCTATTATTTTATGATTCATTTCAATTTAATTAATACAAATTTAAGAGTTTTATGTCAATTTGACATATTTTTAACATTTTAAAGGCTAATAACATTCGATTGTTATAGATTTTTTTTAATTTTTCAGAAATTGTGTGATTATTTTTTTTTCTTTGCGCAACTAAAAAATAAAATTTCACTAATTAAATAGATCTAAAATTGTAAATGGCTAAAAATTTAGTAATTGTTGAGTCCCCCGCCAAAGCAAAAACCATTGAAGGATTTTTGGGAAAAGATTTTACTGTTAAATCTAGTTTTGGTCACATTAGAGATTTAGTAAAAAAAGGGTTTGGTATTGATATTGAAAATAACTTTAAACCTAACTACGAAGTTCAGCCTGAAAAAGAAAAAGTAATTGCTGAATTAAAAAAATTATCTAAATCGGCAGATATGGTATGGTTAGCTTCAGATGAGGATCGAGAGGGAGAGGCCATTAGTTGGCATTTATTCGAAACTTTGGATTTAACAAAAAAAAATACCAGAAGAATTGTTTTTCATGAAATAACCAAGACAGCAATCTTAAATGCTATTGAAAATCCAAGAGAAATTGATATTAATTTAGTTAACGCTCAGCAAGCTCGCCGTGTTTTAGACAGATTAGTTGGATTTGAATTATCTCCAATATTATGGAAAAAAATTAGACCAAGTTTATCTGCTGGAAGGGTTCAATCGGTTGCAGTAAGATTAATTGTAGAACGAGAACGTGAGATTCAAAAATTTGTTTCTTCCTCAGCTTTTAAAATTTCAGCCTTATTCGAAATAGGAAATGGTATTTTAAAAGCGGAATTAGATAAACGTTATTCATCAGAAACCGAAGCACAATCTTTTCTAGAAAAATGTAAATTATCTTCTTTCACAATCGAAAGTTTAGAAACTAAACCAGTAAAACGCTATCCTTCACCACCATTTACAACATCAACTTTACAACAAGAAGCTGCCCGTAAATTAGGATTTTCGGTTGCGCAAACCATGCAAGTAGCTCAGAGATTATACGAAGCTGGAAAGATAACTTATATGAGAACCGACTCAGTTAATTTATCAAAAACAGCAATGGATCAGGCTAAAAAAGCAATAAACCAAAATTACGGTGCAAATTATTTTTCTCCACGAAAATATAAAAATAAAAGTAAGGGGGCTCAAGAAGCACATGAAGCAATTCGACCTTCTTATATTGATAGCTCTGAAATTGAGGGGGAAAGAAATGAACAACGTTTATATGATTTAATTTGGAAACGAACTATCGCTTCGCAAATGAGTGAAGCTGAATTAGAAAAAACAACTGCAAAAGTAAAAGTTAGTGCAGCAACCGAATTATTTTTAGCGCAAGGTGAAGTTTTAAAATTTGATGGTTTTTTAAAGGTTTATATGGAGGGTACTGATGATGAAAATTCTGATGAGGAAAATAAATCGATGCTACCTCCCATGAAGGTAGGCGAGATAATAAAAAGTCAAGAAATTACTGCTACACAAAGATTTAATCATCATCCCGCTAGATATACAGAAGCAAGTTTAGTAAAAAAATTAGAAGAACTTGGTATTGGAAGGCCTTCTACATACGCCCCAACTATTAGCACTGTTCAAAAACGTAATTATGTAGAAAAAACTGATAAAGAGGGAACGGTTCGAGAATTTTTAAATTTAACTTTAGTAAAACATAATATCACTAAATCGATTAAAACAGAAAATACTGGGGCAGAAAAATCAAAATTATTTCCAACAGATATTGGAATGGTTGTTAACGATTTTTTATTAAAATACTTTCCTACTATTTTAGATTATAATTTTACAGCTAAAGTTGAAGAAGAATTTGACGAAATTGCTGATGGAAATTTAGACTGGCAAAAAATGATTAAAGAGTTTTATAAACCTTTTCACAAGACTGTAGAAACCACCTCAGAAAATAGCGAACGTGCGAGCGGCGAAAAAAAATTAGGGATTGACCCTTTAAGCGGAAAACCGTTAATAGTGAGAGTTGGTAAATTTGGGCCCTTAGCACAAATAGGCGAAACAATTGAAGATTCAGATGAAAAACCTCGTTTTGCTAGTTTAAGAAAAACACAAAGCATTGAAACAATTACACTTGAAGAAGCTTTAGATTTATTTAAATTGCCTTTAAATTTAGGAACATATCTTGGTAAAGAAGTTGTTGTATCAGTTGGAAGATTTGGCCCTTATATTAAATTAGATGACGCATTTATTTCAATACCTCGAACCATAGACCCACTGTCTATTGATATGGAAAAAGCAATTGAAATAATTAAAGAAAAAGAATTAATAGATTCACCAGTTGGCCAATTTAACAATAAACCTGTAACTAAAGGAAAAGGTCGATTTGGTCCTTTTATAAAATACGACAACCTATTTATTAACGTACCTCGTGCCTATGACTTTGAAAATTTATCTCAGGCTAATATTAATGAATTAATAGAGAAAAAATTAGATAAAGAAGCTAATAGATATATTCAACATTGGCCTGAAGAAAAAATTTCGATCGAAAATGCTAGATGGGGTCCTATTATTAAATTTGGAAAACTAGTTTTAAAATTATTGCGTGGTGGCCCAGGAGGTAAATTTTCAATAGAAGAACTATCTTCACTCTCGCTTGATGAAGTAAAGAAAATGATTGTAACTCAGGTACCTAAAGCATTTGATAAAAAAGGTAGCGCTAAAAAAGCTAATAAAGGAATTAAAAAAGCTGTTGTAAAAAAGATTGCAACTAAAAAAACAACTAAAAAAGCTAAAACAACAAAAAAAGTAGCGATTAAAAAAGTATCATCAAAAAATTAATAGAGAAAAAAAATTACAAAAATTTATTTACGTTTTTGAATACTTTTAATCATTGCTCTTCTTTGTTTTTCTTGACGTCGCTTACCGCCTAATTGAACCTTTTTATTTTTATCTTTTTTTTGATGAAAAGCGCCTGTGGGAAGACTGATTTTTTTTGCTTTCTTTAAATTTTTATCTCTTACAACTGGAATTTCATCTGATGTTAATTGATCAGATATTTTTATAAGTTTAGATAATTTAATAATATTAATTTTTTTATTCATCATCAATTCAATTTGATTATGAACTTCTTTATCTTTAGGGCTAATAAAACTTATAGCTATTCCTGTTTTATCTGCTCGTCCTGTTCTTCCAATTCTATGAGTATAAGCGTTTGCATCTTTAGGAATATCAAAATTAATTACATGAGTAACGTCTTTCAAATCCAATCCTCGTGCTATAACATCTGTAGCAATTAACAAACGAACCTCACCTGTTTGAAATTGATTTACCGAAGCAAAACGATTGGGTTGTGATTTATTTGAATGAATAACGCCTATTTCTGTCTCAAATTCTGATAATTCTTTTTCTAAATCGTCTGCTATCTTTTTATTATTTACAAAAAGCAAAACTTTAGTAAAATCTATTTCATTTGTTAATAACCACTTTAATAAATTAACTTTAGTATAAAAATTAGGTACAAAAAAAGCTTGTTGAATAATTTTTTCGAGAGGAGTTCCACGAGTAATTACTTCAATATACTCAGGTAGATTAAAATATTTTTCAATCATTAATTCAACATCCTCATTTAGAGTAGCCGAAAACATTATATTTTGTCTTTTTAATGGTAAAATTTCTAAAATCTTAAGTAACTGTGCTCTAAAGCCCAAGTTTAACATTTCGTCTACCTCATCAATCACTAATTTTTTAACAGCACTAAATTGTAAAGTCCTACTCAAAGTTAAATCTATTAAACGTCCTGGTGTAGCCACTAAGATATCTAAACCATCATAAACTTTTTGTTTTTGAGTATTGATATTCGAAGCCCCATAAACTCCAAAAACACGAAGACTAAGGTAAACTGTTAATTTTTCAATTTCAGAAACAACTTGAACAACTAACTCACGCGTAGGAACAATAATTAAAACTCGTGGATGACGTAATTCGGAATAGGTTAATTGTCGTAAAATGGGCAATAAATATGCTAATGTTTTTCCGGTACCAGTTTGGGCAATTCCAACAGCATCCTTACCAGACATGATTACGGGATATGCTTTTTCTTGAATAGTTGTAGGATTTTCAAAACCAATGTCAGCTAGAGCTTTTAAAAGAGGTTTTGAAAGATTGAGTTCGTTAAAAGTACCCATAGGTTTGAAATAAAAAACAAATTTACTTTAAAAAGAATAACCCACAATATTACAAATCATAAAATTATACTCAATAAAATACAAATCAACATTGAATTGAAAAATTGAAATAACAAAACATCTTAATTGTATTACAATAATTTTTTTTGTAAGTTTGAAATGAATATCGTGTTAAAAAAACCAGCTTTAATTTTAATTAAGTTTTATCAGTACGTTATAAGACCGATGCTGCCAAATTCCTGTAGATATACTCCATCATGCAGTCAATATGCAACAGATGCCATAAATAAATATGGCGGAATAAAAGGGTCGTGGTTAAGTATAAAAAGGATTGCACGCTGTCATCCTTGGGGCGGAAGTGGATATGATCCAGTTAAATAATAATCATAATAAATGCCTAATAATTTTAGTAAATTAGACCTATGAAAAATATTAAGTTTTTAGTTTTAATTGGTATTACATTTAGTTTATTTACAAACTGCAAAAAAGATAATACAGTAGAAGATAATACAGTATCTCCGGTTATAAATTTTAAATTTAACGCAGTTGCCAATGGATTGCCTTTATTAAATGAAAATCAAAAAATTTATAATACAAGTAATGATACATTTAATATTTCAAAATTTAATTATTATATTTCAAATATAAAATTGATAAGAGAAGATGGTTATATTTTTAATGAAACTGAAAGCTATCATCTAATTAAGCATTTAGATGGGGTTAATAGTTTTAGTTTTTCTAATTTACCTGAAGGTAATTACAATAATATTGAATTTTTGATAGGTGTAGATAGTTTAAGAAATGTAAGCGGTTCTCAAACTGGAGCGCTAGCCATATCAAATAATATGTTTTGGGAATGGAACAGCGGATATATCTTTTTTAAACTAGAGGGTGATTATAAATCTCCAATTCAACAAATAAAAAATAGCTATGCCATTCATGTAGGAGGATTTAAAGGAATATATAGTTGCTTACAAAAATGCAAATATAATTTAAATGAAATGATTTTAGCTAAAAATAATCATCAAACAACTGTAAATTATAATGTTTCAATTGATGAGATATTTATTTCACCAAAAAAGATTGGCTTTGATTATTATTATGCAAATATTGCTCAAGGAGATAAAATTTTTAATGAAATTTCGATAAATTATAAGGACATGTTTTCAATTGCTAAAATCGAGAACTAATTTATATTTTAAATTTAAATTCAATCATAAAATCATTTTTTACATATTTTTTAATATTTGCATCCATTTCTTTGAGTAATGCCCAAAATACTTTAATTAAAGGTAAAGCCCACGAATCATATGCTGGAAAAATAATTGAATTATTCAGTACTATTGATTATATAACTGGTACCAAACAAAAAGAAAATCAAGATACTATTGATGTAAATGGTTATTTTGAATTATCGTTTCATACTGATTTAACAAAATCTGTTACCTTAAAAATAAATCAAGTAATTACTAAACTTTATGTTGAACCAAATTTTGTATACGGAGTGATTATACCAGAATTAAATAAAAGTGTTGATTATCAAAATGGAGCTGAATTACCAGTAAATATAAGTATTGTTGGAGCTGATACTACAGAACTAAATATGATGATTTTTGATTATGATAGTATTTATAATAATTTATTTATTCCAAAAAATAAAAAATTTATATCAAGAACTCAGATGTTTAAATTAACCGATTCCTTAAAAAAAATATATGATATTAAGCTTAATAAAAATAAAAATCAATATTTTAAAAGCTTTATCAATTATTCTGTTGCTTCTATTAATTCAAGTTTATCTAGAGGTGAAAATTATTTAATTCAAAATTATATTATTAATAAACCCATTCAATATAACCACCAAGAGTATATGCAGTTTTTTAATAGCTGCTTTAAAGGATTTTTAAATGACATTGCCTCATCTAAAGAGGGAGAATCACTTTACAATATTATAAACATTAAATCAAACTATACTCTTTTAAATAATTACTTAAAAAATGATAAATACTTAAAAAATGATAGTTTAAGAGAATTAGTAATAATAAATAATTTATGGGATTTTTATTTTTCATCATCTTTCGATGCCGACGCTATTAAAAATATTATAACTCAATTAAACTTAGAAACAAAAAATAATGAGCATAAAGCCATAACCGATCATATGCTTGCATACTTTAACAAAATGCAAGCGGGTTCTTTAGCTCCAATGTTTTCGGCTCGAAGTCAAAATGGCGCTATTGGAAGTTTAGATAATTTTAAAGGGAAATGGGTATATATAAATTTCTTTTCTACAAAAAATATAGAAAGTTTAAAAGAAATGTCAAAAATATTAAATCTTAAAAAGAAATATGGTGTAAAAATAGTTTTTTTGAGTATTTGTTTAGATGATAGTCTAGCCGACTATAAAAATTATTTAAAATCAAATCCAAAATTTGACTGGCAAATATGGTATAATAACGAAAAATCAATTACAAAAACAGCAAAGGAAGTGTATAATGTAATTGGTACAGAACACTATTTTTTAATCAATAATTACGGTTATTTAATACAATCTCCTGCTTTATCGCCATCTAAAGGAATTGAATTCAAACTTAATATTATATTTAAACCAAATAAAAAAACTACTAAAATCGGAATTAGATAATTTTTCAATGAACGATTCTATTAATAAAACCTCCATATGGACTAATCAAATTGTTTATGAAGATAATCATATAATTATTATAAATAAATTACCTTCCGAAATAGTTCAAGGTGATAAAACGGGAGATTTACCGCTAAGCGAAAAAATAAAAAACTACATTAAACAACGTGATTTAAAACCAGGAAACGTATTTTGTGGTGTAATTCATCGATTGGATAGGCCTGTAAGTGGGTTGATTATTTTTGCAAAAACAAGTAAAGCATTATCTCGATTTAACGAACTTTTCAGAGAAAAAACAATCCAAAAAAGTTATTTAGCAGTTGTAAAAAATAAGCCACCTAAAAAAAAAGATACGTTAGTTCATTATTTGATAAAAAACGAAAAAACTAATGTATCTAAAGCATTTAATATGCCAAATAAAAATACGACAAAAGCAGAGTTAGAATATGAAGTAATTGGCTCATCAGATAATTATCATTTACTAAAAATTAAGCTTTTAACCGGTCGTCATCATCAAATTCGCTGCCAATTATCAGCAATTAGCTCTCCTATAAAAGGCGACTTAAAATACGGTTTTGATAGAACAAACGAAGGAGGATTTATTCATCTTCATAGTTACTTATTACAATTTATACATCCAATTAAAAAAGAAGAAATTTTAATTAGCGCTTTACCAATTAGCAGAGATCCTATTTGGGTTTATTTTTCAAAATTAAACCAAGTTTTAAAACACTGAAAAACAAATAATGAAAAAAAAATTTAATCAAAAGCAAGTCAAACTGGTCAATTAATGATAAAATTACAACCGAAAAAGAAGATAAGCAGTAAGTAACTAATTCTCTTTTACCAAAATATCATCTATTTCCCATGTAGATCCATCGATTGCAGAGCCAACATATTTGAATGCTATTCGAGTATTTGAATTTTTATAATTATTTAAAGAAATATTACCCGAATTTATAAAAACAAAGTTTCCAGCAGATAAGTTAAATGTTAATGGAACCCATGTTGCGGATGATGGTAATCCACTATTATAATTAGTTGACACATATACCTCGAGAGGCGAACCAGAATATTTATAAGCATTTTGAAAAGACAAAATTGGATTAGTTGAAGTACTTAAACTAATTGGTGGCGAAATTAACCAACTTTCACAAGCAATATTAACCGAAGTGGTAGATACATAATTTGAAATCTTAGCAAATGATCTTCCACCAAAAGAACTAGTTGTCCATGATATTGCCCCCGTCACATTTTGTGAAGTCCAACCGCCACTTGTTATACTATTATCATCAAAATTCTTGGATAAATATGTTCCAGAAGTGGTTGGGGTTGGAGGACCTGATGCACACAAAGACCCTTTCATTACGACCTCATTATTATTTCTTAATATTAATTGCATAGTAATATTGTATTGACTTACGATGCCTATAATACTTCCATTTCCAGATGGCGTTAAATAGCTTGCGAAATTTGAATATCCACTAGTACGAACAGTTAGCGTTTGTCCGTTACAAGATTTAATTATTCGATTTAAAGATCCCTTACCAATGGCATCTGCATAAGGTTGATTTTGATCAACAGATAAAAACTCAACATTATCAATTTTAACTAATTTAGATTGAACTGAATTTGTAGCAGCAGTATTTGCATTTATTTGATTAATTGTCATTGATACTGGCTGAGGATTATATCCACTAGCCAATTTAACAATACTTTTTTCAGAATCAACCGAGTCTAGTTGAATTAATTTATTGTATTCGTTTAAAATAACGCCTTTTAAATTTATGCGAATACTATCCCCAATAAAAATACCACCACCGCTAACTAATTTTATATGTAAGGCGCCTGTAATATCTTTAACATAAATATCTTTGTATAAATTCCCATTTAATTCATCCGCAATAACCACACAATATAAATTACTATCTGCTTTAAATTTATAATTTATATTACCAGAGTATTTAGCTTTTATATTCGCTATATTAATGAAGCTACCAGATGTAATTTCTTTTACTGGTGGATTATCAAATTCTTTTTTACATGAAGAAAAAAGTAATATTGTAGTTAAAATTAAGATTGATTTAAAATAATTATTTTTCATAAGTATCTAATTTAAAAAGTAAAGTTAATTGTGCCCATATAAGTGGTACCTGTCATGTAATAATATTTATTGGCAAACTTTTCGATATTTGTATTTAAGAATCTTAATTGTTCGTATCCACTTGTGATACTAGAATTATTATTTAAAATATTATTAACGTTTAAACTAATATTTAACATATATTTTTTGAGAAGTCTAAATGATTTTCCAGCATTGGCATTTAAGACAAAATAAGCTGGCAACCGCTCTTGATTTATAATTTTAGTATACTGTTCTTTCTCATTAATTAAATAATTAGAAAGCGATTCTTCAGTTCTTCGATTAGGATTTGCTTCAATATAAATTTGATCAAAGTAATTTAAATAAGCACCTGCATACCAATATTTTTTGGCTGTATACTTATAACCAAAACCAAGCACAGATTGGGGTGAACCTCCTACTCTAAAATTTGTGAGATATGCCTTTCTATTATTATATAATGAAACTGCATTATTATCCTGCCAAGCCTCTAATGTTGGACGATTAGTATAAATAAATTCTCCATAACCAAGACAAAATTGAAGTAAATGTGATGTAAAAATAGTTTTTTCTAATCCAATTTCTATTCCTTGGTTCTGCTGGTTTAGTGATTTCATAATCAAATTAACATTATTATTATAAGTATCGTCAAAATAAGAACGAACCCAAGTTTGATTATTTATTTGAGTAAAATAATACGTTAACCGCAATTTAAAACCAGGAAATTTTGCAGAGTAATTAATATCTGTTGATGTGACTAGTTCGTTTGAAACCCCACTTATCAAATCATTTCTTACACGAGGTGATGTAAACAGATTATTTACTTCTGGCGTTCTGGAAAGCATACTGCTATTAGCTGTAAAAAAATGTCTGCCAGATATTTTATATGTAAATCCTCCTTTAAATCCATAATTAAAAAAATTAAGCTTTTCACTTAACCCTTTGCTTGTGGAAGGAAATTTTCCGTTTTGAAGAAACCCCTCTCTCCAAATTACATTATTAGAAAGACTTAGTCCAGCATATATATCTATATTTTTTAAAGTATATTCTAATTGAGACCAAGCTTCAATTCTATTAACATTGATAATATAATCATATCCAAACCTATCCCCTTTAACTATTTTTTTATCAGGTGATTCAATATTATTTTGCTGATAAATTGGGTCAACACCTAAGTTTTGAGCAAATTGATCATAGTCTAGCCAATAGCTAGCTCCAAGTAAATCGACCATCTCTTTATACTTTCTATTGCTAAAAAGATTTGCATTAATTCCTGCACTTAAAAATAAAGATTCAATTCGTTTATTATAAACTGTATTAAATCCTATGTTTTTTAAATCTTCGATTCTATCCTCTAAAATATAACGTGCTCTTGTTTGTATTGTATTAATTGAATTACCTAATTGTGAAGGTAATGTATATAAATTTGCCTGATTTACTGCAATCATCCTATCCCAATTAATTTGACTTGTATTAACATCCTTTTGCCAACTTAATTTATATCTATCACCATTAGCGGTATCTCCGTTTTGATAGCTGTAACTAGGTAAATAACGATAATAATCTGGTCGGGGATTACTCACATTATTCCAATTTAAAGAACTTAAACTGGATTTACCAAAAGTATAAAACAAAGTGCTTACTAATTGAGATTCTGAAGATGGTTTAAAAATATGAGACATTAAAAACATTGGCCGTTCTGTTTTACTAACAGATGAGTTTCTAATTTTACCATTTTGATAACCCCAAAAACTATTATAAAAATTATCATTAGTTAATTGAAATACTTCTGATTGAGCAGCACCAGATCTGCCTTGCTCTATTGGGGCAACAAAACCGGTAAAACTAAATAAATGTTTATCATTAATTTTTTTATCAACTGATAAATAAAAAGCATTAGCATTAAAATATGTCCCAGGTATATAAACCTGATCACCATACCGACTAGAAGCTGATAAGGTTAAAGCCCATCCATTTTGCAACATACCAGTTGAATGAGTAACCATAAATCTATTAGCAAAAGATCTATTTGCATTAACATAAGAAATACGAGTACCTCTTTTAAAAGAAGATGCTTTAGAATCAATATTGGTGTATCCTCCTATGCCAGAAAATCCATAACGGTTGCTCACATTTCCAAATCGGTTTTCAGTATAACGAGTTACGTCGTTTAAGCCTCCCCAACTACTCCAAGAACTAAATCCAGTTTCTAAATTATTTACATTTACACCATTTATCATAACTTGTTGGTTTTCGGCAGAATAACCTCTTATTCTGTACCTGGCTGCACCAAATTGAAAACTAGAAAATTGAATAAAAACATCCCTACTAGATTGTAGTAAAGATGAAATATCCTGCTGATCAATATCCGATTCCGCATCAGCTCCAGTAGTACTAAAAATAGGGATATTAAAATTAGAACTTGAAGTATCATTTTGATCTTCTTTTACTTGTATAGAATCTGTTTGAGAAAAAACAGTATAACAAAATAAAAATAAAATTGAGAAATAAATTTTTTTAATCATAAATAAATATTAAATCTAATTTTTCAAATCTGAGTATAAATATTATTTATTAATTAATAAAAATTCAGGATTAATTTTTTCAAAAATAATAGAACCGAAATTAATAAAATTCAATTTCTTTAACAATAAATTATTTCAAACAGAGTGTTAATAAATTATTGAAAAATAAATATAAAAAGTATCACTACATAATTATTAAAAAAAATGTTGTTAATTTATATTTTAAATTTCAAAAACTATGAAATCTAAATTTTTATTATCATTTCATTTTTTTTTAATTACATTTTTAACTTGGTCACAACAATTTGAAAAAAATAAAAACTATTACATTTCTTCGATTGGATTTTGGAATGTAGAAAACTTGTACGACACATTAAATGATCAATGGAAAAACGATGAGGAATTTACTCCTGCCGGAACTAATGCTTGGAATGGAAAACGATATTGGACAAAAATAGATCATCTTGCCGAAGTGATTAGTCAAATGGCTACTGATATCAATCCAGATGGTTTATCCATATTAGGACTTTGCGAAATAGAAAACAAAAGCGTAGTTCAGGATTTAATTAACTCGCCCAAACTAAAAAAAAGAAATTATCAATTAGTTCATATCGAAGGCCCTGATGCTCGAGGAGTTGATCCCTCTTTTATTTATAATCCAAATTATTTTAAAGTAAAAAAAGCTGTGAGTTACCATGTAACTTTAGTTACCGACTCTTCACACAAAACAAGAGATATTTTGGTGATAAGTGGTTCATTTGTTGGAGAACCTTTATGCGTTTTAGTTAATCATTGGCCATCGAGAAGAGGCGGCGAAATGCTAAGCCGAGTAAATAGAAATGCTGCGGCAAAAATGGCTCGTCATATTGCTGATAGCGTTTCATTAATTGATCCAAAAACTAAAGTTATAATTATGGGTGATTTAAATGACGACCCAATAAACGAATGTGTAAAAAAAATTATTAGAACCTATGGCGATATTTATTCGGCCAAAGATGATGAATATTTTAACCCCATGGAAAAGCCTTACCAAGATGGGATTGGATCATTAGCTTGGCAAGACAGTTGGAATTTATTTGATCAAATAATCTTAAATGCTGCTTGGATACCAAAAAAATATGAAACTTGGCAATATTATGCCGTTCGAATATTTAACAAACCCTTTTTAAAAAGTGATTTTGGTAATTTTAAAGGCTATCCGTTTAGAACATACAGCGGAGGATCATATACTGCAGGATATAGTGATCATTTTGCAGTTTATATTACTATTGCTAAAGAGAAAAAATAATTGTACTACAACACTCTAAATTTATTTTTTTTAAATTAATTATCAAAAAAAAATACGATATTTGTCATATTAATATACTAAAAAAATATATTTTTTCGTTACTAATTGGCGCTTATCTTATTACGATAATGGGTGTACCAGTATTCCTTCATTATTGTGGAGGGCAATTAGAAAACATAAACTATGTAATTAAAGGTGCTGGTTGTTGCGATGAAGATGAGGATTCCTCCTCTAATGATGATTGTTGCAAAGACGAAAATTACATCATAAAAAACAATCCTAATTTTACTTTAAATCAATTCAATTACGATTCGTTTTTAAAAATAAATAGCCATTTTCTTTATATAAAATATAATTACTACTGCATAAAAAATATCAATTTTAATTATGCTATGATACTACAAAATAAATTTCCTCCTCCTAAACTACAATATAGTTTAATTGTTTCTACTTCTGTACTTTTAATTTAGCATTAAATAATTGATATATTTTGGCATAAGCGCCTTATTACTAATTAATTATTTTAAACTATTTATTATGAAAATTATTATTATTATTATTTCAATTATTTACTCTACCAACAATTTTGCTCAAGATAAAGCCATAAAAACCATGACCATTATCGTAAAAGGAAATTGTGAAGAATGCAAAGATCGTATAGAAAATGCAACAGATATAAAAGGAGTAAAATATGCAATTTGGAATGAGGTTAATCAAATTTTAACCATCACTTATTTATCAAATAAAATAACTATTGACAAAATTGAAAAAGTTATTGCTGAAAGTGGTCATGATACGCCTAATTATAAAAGCCTTGACAAATACTACAATAGATTGCCGTCCTGTTGTAAATATCGCGATAAAAAATGTGAGAATAAATAAATATGTATCCGATTAAACTCATAATCACGTATTTAATTGTATCTCTATCAATAATATCTGAGGCTCAAATTAATGGAAAAATTATTGAAGTATCAAAAATAAAAGATACAAGTATAGTTGCGGGCGCAACTATAACATGGAGTAATAGCATTAATTATACTACAAGTAATCAATTCGGTGATTTTTCAATAACTAATTCAAATAACTCAAAAATCTTAATTGTTCAATCAATTGGTTTTGAAACTCAAAAAATAAATATAACTGATACTAGTAAATTTTTATTAATAATTTTAAAGTCTGGTATAGATTTAGAAGAAGTTGAAGTATTATACTATTCGAGTGGAACAGAAATTTCCTATCTAAATCCAATAAAAGTAGAATTATTAAATGAGCGCTCGTTAATGAAAGCTGCATGTTGTAATTTATCTGAAAGTTTTGAAACAAATCCCAGTGTAGATGTTAATTTTGCAGATGCGATTACTGGTACTAAACAAATTCAAATGTTAGGTTTAGCAGGCCAATATGCTCTAATCACAAAAGAAAATATGCCCTACTTAAGAGGTTTAGCTAATAACTATGGTCTGTCTTTTATTCCGGGTGCTTGGATTCAATCTATACAACTAAGTAAAGGTGCTGGATCTGTCATAAATGGATATGAAAGTTTTACTGGTCAGATTAACACAGAATTACAAAATCCTGAAAATTCAGACAAATTAAATTTTAATACTTATTTTAATGAAAATGCGAGAAATGAATACAATTTGAATTTATCTCGAGAATTAAATAAAAATTTTTCTGTTGGAATATTATCTCACGTTGGTTTAAATCCATTGGCACAGGATCTTAATAAAGATGACTTTGCAGATATTCCAATTGGAAGTCAGTATAATTTTATGAATAAATACGAATATTCAAACCCAGTTGGATTTGAAGCTCAATTTGGTGGAGGATACTTAAAAGATTCTCATTCTGGCGGACAGTTTTTAGAATTTAACCCAACTAATTTAAATAAAAATAAACTTTATAAAATAGGTGTTGAAAATGAAAAATGGGAATTATACAGCAAAACAGGTTTTATATTTAAAAAGAAACCAGGTACAAGTATGGGGCTTCAAACCTCATATTTAAATCATGAACAAAATAACTTTTTCGGAAATACAAAATACAGTGGGAATCAAAAAACATTTTATTTAAACTATATATTTCAAGGAATTATTAATACCACTGATAATAGCTTTAAACTTGGTGTAAGTTATTTAGATGACGAAGTTAGAGAAACTTATAATATTTCAAAATATAATAGATACGAAAAGGTACTAGGAACATTTGTAGAATATACATATAATCAAAAAGAAAAATTTAATTTTATAGCCGGAATAAGAGCCGATTATCATAATTATTACGGCTTATTTTATACGCCCCGTATTCATTTAAGATATGCTTTTAAACCAACAAGTATCTTAAGATTAAGCGCTGGTAAAGCTTTAAGAACATCCTCCATTTTTACCGATAATTCTTATTTAATGGCTTCATCAAGAGATTGGATAATCGAATCAACTGATTCAAAGTTACCTTATGGTTTAAAACCAGAATCCGCTTGGAATTATGGTATAAATTACACAAAAAAATTTAAAATTAATTATAGAGAGGCTTATGTAACAATTGATATTTATCGAACAGATTTTATTAATCAAGTTATAACAGATTTAGATTATAATGCTCAGCAAGTAATAATTTTTAATTTAAAAGGTCAATCTTATTCAAATACTTTTCAATTTGAATTTAATATAGAACCTCGAAAAAGATTATTTATAAAATCAGCCTATCGTTTTGTTGATACAAAAGTTAATTTTAAATCTGGTATATTACAGAAACCTATGATATCAATGCATAGAGCATTTATTAATTTTAGTTATGAAACGAAAAATAATCATTGGTTATTTGATTTTACAAGTCAATTTAACGGAGAAAAGCGTCTCCCTAGCACAGAAAATAATCCTGTAGAATTTAAAAAATCAAATTACTCACTAAATTTTTTCAATATTTTATCACAGATTACTTACAATACAAAAATTTATTCAAATACTTTTAACATTTATATAGGCGTAGAAAATTTATTAAATTACAAACAAATAAATCCAATTGTAGCAAGTGACACACCTTTTAATAAATATTTTGATGCAAGTATGGTTTGGGGCCCAATTTATGGAAGAATGCTATACCTTGGTTTGAGATATAAAATCAAATAACTAAAACATTTGATTTAAATACCAACATTATAATTGGTGCGACCAAAATAAAAATATAAAATAATAACAAAAGCAAACGTTTAAATAAATTCATATCAAATTTAAGATTAACCTGCAAAACTGAATTTACTTGTTTTAAAATTATTGGCTCTGCAAAACTATATTTATAAACCCCAGGCTCTGTACCATTATATTTTTTTGGAAAAGAAAATAATAAACAATCTCTAATTAACCAATAATCTTTATTTTCTAAATTTTCATAATCAGAAAAATAATTGATTTTTTCTTTTTTTAAATATTCTCTTATTTTTTGGTATTTATTTTCATTATATAATTCAATACCAATTAAAACAGGGATAAATATTAATAAAAAACTCTTAAGGGCAATAAATAAAAATAATAAAGCAATAATAGAAATTATACCAAATACTAATCTTATTAAGTGATTTTCTTTAAAAAATAAAGTCTCAATTAACCTACCACCATCTAAGGGGTGAAATGGCAAACAATTTAAAAGATTAATTATCAAAAATGAATTACATAACATTTTAAAAGTCTCATTTTGAATATCTCGATTAAACCAATATAAAATACAGCCAATAATTATTCCTGGCAAAGGACCTGCTAAAATAATAACAGATAACTGCCATTGTGAAGTGTTTTGTTTTTTTCCACTTGTAAAAGCACCTAATAAAGGAATAATAAAAATCTTCACATTACTGTAATTAAATATTTTCATAAATAAAAAATGTCCCATTTCATGAACAATAATTACCAATAAGATGGTAGCTATGTATGCAATATTTTTATCAAATAAAAAATAAAAAAATAAGCCATAAATAAGCAAACTAATTAAAGAACGTAATAATACATTTTGATCATTTTCAACCAAAACTGGTTTTGATGGAAAATAAATTTCAGATGAATTTGAATCGTTATTAATTGAATCGCTCACTATTACTATGTTTTTTATTAAATAAATGAAATAATAAGTATATACAACTTAAAAATAGAAAAAAAGCGGCACTTTGATGTAGCGCTCCTAAAATTAAAGGCACGTGATATAATAAAGTAAGAACTCCTAAAATAAATTGAAATGTAACACCATAAATTAATAGTGTTATGCCTAGTTGCTGTTGTTTACTCAATTTTAATTTATTTGATTTATACCAAATTAAACAAATACATACAACTATTAATACCGCCATAATTCTGTGAATAAATTGAATACCGCTTGGATTTTCAAGAATATTTTCAAAAAAAGTATTTTTCATAGTTATTTGCTCTGGAAACCAATTTTCTCCCATTTTTGGCCAAGTATTAAAAATATGTCCAGGTCTAATTTTTGAAGCATTTCCATCAACATAACCTGCAGTAAATGCACCGTAAATAATCTGAATTATTAATACTACAAAAAATAAAACTGATATTTTTTTTATTTTTTTTCCATCATTTTCCTCTACCCCATCTTTTGGATATATTAAACCTAAAGCAAACCAAAATGTAAAAGCAAATAGAGTAAAGGCGCTCATTAAATGCGTAGCTAAACGATAATGACTTACCGCAGGCTTTTGTTGTAACCCGCTATACACCATCCACCATCCAATAACCGCCTGCATAGCACCCATTAAAAACAATAAACCAAATCGAGGCCACATATTTTTGGAAATTTTCTTTTTTAAAATAAAATAAATAAAACCAATTGCAAAAACATACATAATTAATCTTCCTATCATTCGATGAATGTATTCCCATAAAAAAATTGGTTTAAATTCTTGCAAACTCATTTTTGAATTCACTTTTTCAAATTCCGGACTCAGTTGATACTTCTCAAAACGAACTTTCCACATATCTTCATTTAAAGGCGGTATTGTTCCCATAAAAGACCAATCTGTTATAGATAAGCCAGAATGGGTTAGCCGAGTTAAACCTCCTACCAATACCATAACATAAACTAAAAAACAACCCGATAAAAGCCAGTAAATAATTTGTTTGTGCTGAGACTCAGAAATTAATTTCATTTAAAATTTTACACAAATTTAAGATGAAATAAACCAGTTTACAATAAAATAATATTTTTTAACATCAATTTGATTCGTAGGCGCCTATAGTGATGCTATTATTAGAAATTGATAAATTTCTAGACACTTTATTAATGTCATATAAAAACTTTTGAGCATCAATTATTGCAGCAATACCGTTAAATCCTCTAATTTTTAGTTCGTCTTTTTTAGGCTCAAAATTATAGGCGCCCTCATCTATATATTTTAGCGAAGTACTCTCTTTTTTGCAATTAAAATATTTACTTACATCACTTAAATCTGCATTTGATTTTATCCAACAATTACTAAATTTATATGTGGGATTAATATTTATAGTTCCGTTTAATCCAGATTTTAAATCAATATTTATTTCATTTGATAATTTTCCATCAACAATACAATTTCCAAAATAAGCTGAATCCAAGGGAAAAATTTTATTCTCAAAATAATTTGAGATACTTATAGTAGATTTATCTCTTATCTTATCTTTTGTCCAAAAATTTGAAAAAGTACAATGTATAAAAGTATAATTACCCCCTAAAACAATATTTAAACTACTTTCTTGACAATTAGTAATTACATTATTTCCACCATAAATATTAAAGCCTAAACCATAAATACCCCATTTACTCATATTTTGAATTTTGGTATTTGTAATTTTTAAATGCTTTGGAACATAATACTGATTACCTAATAATTCAGCTTGAATTCCTATATATGCATTTTTAATTATCGCATAATTAATTTCATTATTTAAACTTCCTTCATTTATCCAAATCCTATCCCATTGTCCGGGTTCATCTGCATAATCTTTTTCTCTTCGTGCACCCTGAAAAACAACTTCATTTCCTTTTTCTCCCAATACTTTTAATTGGCCTCCTTCATAAACCCATAAACCAGCTTTATAATTCATATATACTTGAACCCCTGCTTCTATTTTTAGTTTTTGATGTTCGTCTACAACTAAATAACCATAAATCACATGAGGCTTATCTTTTTTCCAAATAGTATCAACCAAAGTATCTTTACTTATTAACGAATACGGAAAATAAGTTCCATCCTTAAATTTTATAGCATTTGTGGGGTAATGATACCATGCATCTTGTCCCCATGCCTCCAAATGTAACTCTTGTAAATTACTATTAACATAAAATAAAATTAAATCACTAATTATCAATGGTGAGTTGATATTAATGGGATTAACATTTACTTGTATGAAAATATACAAACTATCATTAGCTGCGATTTCAATGTCTTTAAAACTTACACCAGAAACTCCATCAACATTTATTTTAAAGCTAGAATTATATCCTCCTTTAAGTTCAATCGAAGTGATTTTGATTTTTTGGTTGTTTTTATTCCTTACTCTAATATTTTTTGTTGCCGAACCAATACCTGTAAAAACTGTATCAAATAAGATGGAGTCCTGAGAAAATTCAACTTTAGCACTTGCATCTGTAAGTAAACTATCTTTTTTACAAGAAAAAAATGTAGAAATAAAAAAAACAATTAAACCAATAAAAAATATATTAATTAAAACTTTCAAGTTCACAAATATACAACGGATTACTCGTCAAATTATTATTGAAATAAAACCACGTTTAAAAAGGGACTATTAGGCCCCTTTTAAATTTATAAAATTAAAATTCTACTTATTAATAATTATTTTTTGATTTATTTTTAAATTTACTTTATCACTTACAATAAAATAAACACCATTAC
>SYAL01000003.1 GCA_005787585.1 Bacteroidota bacterium
CAGTGTAACAGGAACAGATGCCAATGGATGTAAAGGAACCGCAACAGTACAAATAAAAGTAAATACATGCACAGGGATTTCAGAAATAAGTAAAGAAAACGGAATAAAAATTTATCCTAACCCAAATCAAGGAGAGTTTACAATTATATCTCAGGTAAATATTAATCTTGAATTAATAAATGAATTAGGCCAATTTGTAAGATTGATAAAATTATCAGAAGCAAATAATCGTAAAATTAATATTTCTGAATTATCAAATGGTATTTATTTTTTAATTGGAAAAAAAGATAATTTGAAAGTGAAACAAAAAATTATTGTGACGGAATAAAAATGTTTTTTAGTGTATCATTTTGAATTTCGTTTCATAATTGAAGCCACTATAAATGCCGAACTAGTGCTTATTAAAATTGCTGAGAATAATTTACTAGTTGTGGATTTAAATGAAGAAGCGTTATCTATTTGCTCAGCAATAATTTTAACATAATCCTCGACTTTTATTTTACTTTGATTTTTTAAATAAATTAAAAATTTCTCACTATTATAGTAATTTATAGCTAGATTTTTACCAAAGTATTCAAATTCAATGAAATTATAAATCCCTGTAATTATTGCGCTGACCCCAAAAATTGACAGCAGTAGTCGAATAGATTCTTTCCCACTAATCACACCTTTATAATCCTTATCACGAATATGTTTTAATGCAATAAAATAAAAAGGAATGATTAACAAAACACAACTAATATTAGAGAAATAATAACCAAAATTATTGAGAGAATATCCGCCTAATAAAACGGTTAGTTTGATTGAGATAAAAGTTATGCTATAAATTAAACCATACAATAAGGCTTTTTTATTCATTTTTTTTATCCATTCATACTTATTAGAAATTCTTCGTTAGTTTGGCAGCGACGTAATCTATCTAATAAAAATTCCATCGCTTCTTGAGGATTCATATCACCTAAATGTTTTCTCAATACCCAAAGTCGAGTTAATGTTTCTTTATCTAATAATAAATCATCGCGACGGGTAGAAGAGGCCAATAAATCTATAGCTGGGTAAATTCTACGATTAGATAATTTTCTATCTAATTGTAATTCCATATTACCTGTTCCTTTAAATTCTTCAAAAATTACTTCATCCATTTTTGAACCAGTTTCAGTTAAGGATGTAGCAAGTATAGTCAATGAACATCCATTTTCTACTTTACGGGCAGCACCAAAAAAACGCTTAGGTTTATGTAAGGCATTTGCATCAACTCCACCTGTTAGTACTTTTCCGCTGGCAGGTGATACAGTATTATAAGCACGAGCTAATCGAGTAATACTATCTAATAAAATTACCACATCGTGCCCGCATTCAACCATTCGTTTTGCTTTTTCCAAAACAATATTGGCAATTTTTACGTGTTTTTCAGCGGGCTCGTCAAAAGTACTTGATATAACTTCAGCTTTAACACTTCGTGCCATATCTGTAACCTCTTCTGGTCGTTCATCTATCAATAGAATTATTAAATAAATTTCAGGATGATTAAAAGCAATGGCATTTGCAACATCTTTTAAAAGCACAGTTTTACCAGTTTTTGGTTGAGCAACAATAAGTCCTCGCTGACCTTTACCAATAGGAGAAAATAAATCCATAACACGGGTACTCATGTTTTCTTGAGGATGACCGGTTAATTTAATTTTTTCAAAAGGAAATAAAGGAGTTAAGTAATCAAAAATAACACGATCACGAACAAAAGATGGATCTCGACCATTTATTTGATCTACTTTAATTAAAGGGAAATATTTTTCACCTTCTTTCGGTGGTCTAACTCCGCCTTTTACAACATCACCAGGTTTTAAACCAAATAATTTTATTTGCGATTGAGATACATATACATCATCGGGCGAATTTAAATAATCGTAATCAGAACTTCTTAAAAAACCATAACCATCAGGCATAATTTCTAATACTCCTGTAACAAATACAATGTTATCAAAATTGTAATATATTTTTTCAGGCTTTTTTTGAGGTTCGGTTTCAGATTCTTCAGCAGGCATTCCTTGAATTGCACTTGCTTCAGATTCAGAGTCGATTGTATTAATTTCAGTTAATTCATCTGTAAAAATAGTTGGTTGAATAACGGTGGGTTTAATAGTTATTTCTTCAGCCACAGAGACTGTTTCTAACTCAGTTAATTCAATAGAAAGGACTTGTTTCGGTTCTTCGTTAATAAGATCCAATTTAACTTTACGCGGACGTTTTTCTTTTTGAGTTCCCTGTCCTTTTTGGTTTTTTAAATCACCTGAATCAGTCATTATTTATTTAATTATTTAATTTGTATTAATAAAACGGTTTAATGCTTAATTAAATTACTTAGAACTTTGATGAAGGATATTAATTTTTTTTGATTATAATTTTTTTTGATAAATTGAAGCAAGAATAAGCAACAATTATTATATTAATCAAATTTATTAATAATTAATTTAATAAAAAAATATTTCAGCAAATTATTCAATAAAATTTTGTTTAATTATTTATGTTTTTAGTCACAAAATTTATTCTGGAAAAGAAAATAAGCATTAAACTTGAGCATTATAATTTTATATAATTAAGTATAACTCAATTATTTTTCGTATTTTATTATATTTAAATATATGATAATCATATAGTTAATTGAATATTTGTAAAATCCGATTAAATATTTTAAATTTGATTTAAGCTTAATACATAAGTGATAAAAATAAAGTTGAGTCATCCCCTTTTTCTCAGCTTATGTTTTAATAAATAATTTAAAAAGGGAAATAATAAAAATAAATTAAAATGGAAAAAGGCACAGTTAAGTTTTTCAATCAAGCAAAAGGCTTTGGTTTTATCAAAGTTGAAGGTTCTGGAAAAGAAGTATTTGTTCATGTATCTGGAATTAAAGAAGAAATTCGAGAGAACGACGAAGTTGTTTTTGAAATTCAGGAAGGAAAAAAAGGATTAAACGCCGTTGACGTAAAGTTAGCTTAATTCTTTCGGTTAATTAAATTATTGCGATTTCTAAAACTATATATAGCTTAAATTTCAAGTTCAATTTTAAAAATAAATCTCATACTTAATTTTAATTAACAAAAAACCCGACTTAATGGCCGGGTTTTTTTATTAAGATAATTAATTAAATAGTCATAATTTCTTTTTCTTTTTGTTCAATATGTTTGTCAACTTTTAAAACGTTGGCGTCGGTTAAATTTTGAATTTTATTTTCGCCATCTTTTGCCATATCTGCTGGTAAGCCATTTTTTTGTAATTTTTTTATATACTCCATAGCTTCTTTTCTTAATGAACGAATTCCTACTTTGGCATCTTCACCAAATCCTTTCGCTGTTTTAACTAATTGTTTTCGTCGTTCTTCAGTCAATGCAGGAACTACTATACGAATAATAATCCCATCATTTTGAGGGTTAAATCCGAGATTAGCAGCTTGAATTGCTTTTTCAATAGGAGTTAACATACTTTTTTCCCAAGGTTGAATAATTAAAGTTCGAGAATCTTGTGAATTAATGTTTGCAGTGTTACTTAAAGGCACCTTACTACCATAATAATCTACCATAATATTTTCTAACATACTCGGACTTGCTTTTCCAGCACGAACTTTTTGTAATTCAACTTCTAAATGAGCGATGGTTTTTTCCATTCCAGTTTTTGAGGAGTCTAATATTGTTTGAATATCTACCATAATTTTAATTTATTTTTTAGTAAAAATTTTTTTTAATACTCCTATCACAGTATCTATTTCTTTTTTTGTATTGTATTTACAAAAACTGAACCTAACCGATGCTTTTGTCATATCGATTCCTAAACCCCTTAAAACATGACTACCTTGATTACTACCACTGCTACAGGCGCTTCCACCACTAGCTGCTATGCCAGCAATATCTAAATTAAATAAAACCATTTCTGCATCTGGGTGATGAGGAAACCTGCAGTTTAAAACGGTGTACAATGATTTATCGTGGGAAGTTTCGCCATTAAATTCGATACCCGGAATTTGGATAGTAATTTGTTCGCGCATATAATCTTTTAATTCCATTATAAGTTTTTGATGTAAATTCATTTCTGAATAGCAAGTTTCTAAAGCCTTTGCCAATCCAACAATTCCTGGAACATTTTCTGTACCTCCACGCATATTTCTTTCTTGAGCTCCGCCATTAATAAAAGGAGTAATTTTAAATCGATGGTTAACATATAAAAATCCAACTCCTTTTGGCCCATGAAATTTATGAGCAGCACAGGTAACAAAATGAACTTTAGTTTCTTTTAAATTAAGCGGATAATGTCCCATTGTTTGAACAGTATCACTGAAGAAAATCGCGTCATATTTTTCGCATAATTCGCCTACTTCATTTATAGGCAAAAGAGTTCCTATTTCGTTATTTGCGTGCATCAGAGAGACAAGGCTACGAGAGTTATTTTTTAATAGTTCTTCTAAATGATCTAAATTAATATTCCCTTTTTTGTCATTAGAAACCCAGCTTGCTTTTATTTTACCTGCTTTTTCAAGAATTTTAATTGTATGCTCAACGGCATGGTGTTCGATTTGACTTGAAATTACATGGCTAATTTTATAAGTATCTATTGTTTGACAAATAGCCATATTGTCGGCTTCTGTTCCGCCTGAAGTAAAAAATATTTCAGCTGGTGAAACATTTAATAGTTTTGCAACACTTTTTCTGGCAATTTCAATAGCAGATCTTGTTTTTCTGCCATAACCATGTATAGAAGAAGGGTTACCATAATTTTCAGTAAATAATGGCATCATCGCATTTAATACATCTTCATCAAGTTTTGTTGCAGCAGCGTTATCTAAATATATTTTCATTTATTGCAAATAGTTGCTGTAAATTTAACTAAAACCTTTCATAAAAAGAATTGTGATTTTATCTTCAAGTAATTTATTTTTTTTGCTTTACCAAGCCATTAGTTATTTGAAAAAAATTATGCACAAATTATTTTAATTTTGATATTGTATAGCTTAATATATTGTGATATTTATTAAATTTGAAAAAAAAATTCAAAATAAGATGAAGTTAAAATTTATTTTTTTATGTTTATTTTTTGTAAATTATTTTTTGATTTTTTTTCAATGTTCAAGTAACAAAGTTGTTCCTAATATTTGTTTTAACAAAGATATTTTACCTATTTTTATTTCTAAATGTACAACAAGTGGATGTCATTCTAGTATAAGTGGTCAAAAAGCAATTGGCGGTGATTTTACAACCTATGAGGGAATATTAAAAAAAGTAAAGCCACATTATCCGTTATTAAGTGATGTTTACACAGAGTGTAATGGAAAAAATCCAAATATGCCTCCTGCACCAAATACTCCTCTAACGACTAAAGAACTAGATTATATTAAATATTGGATTCATATTGGTGCCAAAAATACAATTGATTGTGGAGGTTATGAATGCGATACTACAAATATTTCCTTTTCGAAACGAATTCAACCATTATTAAAAACATGGTGTATTGGATGTCACAATTCTAATAATTCTGGAGGTGGATTTGATTTGTCAGATTATGAAGGAGTTAAAAAATCAATTATCCCAAACAATCGTTTAATTGGAAGTGTATTCCAATTAATTAATTTTGATCCGATGCCAAAGGGTAAAAGTAAATTAAATGATTGTGATTTAATAGCTATAAAAAAATGGGTAAATGAAGGATATCAAAATAATTAAATAATAATTAAATGAGAATAATTTATTTTATATTTTTTTGTTTTTTAATTTCAGTCTTATTAAAAGCACAAGATAATCCTGAAGATTTATTAAAAATGGTTGAGCCGCTTCAAAAAAAAGAATTTACTATTTCAACATTTAAAACAACACGATTAGTTAATTTTCATACAACTGAAGTTTTAAATCGCCGCAGTTTGGATTTTAGAATTTCACATCGTTTTGGAGATATTAATTCAGGCGCATATAATGCATGGGGAATTGATGGTGGAGCAAATATCCGTTTAGCATTAGAATATAGTCACGATGGCCGTTTTATGTTTGGCTTAGGAAGAACTTCTTCAAAAAAAATTGTTGATGGTTTCATAAAATATCAACTTATAAGGCAAACTACTGATTATTCAATGCCAATTAGCCTTACACTTTTTTCAGGGGCATATCATACTTTTGAAATAGCTCAGATAAGTAGCTTTAATAAATATCAATTAAATGTAGATCGTATATCATATTGTAACCAAATAATGGTGGCTCGTAAATTCAATTCTAATTTATCTATTCAGTTAAGTGCTAACATAGTTCATTTTAATTTAGTTGATAATTTGACTGATGATAATACTGTTTTAATAGCGGGAATTGTGGGGCGTTATAAAATCACTCCCCGTCAAGCAATTACTTTAGAGTATGGTTATCGAATTAATAAATATAGCAGTAATTCATATTACGATAGTTTTGCAATCGGATACGATTTAGAAACTGGAGGACATGTATTTCAGGTTCATTTAACAAATTCTTTTGGCTTAACTGAAAATGAATATTTTATATATACCAGAACTAGTTGGTTAAATTTAGGGGTAAGATTAGGTTTTAACATTTCTAGAGGATTTAGTTTACAAAAATGAAAAATAGTATAAAAAAAATTATTAGTTTATTTTTATTTGGCATGCCATTTTTATTTAGCGCTCAAATATATATCGGACAAAAATGTAACATTTCTTTTTTTAGCAGGACACCACTAGAAGATATAGATGCGACTAACACAAACACAAAACCTGTTTTCAATTCTAAAAATGGAATGTTTGTAATTAAGGCATCTCAAACCGATTTTAATTTTAAATCAGGTTTAATGCAAACTCATTACAATGAAAATTATGTTGAAAGTGAGAAGTATCCATCGGTAACTTTTTCTGGAAAATTAAATGAGGTTTTAGATTATACTAAGAACGGAAAATACGATGTAACAATATCTGGAAATCTTGATTTGCATGGAGTATCATTATTCAGAACCGTTGCTGGTAAAATTGAAGTAAGAGATGAAAAAATAATTATGGAATCAAAATTTGATATTAAAGTTGCTGACCATAAAATTTTAATACCAACCATATTATATCAAAAAATAGCTGAGATTATTCACGTTAATTTTAGTGCTGAATTGGTTCTTAAAAAAAATTAACTTACTGTTTCAATTTTTAAAATTTTACATCTTTCGTTGCCTTTATCTTTTTTCATTTTCTGATTTTTTAACTGTCGAACTAAATCATCAAAATTTTGATTTTTTTTAAGTTCAGCTTGAGTGATTTTTTGACGATTTAATTTAAACTCTATTTTCATAAGAAGTTTTATATTTTGATAATTCAATTTTTAATTTTTCTAAAATTCGAAACATTTTTACTTTGGCATTAACCTCAGTAATATTTAATATTTCGGCGATTTCTTTATAAGGGCGTTTTTCAAAAAAACGCATTTCAACTAATTGAAGATCAGTAGATTTTAGTTTTAGAATTAATTTTTTAATTATGGGGATGTATTCCTCAAAAAACAATTCATTAGTTTCTTCGCAAATAAAATGAAGATCGCCAATATCTGCATTAACCATGCGATGAGTTTTATTAGTTCTAAAAACTTGCATTAATTCGTTGTGAGCAATACGAAATAACCAACTTGAGAAAGGTAAGCCCATATAAATATATTTGTTAAGATTAGTCATAGCTTTTAAAAATACCTGAGAAGTAATATCAAAAGCCACATCTTTACTAGCCATACGATTATAAATATAATTAAATATTTGCTCGTAGTATTTAGTATACAATGGCGCAAATTGGTTTGGATTAGTTTTAGCAGCTTCAATTATTAATAATTCCTCTTGTAACTGTTCGTTACTCTGATGAAAATTCAAGTTGATTGCCATAATTTCTGAGTTTTAATTGATTACATAACTTATAATCAAATTAAACCAGTAAGGTTTCGCCAAAATGTCAAATAACGTTTACATCATAAGTAAGTGCTTGGTAATCAGTTACATTATTTTTTATAAAAATGAGTGAAAAGCCTATTTCAATGAGTGAAAAAGGTATTTTAATGAGTGAAACTGATGTTTTTATTTTTTAATAAGTTGATTTTTGCATGTTTTTGAAAAATTTTATAGACCTTAATTAGGGAAAATAATATTGGAAAAGTAAAACTTAAATATTTTAAATATTTAGAATTAATTTAACAAAACTAAACTTAACTTTTTGAAAGTGTAGTTATAAAAACGAAATCAAATAAAAGAAATTTAATAATTTTTTAAAAGACGAATTATAAATGCAAGGATGTTTTTTTAGCTAATAATTGTTCTTCGTTTTCAATTTGATTTTCGTCTTTTATGCAGCAATCCACAGGACAGACTGCTGCACATTGAGGTTCGTTATGAAAACCAACGCATTCCGTACATTTGTCACTTACAATAAAATAAACATCCATACTTTTTGGAGTTTGGGGATCGTTAGCATCTACTTCTATGCCACTATTTCTGCCTTTATATAAACCTTTTACGCCACTACCATCCGCAAAACGCCATTCGGCACCACCTTCATAAATAGCATTATTGGGACATTCTGGTTCACAAGCCCCACAATTAATACATTCTTCAGTTATTTTAATTGCCATTTTTTTACTTAGTTTTGGTAATTGTATTGTGAAGCACAATATACAACCAAAATTTATGAATTTAAAACAAAGAATTAGTGCTTTTGTTCAATTAGGTTTGTTTATAAATCGACATGTTTCGAACAAACAGTTTATTAGCGAAATTAAATTACATGAAGGTTTAGATAAAATAATTGAGGTTTCTCATCTTCATAATAATTGGTTTACCCCTGTTAATATTAAAGAAGCCATAATTAATTTGAGCATTTTTTTTGACGAACGCTCATTAGTTTTATTTATTTCTGAATATAAAGAAAAAGAACCCAAAACAATTGCTTTAATATGTGCTGGTAATATACCATTGGTTTGTTTTCACGATCTATTATGTATTTTATTAACTGGAAATAGGGTATTAATAAAGTTATCGAGCGATGATGATATTCTAGTACCTTTTTTTTTGAAATTACTAACACATTATGATCCAGATTATGAATCTAAAATCGAGTTTGCGTCAGGTAGGTTGAGTAATTTTGATGCCATTATTGCTACAGGAAGCAATAATACAGCTAGCCATTTAAATTATTATTTTGGTAAATATCCAAATATTATTCGTAAAAGTCGAACTTCAATTGCTATATTAAAAGGAGACGAAAGCGCACTAGATCTTAATAATTTAGGAAAAGATATTTTTCAATATTTTGGGTTGGGATGCAGAAACGTAAGTAAATTATTTGTTCCAAAAGGTTATTCATTCGATTTGTTTTTTGAATCGATTATTGGATATGGAGATGTGATTAACAATAAAAAATATGGAAATAATTACGATTATTATCGTGCTATTTATTTATTAGAATCGATATCTTTTTTAGATAATAATTTTTTAATATTGAAAGAGAGTTCTGATTTGCATTCTCCAGTTGGTGTAATTTATTTTCAATATTATGATTCGGAAATAGATATTGTAAGTTACCTTAATAATAATAAAGAAAATATTCAATGCATTGTGGGAAAGAATCATATTCCATTTGGATATGCACAACAACCTGTTATTACTGAGTTTGCAGATAAGATTAATACTATTGAATTTTTAGTAAATTTATAATTCAGAATAAACTTAAATTAAAAAAGATTTTATTATTTTAAGCGTTAATAACATATCCTTTAATTATGTTGATCAACTTTATTTTAAAGGTATACAGCAAGTATCTTTTCAATTAAACAAGGGAGAGATTTTAGGTTTTGTTGGTAAAAGCGGGAGTGGTAAAACAACTTTATTAAAATGCGTTTATGGTTTGGAAGATATTGAAACCGGAGAAGTATTTTTAGATAAAAAGAAGGTATTAGGGCCGTCTTTTAATTTAATACCTGGACATGAGGATATGAAATTAGTGAGTCAGGATTTTTATGTTTTAGAAAATCATTCGGTAGAAGAAAATATTTTTGATAAACTGATTGGTTATAAGAATGATTTGAAGCAAAAGCGTGCAAATAAAATTTTAAAGCTTCTCGAACTTGAATTTTTAAAAAATACAAAAGCTAAATACCTATCTAGTGGTCAAAAGCAGAGGGTTGCGATTGCTAGAGCATTGGCAATTATTCCGAAGGTACTATTATTAGACGAGCCCTTTAGCAATTTAGATAAATTATTAACTGAAAAATTATTTTCGTTTGTTGTAAAAGAAGTAAAAGAAGGTAATACTTCTGTTATATTAATAACTCATGTTGCAGAGGAAGCTTTAAAATATGCTGATAGAATTGCAGTAGTAGAAAATGGAAAGATTTTACAAATTGGAAAAAAATGGGATGTATATTATAAACCTAAAAGTAGTCGTCTAGCTGGGCTTCTGGGAGATTATAATAGAATTAAACAGAAAGATTTGCATTTAAGCTCGAAATTGAAAATTAAATCTACGTTATTTTTGAGGCCAGATAAAATAAAGTTGGCTTCTTCAAAAAAACAATGCGATATAAAATTACGAATTTCACATTGTAGTTTTAACGGAAAATGTTTTGAAATTTTAAGTGAAACGATTAATAATAATTCAATAATTATTTATGCTAACAATGAAATAGAAGTAAACACAGAGCAAATATTTTATTTTGATTTTTAGTTATTTCTTTAATTTCATTTCTTTTAATAAATAGCCTGCACCAGCATATTTATCTACTATCCAAAGTGTGAATCTTATATCTAAGCTAATATTTCGGCAAAAATCTCCATTATACATAATGTCGCTCATAGTGCCTTCCCAATTTCGATCAAAGTTAGTACCAATTAACTCGCCTTTAGCGTTTAATACAGGACTGCCACTATTTCCTCCGGTAGTGTGATTACTTGCAATAAAAGCAGTTCTTAATTTACCCGATTTATCTGCATATTGTCCAAAATCTTTTTTATTGTATATTTCAATTAATTTTTCTTTAACGTAAAAATCTTCTTGGCCAGTTTTGTTTTTTTCAATTAAACCATCAATAGTGGTATAATGTAAAAAATTAACACCATCTTTTCCTTTATAATCAGATACTTTTCCAAACGAAACGCGTAAAGTACCGTTTGCATCAGGATAAAATGTTTTGTCTTTGATTGTTTCTTTTAACCCATGCATATACTCTTTTTGCAATTCTTTAATTTGTCGGTCATAATAATTTATTTGAGGGACAATGGTTTTTTGATAGTGCTGAAAAATAGAAGATGCCAGTAAATAAATTGGATCGCGCTCGTATAAGGTTGATTTTTTTTCAAAATCCAGAAACATAATTGCTGCTTTTCCATTATCAACAAAGCTTGAATTATTATATAAAAAATCGGTTAGTTCAGATATATTACCATTATAGACATTAATTAATGAATCCAAATAAAAAGGGCGTAGAGATGGTTCTATATCCTTTATAAATATATTTAATAATGCGATACATAATTTTTTATCTGTTTCTTTATTATAATTTTTAAAAGGTAAAATGGGTTTAATATCATTAAGCATACTATTAAATTTATTTTCTTTACCCGCTTGTTTCTTTTTTAATTCATTAAAAGCATTAGTAAAACTATTTGCCATTCTAAACCCATCAATTCCCCATAAACACTCAGAAAAGTAATCATATTGTTTGCTTAAGGGTGCATAGTCGGAATATATTTTTTCGAATTGTTTTAACAAATTAGTATATTTTTCTTTTTTATTAGGATTATTTTGGATTAAATTTAAAAACTTGACTTCGAATTCTTTCTTTTTATTTACAGCATCTGATTTTTTTAGACCAATAATTTCACCTTTCCACTTTTTGTATCCATTTGCTATACCGGCATATCGATTTGCATACATTAGTCTTATAGTATCGTTTTTTTTCATATCAACTTCCATAATATTTAAGCGAGTTTCGCGTAATTTTACTCGAATAGGATCTTGTTGATTCATCAATAAATCAACGGCATAGGAAGTTAAATATTCTTGTGTTTTGCCAGGAAATCCATAAACCATAGTAAAATCACCATTTTCGGCACCTTTAAGAGAAATAGGAAAAGAGTAAAGAGGATTGTAGGGTAAATTGTCTGCACTATATTCAGCTGGTTTATTATCTTTATTAGAATAAATTCTAAACATACTAAAGTCTGCATTATGACGGGGCCAAACCCAATTATCTGTTTCGCCTCCAAATTTTCCAATACTTTCAGGAGGAGTACCAACTAATCGAATATCTTTAAAAACTTCAGTAATAAATAAATAATATTCGTTGCCATAAAAAAATGGTTGAATAAAAGCATCGTAATGATTACCATTTTCAGCTTTTTCTTCTAATAACTTGCAATTTATTTGAATAGTAGAATCTTTTTGTTTTTCAGAAAAGTTTGATTTTATATTTGTATATACTTTATTTGTTACATCTTCAATACGTTTAATAAAAGTTACATTAAGTCCTTTACAATAAATTTCTTCTTTTTCATTCATGGCAAAATACCCATTTTTTAGATAATCTTTTTCAACAGAACTCAATGCTGCAATTGATGAAAAACCGCAATGATGATTAGTAAGAATTAAGCCTTTATTAGAGATCACTTCGGCTGTGCATCCTCCACCAAAAATAGCTACAGCGTCTTTCATACTGGCTTTATTGATACTATAAATTTGTTGAGGCGATAGTTTAAAGCCATTTTTTTTCATGTCTTTAAAGTTTAATGCATCAATTAATTGAGGCATCCAAATTCCTTCGTCTGCTTTTGAAATAATTGAAGATGTAATTATTAGTATTAAAATAAGTTTTTTCATTGAATAGTGAGTTAATTTCTAATAAATTTAATTTTTAATATAACCAGACATTTTCATAGCATCTAGTTTTATGGCGCTATCTAATGAGATTTTATATTGGAAACTTTTTTCAGTTGCTTTTTTTAATAAAATAGGGGCATCCCTTATTTGTTTTGAATAGCTTTGAATTTGTTTATTTTTTTCTTCTTTTTCATAAAATGTTTTAGGTGATGTATATAATTCATAAGCCTTATCAATAAAAGTATTTCCAAACATTGGTAAATTACCATCTGAATATAGAATCATAATAATTTGATTACTTTCAATTTCTTTTTTAAAATCAAGTTCCCAAACCTCTACTTTTTCTCCTTGACGAGGAGATGGTACTACTTTGTTGCAGTAGTACCAAAATTGGCCACCGGCAAAACAATTTTGACCGACACCCATATAAACAGGCCCATACCAATAGCTATCTGAAATAGTTAATACTCGAGTAGTATTTTTTAAACTATCGTCTTCAAATTGAATTTTTGGGTAAGCTAATTTCATATTTTGATTAGGAACAGAAAATAAATTCATACTTTTTAATACATCAGCATCTCTTCCTCGAGCAGAATCGATTACTTCAATATTTTCCCAAAATAAATTAGGCATATCACATGAATGAAGTTTTTCCATATATTTTATAATGGTGTCTACTGCTAAACATTCTGCATAATTACTCCAATGATGACCATATTTTGGAAATAAAGCGTGAGGTGAAATAGATTTTAATTTTTCAAAATATTTATTTAAATCTAAATAATTTAAACCTAAACGTTTGCTGTTTGAAATGAATTGATTTAGGTTTGTATTTTGAAAATTATGTTTGTATTTATCTTCGATAAATTCTTTACAAAAAGATCCTTTTCCTGGGGCGTATACAAGAAGCAAATCAATTCCCTTTCTCTTTAAACTATCTTGAACCAATTTAGCTTTTTGTAATTGTGTTATAACTTTTTTTTCTTTAATTAAATCGTCGCCAAAGGCAGAAAAAATATAGCTTTCACTAAAAACATAGTTATTTTTTCCAATTACAAATCCGTTCACTCTTATCTGATTAAAGACCTTATAATAAAATTGATTATTAAGTCGAACTAATATCTCTTTATAAGCCCAGTGGTCATTATTATAATCTTCACTTAGTTTCTGGTAGCTCCCATCCATCCAATTAATTAGAGAGTATTTTGGTTTTTCGTCGCTAATAACAATTCCTATCAAATTAGGTTTATTATAATTTATATCAGCGTCATCAGTTTTTGATTGATACTTAATCAAAGAATAAATCATTGGTAAAAAAAGTGATATAAAAATAACTATCAAATGAATAGAATATGTTTTTTGCTTAGAATTCATTAAAATCTAAAATAAATAAAAGGGTTAAAATCAAGAGCAGATATAAAACTGAGTGAAATATAAAATAATATTACGCTAGCAGAAACAACTAACCATTGGTTTGATTTTGAGAATTGCTCGCCATAAACCTTTTCTTGAAGAGAAAGAGTTGTTTTTGTGATAGTAAAAAAGGAAAACAATAAAGCTAAGCTTGCCATGAATAGAAAGTCGTTGTTTAAAGTAAACTTTCCATCAAAAAATTGAAATGAATATAATTGTTTAATGACATAGAAGCCTTGATTAATATTTTCATTTCGGAATAACACCCATCCCGTGATAACAATAATAAAGGTTATTGGTACAGAGAACCAGTTACCAATTTTATGATAAATTTTATTTAAAAATAAACGTTCTAAAACTAAAAATAAACCGTGGTATGCGCCCCATAAAATAAAATTATAACTCGCTCCATGCCAAAAGCCCGACAATAAAAAAACAAAAATAAGATTACGATAAAGTTTAAAATTATTAACTTGGTTTCCACCTAAAGGGATGTATAAATAATTTTTCATCCAAGTTCCTAAAGTCATGTGCCATCGTCGCCAAAATTCGGTAATGCTTGAAGAAGTATAAGGATTATTAAAGTTTTCTGGAAATTTAAATCCCATCATTTTACCTAATCCTATAGCCATATCACTATAACCACTAAAATCAAAATAAATTTGAAAGGAGTAAGCTAAGGCACCAACCCAAGCGGCAAAGGTATCAATTTGTTCGGGTGTCAGTTTAAATACAGCATCGGCTTGAATCCCTAATGTATTTGCAATAATTGTTTTTTTAGCAAGGCCAATACAAAAGATTAAGAAGCCACTGAGTTTAATTGATGGCGTATAATTTTTTTCGCGATTAGTGATTTGATCCGCAATTTCGTGATATCTTACAATTGGGCCAGCAATTAATTTTGGAAATAATAAAATGTAGGTTTGATAATGCCAGAAGTTTTTGAGAGGTTTATGAATACCTCTATATACATCTAAAACGTAAGTTAAACTCTCAAAAGTATAAAAAGAAATTCCAATGGGTAAAACCACCTTTAACCACGTTACTTTTGTTCCAAATACAGCGTTAATATTATCAATAAAAAAGTTACAATATTTAAAATAAAATAGTAAACCCAAATTTAATAATAATGAAATAATTAAAAATTTAGTTTTTACTGATTGTGTTTTTTGATTATTCATAGCTTTTACTAAAAAATAATCTAAAAAAGTAGTTCCAAGAATAACTAAAATAAATTTCGGGCCACCCCAACTATAAAAATAAATACTGGCAATTAGAATTAGTCCATTTTTGTATTTATGCGGTACCAGATGATACAACAATAAAAAAGTAGGAAGAAAATAAATAAGAAAAGTTATGCTGCTAAAAACCATAATTTTATAAAACAAAATTAAGATTATTTACTAATTTTTATAAAGAAAATACACTAGATAAGTTGATTTTACAATAAAAAAATAATATTGATTTTATTATAACATTATAAGTAATTTTACATTAACATATTAATATGATATTAAACTTAATTAAAAAAGAATTATTGCTAGAATTTCGTCAAAAAGCTACTATTGGAGGTGTTTTAGTTTATATTATTGGAACTGTTTTTGTAAGTGCCCTTTGTTTTAAGGGAAAATTAGATAAACCAACTTGGAATGCTTTATTTTGGGTAATTACTTTATTTACATCAGTTACTATTAGTGGTAAAAGTTTTTTTAAAGAAACCGGTGGTCAGGCCTTATTTAATTTTTTACATTACACTCCACAGCAATTTATTATTTCTAAAATTATATATAATATGCTTTTTATGCTTTGCTTAAGTTTTATTACTTTTTTCTTTTATGTTTTTTTTATTAAAAATGAAGTCGAAAACATGGGCTTATTTGTTATAATTTTAATTTTAGCATCAACAGGATTAGCTGGTGTTTTGAGTTTAATGAGTGCAATAGCAAGTAAAGCAAGCGGTAATTTTGCCATTATGAGTATTTTAAGTTTTCCGGTATTATTGCCTATTATTTTAGTGGTTATACAATCAAGCAAACAAGCTATAGATGGCATAGAGTTAGCAGGTATAGGTTTCGAATTTTTAGTTATTTTAACATCTTTAAATGTATTAACAATTGCACTTTCATTTATATTATTTCCTTATCTTTGGCGCGATTAAACTAAGTGTTGGATTTATGTTTTTTTTAAGTCTAAAACAGCAAATTCATACACAAGTTTTAATACATTTTTTCAAGTCACAATGATTATGAAACATTGGTATAAAATAATTTCGGTTTTTATAATTTTTTACACTTTGGTATGGGGTTTATTGAACCCAGTTCCGCGATTAGATATCTTAAACGAAACTATTCGTAATGTTTATTATCACGTTCCCATTTGGTTTGCCATGTTATTTATGATGTTAGTTTCATTAATTTTTAGTATTAAAAGCCTTTCAACAAATAAACTAGCAGATGATATTAAAGCATACAATGCTGCAGTGGTTGGATTTTTTTTTAGTATTCCTGGATTATTAACTGGTTCGGTATGGGCAAAATTTACCTGGACTACTTGGTGGACATTTCAAGATCCAAAATTAAATGGTGTAGCCATTAGTATCTTGATATATTTAGCTTATTTTATTTTACGATTCTCGATTGATGATGAATTAAAAAGAGCACGTATTTCGGCAGTATATAATGTATTTGCTTTTGTAATGATGAATGTATTTATTATGATTTTACCGCGTTTAACCGACTCACTTCATCCTGGTAATGGAGGGAATCCAGCTTTTGCTAAATATGATTTAGATAGTAATATGCGAATGGTATTTTATCCAGCTGTAGTTGGATGGTTATTATTTAGTTTTTGGTTATTTCAAATAAAAAATAGAATTAGTTTTTTAAATAATAAATTAGATGATTAGAAATATTTTTATTTTTTTATTAATACTTTGTTCGATAGCTTTGAAAGCTCAAGAAGCTCACTTGCCTAATATGGCTGAAACATTCAGGAATGATGGTAAAATATATGTTGTAATTTCTGTAATATCTATTATTTTTTTCTCTATTGTTCTTTTTTTGATATTTCTCGAAAGAAAAATAAAACGACTAGAAGATAAATTTAAAGGTAATTGATAAAAAAATAAAAATGAAAAAGTTTCATATTCTTGGGATTTTAGTTATAGGAGTTGCTATTGGTGTTATTTTAGTTTCTTTAAAAAACACCAGCACCTATGCTGATTTTAATGAGGCAATGAAAAGTCCGGATAAAGAATTTCATGTGGTGGGAAAATTAGATAAACAGGCTACACAGATTTACGATCCTAAAATAAACCCTGATGAATTTTTGTTCAGTATGATTGATAATAAAGGTTCAGTTAAACGAGTAGTTTTACATAAAAGTAAGCCCCAAGATTTTGAAAAAAGTGAACAAATTGTTTTAATAGGAAAAATGCAAGGTGATGATTTTCATGCCAATGATATTTTAATGAAATGTCCGAGTAAATATAGTGATGGAAAGCCTCAAATAAACTAGTTTGATGAATACAATCGATTATGTTGGAGAAAGATTGTGGATAGGCCATATTGGAAATGGCTTTGTTGTATTATCTTTTGTTAGTTCGTTATTGGCATGTATTCTTTTTTACATTTCGGCCAAAAATAAAAATCATTTAAATTTTGCCAGAGTTGCCTTTAATTTGCATAGCATATCAGTTCTTGGTATTGCTGGCACTTTATTTTTTATGCTTTTCAATCATTTTTTTGAGTATCAATATGTATGGCAACATAGTAATACCGATATGGATATGAAATTTATTCTTTCATGCTTTTGGGAAGGACAAGAAGGAAGCTTTTTATTGTGGACATTTTGGAATGTTGTATTAGGATTGATTTTAAAAAAACAACTTAGAGACGGTTTATGGGAAGTTCCAGTGATGACAATTTTTTCTTTAGTACAAGTTTTTTTAGCAAGTATGTTATTAGGAATTTATTTATTTGATTTCAAAATAGGAAGTAATCCTTTTTTACTACTCCGACAACATGCAGAGTTTAGTAATTTGCCATTTATTCAAAATGCTGATTATTTAGCTAAGTTAAATGGTCGCGGATTAAATCCCTTATTAATGAATTATTGGATGACAATTCATCCACCTACTTTATTTTTAGGATTTGCTTCTACGCTTATTCCCTTTTCTTTTTCTATAGCTGCTTTATGGAACAAGCAATATACTATGTGGCAAGTTGTTGCTTTGCCTTGGACCTATTTTGGAATTTTGATATTGGGCGTTGGTATTTTAATGGGTGGTGCATGGGCCTATGAAGCATTGAGTTTTGGTGGGTTTTGGGCTTGGGATCCGGTCGAAAATTCATCTTTAGTGCCGTGGTTAGTATTGGTTGCCGCTGGGCATACTATGATAATTAATAAAAATAAAGGAGGATCATTGTTTACCACACATTTTTTAGCAATTGGAAGTTTTTTATTAGTGCTTTATTCCACATTTTTAACACGTAGTGGAGTATTAGGCAATGCCTCTGTTCATGCTTTTACTGACTTAGGTATGACAGGACAATTAGTTATCTACGTTTTAACATTTGTTTTAATTACAGTCGCTTTATTAATTAATAATAAATTATTTAAAATTACATATCTAATCCTTTCTTTTTTAATTCTGGTATTTGGAATTGTATTTGGGTACAAAAAAGTATTATTAATGATTTGGATTTTATCTTCTGTAATAATAACCGCAGCCTGTTATTATTTGTATTTTCCAAAAGAAAAGGAGGAAGAAGAGTTATTTTCGCGTGAATTCTGGATGTTTTTAGGCGCATTAATTTTGATTTTGTCAAGTTTAATTATAATATATTTTACTTCTTTACCAGTCATAAATAAATTATTTAATACTGATTACGCTCCTCCAAAAGTGCCAGTGTATAATGTTTGGATGGTTCCTTTTTCCATAATAACGATGCTTCTTATTGCTTGTGCTCAATTTTTAAAATATAAAAAAACAAACTCTAAACAATTTATTATAAGAATATCATATTCATTTTTAATTGCTTTTATTTTCGGACTAGCTTGTACCATTCCACTTTATTTTATGTCTAATTTTTCTTCTTCTAGTGCTTACGATAAATGGAATTTAATAAGTTATGCTAGTTTATTTATTTCTAGTTTATTTGCAGTGTTATCTAATTCTGATTATTGGTTAATTATATTAAAAGGTAAAGTAATGAAAAGCGGTGCAGCCATTGCTCATATTGGTTTTGCATTAATTTTATTAGGGGCTTTAATTTCTACTTCAAAAAAAATAGTTCTTTCTAAAAATACCGCACAAAGAAAAGTTTCAGGCTTAGGAGCAGATTTTGATGATAAAAAAAGTATTCTTTTAACACAAGGAGATACACTGCCAATGGGACCACATTTAGTAACTTATACAGGAAAAAAACGAGAAGGTATTAATGTTTATTTTAATGTAAATTATTTAAAAATAAATAAAAACGGAAAGCCTGAATTTGATTTTACACTAGTTCCTCATGTTCAAGATAATCCTCGAATGGGCAAAGCCCCAGAGCCCGCGACAAAACATTATTTAAATCGAGATATTTATACTCATGTTACTTATGCTGATTTGAATATAGATACAATTACATCCAATAAAAATGTATTCGCAACTGCTAAAAATTACATTGGACACATAGGCGATACAATATATTCTAGTAATGCAATAATTATTATAGATTCATTAAAAACTAATATTAATAAATCAGAATATGAAAAAAACGATTCTTTGCTTGAGGTAACTGCTGTATTAAGATGTCTTGATATTAATTCAAAAGTTTTTTATGCTTACCCTAAATTTATTATCCAACGTAATGTAGTAATTCCTAAAGAAGCTATTGTTGATCAATTAGGATTAAAGCTAGTATTTTGGAAAATAAATCCAGATGAAGGAACAATTGAAGTAACAATGAGTGAGAAATTAAGTAATAATAGAGATTTTATCGTTATGGAGGCTTATGTTTTCCCTTTTATAAATATATTGTGGTTAGGGTGTTTTATCATGGCCGTTGGAATAACAATTGCTATTATCGAACGAACTAGATTAATAAAATTACAATCATCTAAAGTATAAATATGCTAAAAAAGAATCATAAAATCGTAATAATTGGTTGCGGTAACTTGGCTTGGCATATAGCGAAACAAATAAACAAATTAAATCTTTTTGATATTTTCATTTATAATCATCAAGCTAATCCTAATTTAAATGAATTTAAGTCTAAATTAAAATGTCATATAGATATTGGTTTTAAAAGTTTAATACGAGATGCGAAATATTATTTCATCTGTGTTTCTGACAATCATGTATCAAATATATCTAAAATTATTTCACCAATTTATTCAACGTCTACTGTTCTTCATTGTTCTGGAAGCTTACCATTAAAGGCAATAAAAACTAAGAATGTAAATAAAGGTGTTTTTTATCCTTTACAAACATTTTCAAAAGCAGACGATATTAATTGGAAACATTTACCCATCTTGTTAGAAAGTAATAATATTTTAAATAAAAGTACTCTAGAGATTTTTACTAAAAACTTCAGTAAAAATATAATTTATTTAGATTATAAAATGAGAATTAAAATTCATTTAGCAGCTGTTTTAGTAAATAATTTCACCAATTCGCTGTTTTTAGCTGCTTCAGATTTAATAAGTGATAGTAGTAGTAATCAAAATTTTAAAATATTTTTACCTCTAATTAAAAATACTTTTAAAAAATTAAATAATTTAAACCCTCAAGAATCTCAAACTGGTCCTGCTAAAAGAAGAGACTATAATGTTATAAAAAAACATTTAAAAGCTCTTGAACAAAATGAAGATTTAAAAAATATTTATGAATTAATATCAAATCTAATTATCAAACAACAAAAAAAGTATCATGTTAAATTTTAAACAACGATTAAATAAAATTACTACTCTCATATTTGATATTGATGGCGTATTAACAGATGGAAAAGTTTTAGTTTTTGAAAATGGTGAAATGACAAGGAATATGAATTCAAAAGATGGCTATGCGTTACATTTAGCAGTTAAAAAAAAATATCGAATAGTAATTATTAGTGGAGGAAATAATTTAGCAGTTAAAAATGCTTTATCGAAATCTGGCATAACTGATATTTTTATAAGTCAACACGATAAATTAGCATGTTATGAATCCTACCTTTCTGAACATTTGATTAAAGATGACGAAGTGATATATATGGGTGACGATTTACCAGATTTTGAAATTATGAGTCGTGTTGGAATAGCCGCTTGTCCAAATGATGCAGCGATTGAAATTAAAAATATTTCACAATATATTTCTCCTTTAAAAGGAGGCGAGGGATGCGTAAGGGATATTATTGAACAAGTTTTAAAGGTTCAAGGTAATTGGGAAATTGTAAAATGGTGAGTTTAATAAATAATAAATTTATCGCTTTCCTCAAACTTATCAGGTTAGAAAACCTGGTAATGATTGCTTTAACTCAAATTATATTACGAAATTTTGTTTTACAAAAAATATTTTTACAAAATGGGATTAAATTAGAATTAAATAATGGTTTATTTTATTTAATTGTTTTTAGTACAGTTTTAATTGCTTCAGCTGGTTATATAATTAATGATTACTTTGATGTTAAAACTGATCGAATAAATCATCCAGATACAGTTGTTGTTGATAAAATTATTAATAGACGATTTGCTATTATTTTTCATCTTATATTTACTTCAATTGGATTATTAATTGGAACTTTCACTGCACTTAAAACAGGATACCTTCGTCTAGCAATTTTTTATTTTGCTGCAGCATTTTTACTATGGATATATAGCACTCATCTAAAGAAAATGTTATTTATAGGTAATTTTGTAGTGTCATTATTAACTGCCGCTATTACAATTATGCCTTTTATATTTGAAATATCTATTCTTTATAAAACTGATCCGAATTTTTTATTATTAGGTAAGCATGCTATATATAGTGCCCTTAAGGTTAATACTATATTTTCAGTGTTTGTATTTTTAATAAGTATGGCTCGTGAAATTATAAAAGATATTGAGGATTTTAAAGGAGATAAAGCTACCGGTTGTAATACGATGCCAATTGTTTGGGGAATTCAATCAAGTAAAATTATTGTTTTTTTTATTTTAAATATTTCTACATTACTTCTTTTTTTCGTCATATATAATACTATTAAATTTCAACGTATTTTTTTCACCATTAATAATGTTTATATCATACTTGCGCTTATTCTTCCATCATTTTTTTTATCAATATCAATTTTAAGATTTAATAAATCTGTTCAATTTAAAAAATCAAGTATGTTCCTTAAGTTAATTATGCTTTTAGGCTTGTTTTATAGTTTTATTTTCTATTTTAATTGAAGATTAAAAAATGTATTTAAATAATTTTTTTTTTAATATAATTTTAGGCTCTTCATCTCCCCGAAGAAACGAATTATTAAAAAGTTTAGGATTTGATTTTACTGTAGAACCTACTAATGCTAACGAGAATTACCCAATTAATTTAACAGCCCATGAAATTCCTATTTTTTTAGCTGAAAAAAAAGCGTTATCATTTAATCGTGTTTTAACCGAAAAAGATCTTCTAATTACAGCTGATACGATTGTTTGGTGTGAAGGTGTAATATTTAATAAGCCTATCAATTTTGAAGAAGGGAAGCTAATGTTACAGACTTTAAGTGGAAAAATGCATGAAGTGTTTACTGCGGTTTGTTTAAAAGGTACTAACAAACAAATAATTTTTTATGATTCGACTAAGGTTTATTTTAAAAATTTTACTAATGAAGAAATAGATTACTATTTGATAAAGTATAAACCATATGATAAGGCAGGTAGTTATGGTGTTCAGGAATGGATAGGTTATATTGGCATTGAGAAAATTGAAGGTAGTTTTTATAATGTTATGGGGTTACCAGTAAAAAAATTACACGAAGAATTAATAAAATTTTAATTCTTAATTTTATTATCATTTCGTTTCTTTAAATATGAATTTAAAAAAATAACAATAAAAATTATTATTACTCCAATATAAAATGTCGGTTTTACTTCTTTATTTTCGTTATAAAATATAATTGCCCAAATAATCCCATAAATTGTTTCTAGGTTTACAGTTAATGTAATAGTATATGGACTAATATGTTTTGATAAATCAACGGCGGCAATAAATGGAAAAACAGTACAAACTAAACTAAGTAGTAAAATTCCATTTAAAGAGGCTTTATCTAGAATAAAAAAATTTATATTAAGATTTCCGGTTAAAATAATAAGTATGCTTAATCCAATTAATGCAGCACTTAGTTCGTAAAAACTAATTATCGCAGATTTTAATTTGTGAGTTAATATCCCGTTAAATACACCAAATAGTGAAGACGTGAAAGCAGCAATCATCCCTAATAAAATCCCTAACCAAAATTCTCTTTCAATTGAAAAAATTAAACCAATCGCAGCAATAATAATTAAACCAATAATAACTTCATAATATCTGATAGCACGTTTATAGAATATGGGTTCAATAATTGAACTAAACAATGTTCCTGAACTAAATGCAACCATTGTAACGCTTATGTTTGATATTTTAATTGCATGATAAAAGGCCAGCCAATGAATTAAAATAATAATTCCAATTCCACTGAGTTGCCAAAATTGTTTAAATGAAACCTTAAATTGATGTTTAGTAAATTTTAAATAGATAAACATAACTATTAATGCAATAAAAATTCTATACCAAACCAATTGCCATGAGTTTGCAGAAATATATCGGCCTAGCACTGGAGAAAATCCCCATATAAATACAAGAATATGGAGTAGTAGATAATGTTTATTTATAACTTTAAACAAATTAAATTAGTAAAGGTATTAGTTAAAATCTATAAATTAATTTATTTTGATTTTTTAATTAAATATTTATTTATTTAATTAAATTCTTTATTTAGTAATGTTATTTAAATATTAAAATCATATAGATATTTATTGTGAATGGTTATTATATTTGATTTTGATTATTTTTACTTAATAAATAATAAAAATCAGTTTAAGCCTTTATTAATATTTTGAAATTAAAAAAAATTCTCATACTTCGATTTAGTTCTATAGGTGATATTGTTCTTACATCACCAATTATTCGCTGTGCAAAAGTACAATTAAATGGAACTCAAATACATTTTGTTACTAAGGATCAATTTAAAAATATAATTATCAATAATCCTTATATCGACAAATTATTTACTTTTAAAAACGATGTTTCAGAACTTTATGAAGAACTTAAATCCGAAAATTATGATGTAATAATAGATCTTCATAAAAATATAAGAAGCTATAAATTAAAACTTCATCTAAAATCAAAAAGCTATTCTTTTAATAAGTTAAATTTTAAAAAATTTTTAACAGTTATTTTAAATAATAAACATCATTTACCAAAACAACATATTGTTGATCGTTACTTTAAAACCATCTCAAATATTGGTGTTTTTTCTGATCAAAAGGGGTTAGATTATTTTATTGACGAACCAAGTCAAGTAAATTGCTCTAATTTATTTTTTAATAATATAATTACTAAGTTTTTAGTAATCGTTGTTGGAGGCTCATATTTTACCAAAAAAATCCCATTAAATAAATTAATTCAAATTGGCGCATTATCAAAATACCCCATCATTTTACTTGGAGGCTCAGGTGATGTTGATATTTCGAATCAGATAATCAAAATAATACCCAATGTTATTGATGGCTGTGGTAAGTTCTCATTTAATCAAAGCGCTTCTATAATTCAACAAGCTGAATGGGTTATAACATCAGATACTGGATTGATGCATGTTGCTTCTGCATTTAATAAAAAAATAATATCAGTTTGGGGTAATACAATTCCACAATTCGGCATGGAGCCTTATTTACCTAATAATCAAAATATTATTTTAGAAAATAACAATCTTAGTTGTCGTCCTTGTTCAAAATTAGGTTTTGATAAATGTCCTAAGGGTCATTTTAAATGCATGGAAGAAATTGATTTTTCTTTTGTATCAGAATTAAAATAATTATTCTAAAATTAGTTTTTTTCTAATTGTTTCATTTTCATTTCCAATTTCGATAAAATAAATTCCTTTTTCAAATTCATTCACATCAATTTTAATCTTATTAAAATTATTTATTACTTCTCTTAATAACTGACCTAAGCTACTATATATTTTATAATTATATGAGCCCATTTTATAATCAATAGTCAATTCATTTTTTGTAGGATTAGGATAAATTACTAATGTTTCAGAATCAAATTCAGTTTTTATAATTCCAACACAATTAGAATTTAAATTGCCAATAGAAAAAATATTAATAGACTTGCAACCGTTAATATCTGTTGTTATTATCTGATATAGACCAGTGCATAGACTATTACATGGCAGCACATTGCAGTTTCCGTTGGTTAAACTATAAGTATATGGACCCATTCCTAAACTTGTTGTTGCATTTAGTATTCCTGTACAAGTATTTTCGCAATACGAATTGGTGGTACTAAGAATACTAGATGGATTTGTATTTATTTGAATACTTACTAAACTGTTTGTATTACAATTTCCAGAATTACCAGAAGCATAAACTGTATAAGATGTATTTGTTGATGGAGTTACGGCTATGACAGAATTATTAACATTAAAATTTGTCCAAATAAAATTAGTATAATTACCTAAAGCTGATATGGTAGCCGTATTACCCAAACAAATTGTATTTGATGGCTGAACATTTATACTTAAACTTGGTGCTTGTGTAATAGAAATTGTAATAACACTATTTCCATAGCAATTACCAGTATATCCTGTTACCGAAAATGAAGAAGTAACGGTTGGGCTTACCACAATACTTGAATTTAAACTACCTGTATTCCACGAATAACTTGTAGCTCCTGTGACATTTATTGTTGCTGAATTTCCAGAGCACATCATTATAGGATTAGCAGATATATTGAGAGTTGTATTTGAAATGGCTATAGTTCGAGAAATGCTTGCTGAAGATGTTCCGTTAACTCCAAATAAATTAATGGTATAAATTCCAGAAGCAGAATATGTAACTATAGGATTTGTAAATGAAGATGTAGATGGGTTACCTCCTGGAAAGCTCCATGTATAGCTATTAGCAGAGGTACTTAAGTTTGTCATTGTTATTGCTGCACCTGAACACGAAGATGTTAGAGAATTGATACTTAATGTTGGCGTTGGAAAACTTAAATTAATATTGTCTAAATATATTGGTTGACCAAATTGGCCATGATTAATAAAACTAAACATCACATTTCCTTGATTATTAGTTAAAGAAGAAATATTTATACTGTCTCTTCTCCATTGATTTGAATTTGGTACAAATAAATTATTATTGTCAGGTCCGGTTGCAAGAGCTAGTCCTCCTTTTAAATAGATTGTTGTCCAGTTGGCACCACAATTATTCGAAAGCTTTACTTCTAATGTATCTGAATTAACGGCATCATACCTTTCGTATGCAACATCAAATTTTAAAAAACCATTTATTACATTACTAAAAATATATTTTGGCGTTCTCATTTCATCTCTGGTTCCTGCTGTTGTGTAATTATAATTATCATAACACACGCATGCAGTGCTAGATCCAAAAGCACCAAATCCTATTTTCCTTTCCCAATACATATTATCATTTAATATATTATTTGCAGTCCAATTGTTAGGTAAAAACTGAATAGTTTCAAATCCTTCGCTAAATGGAAGGCTAATGGGGCCATTTATTGTAATATATGATAATTTATTGATGCTATTGTTTCCGTTTACATTTGAAACTGTTAACGAAACTGAATACACTCCTGGTAAATTCCATTGAACAGAGGGGTTTGATAATGTTGATGTTGCAGGTGTACCATTTTGAAATGTCCAAACCCAACTTGTTGGTTGATACAATGAACTATCAATAAAATTAATTAAAGTATTTGGACAAGAGTTTCTGGGGAAAGAATAAAAGTTACAAATTGGTAAAGCAGCAGAATATGATGCGGCACATAGCATTGCCTGATAGGCTTCTATTCTTCCTATGCCTAATTGATTTCCAACAGAGTAAGATGAGTTAGCCGCAATAGTGTATATATTTACAGCATTGTTTGAGATGCAATTTAATACATCTGATTGTGTCATATAAGAACATTTTGAAAGCATAAGCCCTGCTAAACCAGCCACCATTGGAGCAGCCATTGAGGTGCCAGATTTAAAACCGTAAGTTCCTGTTAATGAATTCGGAATAGTACTATAAATATTTTGACCTGGTGCACAAATATCAACCCATGTTCCAAAACTTGAACTATTTGCTTTTATATTATTTGGACCTACATTAGCTACGCAATAACTATTTGCATATGCTCCAGGATAATTTTGTATATTATTAGAATTGTTTCCTGCTGATGCAATAACGATACAACCATTATTCCAAGCATAATTAATTACCGATTGTTCGGTGATTGAAAACCCAGACCCACCCCAAGAACAAGAAATTACTCTGGCTTTTGCTTTAACAGCATAAATAATACCACCATAGCCATTATCAATTGAATTAAGACTTGTTGAAGTGCATTTTACTGGCAGAATTTTAATATTCCAACCTATTGAAGCTATTCCTAATCCATTATCATTTCTAGCCCCAGCAATCCCTGCGCAGTGTGTACCATGATCCATTAAATTATTAGATGGTATTGTATTATTATCATTATCGGCAACATCATAACCATTAATATCATCTATATATCCATTCCCATCATCGTCAATTCCTGAAGTTCCGTTAGCTTCAATACTGTTGGTAAAAGTATTTCCCACTAAATCAGAATGAGACCACATCACAGCATTATCAACAATAGCAACTATAATATTAGAATTTCCATTAAAAATATTCCAAGCATTTTGAGCATTAATTTGATTTAAATGAACCGATGCAGATGAAATTGAAAAATCATTAGGTGCAATATCTATTTTCATTAACGGAACTTTTTCCGCATATTCAACTCCTAAAATACTTTTTAATTCAGAAATAAAAGCATCAACATCTTTTATTTGTTTAAAATCAAATCGAATTATATTTGATAAAATAACATCATCGTTAGCATGGTAATAAGGTTTAGATGCTTTATATACAGCGTATTTTTTTAAAATTTTAGATAGAATTCCAAATTTAGAGAGTTTTAGATTTTCAGGATTATCTTTAGTAAATCCTTTTAATAGTCTATTTGAAAATTTAACATAAATTTGACCATCTATATAATCCTCATAAATTTTCTGCGCAAACGCAAAATGACAAAAAAAAGAAATTATAATAATAATCAAACTCTTTTTCATATAAAAATTAATCTGTTATAAATTTACAGATTAACTATCAATTAACAAAAGTAAATAATCAATTTGTTATTCTTAATTCTTTAAAAGAAGTATATTTAACTAATAAAAATTATTTTTAAATTATGCGTGTAGCTTTTATTGATTGCGGAACAAACACATTTAATTTACTAATTGTTGAATTAAAAAATGATAAAAATATTAAAACTATTTTTAGTACAAGAGTTCCGGTAAAACTCGGAGATAATACAATTAATAAGGGATATATTTCTGCTGATTCTTTTGAAAGAGGAATTAATACTCTTAGTTTTTTTAGAGAAACTATAAATAAATTTGAAGTAAGAAAAGTACTAGCTTTTGCAACCTCTGCAATTCGAGATGCAAAAAATAAAGATAATTTTATAAATGAAGCTAACCTGACTTCCGAAATTCAACTTGAAGTAATTGATGGTGATCGGGAAGCTGATTTAATCTATTATGGAGTAAAATCTGCCCTCACTCTAAAAAAATCTATTTCTTTAATTATGGATATTGGAGGCGGAAGTATCGAATTTATTCTTGCTAATAAAAATGGTATTTTATGGAAACATAGTTTTTCAATTGGTGTTGCTAGATTAAATCAAAAATTTATTTACTCCGACCCAATTCAATTAAGTGAAATTAAATTGATTTATAATTATTTAAATCAAGAACTTTATCCTTTGTTTGAAGCCGCAAAAAAATACCCACCATACGAATTAATTGGATCTTCAGGTGTATTCGAATCATTAATAGAATTAATTCATTTTGAATTTAACGGTGATAAATTAGTGGATTCTAAAATCGAATACCCCATTAATATAGATTTATTTTTAAATATTTTAAAAATTATTTTAAATTCAACATTAGATGAAAGATTAAAAATTAAAGGCCTTATTAATATGAGAATAGATACAATTGTTATTTCTTGTTTGATGATAGACTTTATATTAAATTCGTTTAGTTTATCGCGCATGAGAATGACTACTTTTTCATTAAAAGAAGGAGCTTTATTCGAATATATAGAAAAAAAAATTAATTAGTTTTAAAATATACATGGCAAATATTTTAGTTATAGATGATGAGAAATCGATAAGACGCTCATTAAAAGAAATTCTTGAATTTGAAAACCATACTGTAGATGAAGCCGAAGATGGAGCAATAGGATATAACTTGGCTTTAAAAAATAATTATGATGTTATTTTAAGTGATATAAAAATGCCAAAATTAGATGGGTTAGAATTATTAAAAAAATTAAACGAAAGCACTGTATTATCATCAGTAATTATGATGAGTGGTCATGGCTCAATCGAAACTGCTGTCGGCGCATTAAAATCTGGTGCATATGATTATTTAGCAAAACCAATAGATTTAAATCGCTTATTAGTGACTGTTAGAAACGCATTAGAAAAAAATAGTTTACTTTCTGAAACAAAATCGCTAAAAAAAATAGTTGCTAAAAATACAGATATGGTTGGTATTTCTTCTCAAATAAAAGTGATTAAAGAATTAATTGAAAAGATAGCACCAACTGATGCAAAAGTATTAATTACAGGTGAGAATGGGAGTGGAAAAGAATTAGTTGCCAAATGGCTTCACCAAAAAAGTAAACGTGCAAATGGTTCTTTAATAGAAGTAAATTGCGCAGCTATTCCATCTGAGTTAATTGAAAGCGAATTGTTTGGTCACGAAAAAGGTTCGTTTACTAACGCACTTGCACAAAGAAAAGGTAAATTTGAACTAGCTGAAGGAGGCACTTTATTTTTGGATGAAATTGGAGATATGAGTTTAAGCGCTCAAGCAAAAGTTTTGAGAGCCTTGCAAGAAAATAAAATTACTAGAGTAGGAGGGACTAAAGAAATAAATATAAACGTTAGAATTATTTCAGCCACAAATAAAAATTTAGAAAAAGAAATAGAAAAAGATAATTTTATAAGTGATTTATTTCATCGTATTAATGTTATCCCTATTCACGTCCCATCATTAGATCAAAGAAAAGAGGATATTCCTATTTTAGCCGATTATTTTTTGAATTTAATTTGCAGCGAAATGGGTATTTCAAAAAAAAATATAACCAAAAATGCAATAAAAACATTACAAGAAAAAACATGGCCCGGAAATATTCGAGAATTTAGAAATTTAGTTGAACGCCTAATTATTTTGGGCTCAAAAGAGATTACCTCGGATGACGTAAAGCAATTTTCATAATATTTCAATTTTTTTGTGACTTTGAGGCCTTTAATCACGAAAATTTTCTTGACATAATAGTAATTTATAATTTATATAAATTTTAAAGCATTAAAAATCAAGTATTTATAAGTTTTTTAAAATAAAAATCCTTTAATGTGAGATTTTCCTTTCATCTTATCAAAATATTTTTTTCTTTTGCAAGAATTATTAAGGAATAAATAAATAATAAAATATGTATTGGACATTAGAATTAGCAAGCTGGTTAGAAGATGCCCCTTGGCCAGCAACAAAAGATGAATTAATTGATTTTGCTATGCGAAGTGGTTCACCAATGGAAGTAATTGAAAATTTACAAGAAATGGAAGATGAAGGAGAAAGTTATGAGAATATTGATGAGATTTGGCCCGATTATCCAACGAAAGACGATTTCTTTTTTAACGAAGATGAATTCTAATTTATAAAATACCGTGATAAAAAGCGTTTTTTTATTTTTTAATCAGTCGATTTACGATTAAAAATAATATAACCAATATGAAAAAAGAAAGAAAATGGATTTTCATATTGATCGTAATAATTTATTCCGAAACTTATCGGCCCTATTGGACTTTTTATCACAGCAGCTGCAAGGCCACTGTAATAAAGATATAAAAATGGGGAACTATATTCTGCTTTTCTATCTAAATTTTCTTTTATTGATTGGTATGGTTGAAAAATATAACCCTCAAAACGAAAGTCAACAAATTTAGTCGGACTAATAATTAATTTCAACCCACCAGCTAAATATTTATGACTGCGAAAAACATCAATAAAAAAAGTTTGACTTTCTGGTGTTGGATTAAATGCAGGTGCCGATAGAATCGTAGATTTATAATTCACAAAAAACTTTTGTGTTGAATATACGCCTTCTCCATATACACCAATTTTAAATCTTTTAAATGTTTTTATATAATTTTCAAAATTGATTTTTAATTGTAACCATGGGTTTTGTTTTTTATTTTCAAAGTCAATATCTCTATCACTAGTATTTCCGGCTATATAGCTTTCTTCTCCAATCAAATAGCGAGCTCGCAAATTAAGAAATGTTCCATCAGTGGCATACATTTTTCGATTAAGAGTGTTTATTTTATAATTTGCTTCCAAATATGAATAATCAAAATTGCTGATGTCTGCAGTATCTAATCTTGTAAAAATATCTGTTTGATAATATTCATTTTTCCATTTAGTGTAACCAGTCGACAAATTAAATTGAGAAATATTTCCTACCGGAATGCCAAACTTTATTTCAGCAAATTGATCGTCTTGAATTAAAAATGCTGGTTTTAAAATATCATAAAATAGCGCACTACTTGAGTAGTAATTTAAATGAGAATATGTGTAAGAGGTTTCAATGAACAATGGGAATTGTCCTGGAATATCAATTCTAATATTCGAATGACTTCCGGTATTCAATTTACCGATATAAAAGTTTGTATAAGCACTAAATCCAACTCGACCTAAATGATTAAATTGAAGCCCAATAAAAGCCTCGCTTATTGGTCTATTTGAGATAATCGCCCCTGGCTCAATATAAAACGGCTTTTCTTTTTTTCCAGAGATATTAAGTGTATAAAATTTATTAAGCGAATCTAGTTTTGCAAAAGGAAAAATATTTTTTATTTTATCCTCGCTTACTAATCTAAAATATTTTTTTTCAAGTTCATTTATTGAAAATGTTTTTTTATTTTTAAATAAACTATTTTTTAAAAATAGCTCTTGGTTTTTAGTGAATCCAATTATTTTTATGCCATTAAATATTATACTGTCATATTGTTTTCGAAATAAAATTCGATTTTGATCTAAATTGATTTTATTATTTTTAATATGTTTTTTTAGTTCAGGAATAATTCTTAGTGTTGCGGCGTAACCACTGTCAATAAATTTTTGAGAATCATCAAAATCAAAAGTAGTTGCATCAGTCCAAGGTTCAATAATAATTCCATTTTTAATAAACGAACGAGAATCATTTTGGTTTGTTAAAAGGCTTCTTATTTGTAAGTATAAATTGTCCTCATCTGGTTTTTGTTTTTTTTCGGATACATTCGAGCCAATAATAAAATCAGGATTAAATTCTTTTTGCATCACATCTACAGGAAAACTATTATATAATCCCCCATCAAATAATAGTTTATCATCAAGTTTTAATGGTCGTAAATAAAATGGATAACTCATTCCTGCTCTCAGAGTACTTGGCAGACTACCATTTTTAAAAACAATAGTTTTTTTATTTTCAATGTCAGATGCCAAGCATCTAAAGGGAACAAATAAACTATCAAAATTATTATTTGATTTGTTACACCTTCCCGAAAATGTTTCCATTAAAAAATAATCAATTGGTATTGAGTTGATTAAATTTGTTGGCATATTTTCAATATAATTATTTTTAAAATCATACTTATATGAAAACCAAGAAGCATAATCATTTCTCTTTTTTATCATGTATTCATACTTTTTCGGGATATTGCCCTTAGCTATACTTCTAAAAATATCTGTTTTTACAATATTTTCTATTTCTTTTGGATTATATCCAATCGCATAGAATGCACCAATTAATGCACCACTAGAAGCACCACAAATATAATCAATCGGAATATTGTTTTCTTCTAAAGCCTTAATAACCCCTATATGAGAAAGGCCACTAGAGCCTCCTCCACTTAATACTAAACCCACTTTTTGTGAGTATGTATTTTTTGCAAAAAAACAAAAACTAAATACAATTAATATGTGAAGATTTTTTCTTAACAATCTGTACAAGCTATTTTTAAATTCATAAATATAAATAATTATCTTAGCACATATCCTATTCACGCGTGGTAAAATTTATTTTTAAGAAGTTAATTTATTCTTTGCTTGTGCTTTTTGGCGTAATAACCACAATATTTTTTTTATTTAATGTCCTACCCGGCGATCCAGCTAATATTATTCTTGGGCAAAGGGCAAATAAAGATGCAATTGCAGCAATTCACAGAGATTTAGGTACAGATAAACACATATTTATTCAATATCTAAATTACCTAAATGATTTGTCTCCAATTTCTCTTCATAATAAAAGAAAAGTTGATAATTTATTTTATTTAAATTCTCAAAAATACAACTATTATTCTCTATTATCATTTAATAAAAATTGGATAATTGTATTAAAGTATCCATATTTAAGACGAAGTTATATTTCTAAACGAAACGTTTCTGAAATTATTAACGATACCCTTCCAGAAACAGCAATATTGGCATTTGTAGCAATCACTTTTGCTTCATTTTTTGGAATTTTACTAGGAATAATTTCCGCTATCAGAAAAAATTCAATCTTAGATAAATTAATTTTTATTTTAGCTACAGTTTTCGGAATGAGTGCACCTTCTTTTTTAGTAGGTTTATTAGTTGCTTGGTTATTCGGCTATATTTTATCATATTATACTGGGTTAAGCGCTTCTGGTAGTTTATATGATTTGGATGTTTGGAAAGGAGAACAATTACAGTTAAAAAATTTAATTTTACCTGCACTTACTCTTGGAATTAGACCTCTTAGTATAATTATTCAATTAACACGAAGTTCGTTATTAGAAGTTTTATCTCAAGATTATATTCGAACAGCAAAAGCAAAAGGCTTATCTTTTAAAAAAATCATATTAAAACATGCGCTTAAAAATGCTTTAAATCCTGTTGTAACCGCTATTTCTGGTTGGTTTGCTGGTTTAATGGCTGGCGCAGTGTTTGTCGAAAAAATATTTAGTTGGAAAGGAATTGGTTATGCAGTTGTTGAGGCATTAAATAATAATGATTTGCCTGTAGTTATGGGTGCAACTATAATTTTTGCTTGTATCTTTGTAATTATTAATATTGTTGTTGATATTTTATACGGGATTTTAGATCCAAGGGTAAGGATTAAATAATTTAAAATATGAATAGAAAAAAAATAGTTGCAGGAAATTGGAAAATGAATACCAATTTAAATGAAGCACTCGAATTAATGAATTTTATTCAAAATAATTCAGTTTCCTCATCTCAAGTCGAAAAAATTTTATTTCCCCCTTTTGCTTTTATTAAAAGTATTAAAGATGCATTAAGTATTATAAATAAAATAAAAATTGGAGCACAAAATTGTAGTGAATATAATTTTGGTGCATATACTGGTGAGATTTCGGCAAATATGTTAAAATCTATTTCTTGCGATTATGTTTTAATTGGGCATAGCGAAAGACGAAGATATTTCAATGAAACAAGCAAACAATTCTCACTAAAAATAGAACAAGCTTTAAAAGCTGATTTAAAAATTATTTTTTGTGTCGGTGAAAATTTAGAACAAAGAAAATCAAATTCTCATTTTAATATAGTTAAAACTCAATTGAACGAAGTATTATCTCACGTTCCAAAAGATAAAATAAATAAATTAGTTTTAGCTTATGAACCAGTATGGGCTATAGGAACAGGCGAAACAGCTTCTCCCTTGCTAGCACAAGAAATGCATTTATACTTACGAAATGTGATTTCCCAAATTTTTTCAGAAGATTTGGCTCAAAATATTTCTATTTTATATGGCGGAAGTTGTAATTCTCAAAATGCTAAAGAACTATTTGACTGTCCAGATGTTGACGGAGGCTTGATTGGAGGCGCAAGTTTAATTGGTCATGAATTTTGTAAAATTATTAATTCCTTTTAATGGCTTATTTGGCTTATCATTTTAATGTTAGTCCTCTTCAGCCAGGTTCTGAAATTTTGATTGCAATAATTGCTGATTTTGGATTTGATACTTTTGATTATTCTGATGTTGGTTTTATAGCTTATATAAAAGAAGAACTTGCTACCAATATTAATTTTACAGATTTAAAATTTGATGATTTTAATTATTCAATTCAAATCAAAAAAATAAAAACAGTAAATTGGAATTCCGAATGGGAAAAGAATTTTGATCCAGTATTAGTTGACAATTTATTGTTTATTCGCGCCCCGTTTCATAAAAAAAATATTTCGTTTAAACACGAAATTGTGATAATGCCAAAAATGAGTTTTGGAACAGGGCACCATCAAACAACTAGACTAGTTTGTAAAGAAATGTTTTCAGTAGATTTTTTTAATAAACGAGTATTAGATATGGGCTGTGGAACGGGAATCTTAGCAATTTTATCAAAAAAACTTGGAGCTAAAGAAGTTATTGGTATCGATATTGATGAATGGAGTGTCGAAAATAGTATCGAAAATTGTTCAGTTAACAAGTTTCCTGAAATTCAGATTAAATTAGGTAATGTTAACTTATTAAAAAACGAATCCCCTTTCGATATTATTTTAGCTAATATCAATAAAAATATTTTAAAAAATGATATTCAATTGTATTCACAAAAATTAAATACAACCGGAAAACTATTTTTAAGTGGTTTTTTTACAACGGATATCAAAGAAATAAATGATGTTGCAAATCTTAACAATTTAAATTTAATTTTATCTAGTAATGAAAATGAATGGGCAATGATGGTTTTAGAGAAAGTTTAAATTTTTAAATATTTTTTAATTATCAAATTAAATTCTTTTTTTAACAAATGATTACTACCACTAATTTCTTTACCATATAACCAATTTTCTCCACCAGAAAAATCATTAATATTTCCACCTGCTTCCTTAACTATTATTGATCCAGCTGCTACATCCCAGGCATTAAGATTATACTCAAAAAATGCATCAACTCTGCCACATGCTAAATAACATAAATCAGTTGCTGCAGAACCAATTCGTCGAATGCCATGAGTATTTTTAATAAAGTATTCTAATGCTTCTAAATAATTTTTTAATCGGCTAAAATTGTTAATAGGAAAACCGGTGGCTACTAAACTTTCAGATAAATTTTTTCTTTCCGATACATGTATCTTTTTTCCATTTAAAAAAGCACCATTTCCTTTAATTGCATAAAAACATTCCTCACGACTTACTTCATAAACAACACCTAAAATTATTTCACCCTTATACTCTAATCCAATACTCACAGAGTAGCATGGTATTCCATGAACAAAATTTGTTGTCCCATCTAAAGGGTCTACTATCCAATTATAATTCTTTGATTCTGAAATACTATTTTCTTCAACCAAAAAACCTGCATCTGGCATAATTTTCTTTAGTTCTTCAATAATTTTTTTTTCAGAAGTTTTATCTACATAACTTACTAAATCATTCCACCCTTTAATCTCAACTTTATTATAAATAAAATTTTTTTGTTCTTTTTTAATAAATTCACCAGCTTTTTTTGCTGCAATAATTGTTTGTTCAAGAATAATTTCAAAATTCATTTATTTTATTCTTTTAGATTAATGGTATAAAGTTATTTAATAATCTTCCATTTAGTATATCTTTACAAACTTTACCATAAAATGTTTTCTATAAATAATCACATCAAAAATACTATTTATTTAGCTTGGCCACTTGTAATTACCCAAGTTGGCTATATCATAACAGGGATGGTAGACACATTTTTTTTAGGAAAAATTGGTTCAGCTGAACAAGCGGCATGTATTTTGTCAAATAATTTATACATTTTATTATTGGTATTTGGTATTGGAGTTAGTTATGCAACAACGCCACTTGTTACATCTGCTAATCAAAATATGGACTTACTTAAAAAAGCATCTTTATTTAAAAACTCAATTTTTTTAAACGTTTCTGTTTCAATTATTTGTTTTATAGTTTTGTTCATATCTTCCGGTCTTTTAAAATATATGCATCAGCCTGAAGACGTAATTAAATTGGCGGTTCCTTTTTTTAATGTTCTTATTTTTTCTATGATACCCATTTCACTTTTTTTTACTTGTAAACAATACTGCGAAGGATTAAGTAATACCCGTATGGCATTGTTCATTAGCATTATTGGTAACATAATTAATATTGTTTTAAATTATTTATTGATTTATGGAAAATTTGGCTTTCCAGAATTAGGATATATAGGTTCTGCCTGGGCTTCATTTATTTCACGTGTTTTTATGGGTTTTTCTTTTCTATATTTAATTTTTAAATCTCCAATAACCAAAGAAATTTCGGCTGTTTACAATACAGTTAAAATCAATAAAAAGGAATTATTTCATCTTGCAAAAATTGGATTAAATGCAGGCCTTCAGCTAACATTTGAAGTAGCTGCATTTGTAATAGCTGGTTTAATGTCTGGTATTTTTGGTAAAGAACAAATCGATGCTCACGGAATAGCTTTAAGCATCGCCTCTTTTACCTATATGTTTGCAAGTGGAATAAGTAGTGCTTCAACCATTAGAATTGGAGTATATAAAGCACAAGAAAATTGGCTCGAAATAAAACAAGCAGCTTTCTCTTCAATTAAATTAGTTATGTTAATTATGGGTGGTTTTACTATTTTATTTTTGATGATTAATAATTTTTTACCTAAAGTTTTTAGTTCTGATTTACAAATTGTTAATCTTGCATCTAAATTATTAATCATTGCGGCATTGTTTCAATTATTCGATGGTATTCAAGTAACCATTGTTGGAGTTTTAAGAGGGCTCGAAGATTCTAAAATTCCAACATTAATAAGTTTAGTTGGCTACTGGATTATTGCTCTCCCTTTAGCTTATTGGCTCGCCTTTATTTTAAAATATGAAACCTTAGGTGTTTGGATCGGACTTTTAGTTTCACTTATTTTTGTAGCTTTAGTTTTATTTTGGCGATTAAATTATATGATCAATAAAAATTTAAAAATTAACAGTTTTAAATAATTTATTATGCTCATTAAATCACTCGCTTACTTTAAAATCTTCTACAACTAATTGAATAGTTTTAATGCTATTGAATTCGTTTTCCTGAATTTTAAATACAATATCCATCGGTACTTTGCGCTGAAAAAAATGGATAAAATCTCCTTTATTATAAGCAATTGCGTTAAATCTTATATTAGGATTTGATTTTTGAAATAATTCTAATTTGAGATGATTTTTCCCAAACACTTTTCCCCAGCCTGTTTCGTAAACTTGTTTGCTTAATAATACAGGCGTCATATTTTCTGGTCCATGTGGGGCAAATTGTTTAATTATTCTTAGAAGTTTATCGTTTATTTCGTGAAATTCTATTTCAGTATCTATTTCTATTTTTGGGATGAGTTGATCCTCAGTAATTGATTCTGAAACTATTTTTTCAAATTTTATCTGGAATGGTTTAATATTTTCTTTGTTTAAGGTTAGCCCCGCTGCATATTTATGACCCCCGAATTGTTCAAGCAAATCACTGCATTTCTCTATCGCGTTATATACATCAAAATCTTTTACACTTCTTGCGCTTCCACTAATTTTACCATCACTTTCGGTTAATATAATCGTTGGCCGATAATATTTTTCTATTAATCTAGAAGCAACAATACCTACAATTCCTTTATGCCATTTATTATTAAATAATACTGTAGTTTTTTTTAAAAGTGATAACGGATCGTTTTCCAAAATAGCGAATGCTTCTTGGGTAGTTTCTGAATCTATATCTTTTCTTTGTGTATTAGTTTCGTTAATAGCTTTTGCATATTCAAATGCCAAAGAATCATCTTCACATGATAATAACTCAACCGATTTACTGCCGTGCTCAATTCTTCCTGCAGCATTTATTCTTGGTGCAAGTTTAAAAACTAATGTGCTAATATTAACTGGATTCTTTTGTTCATTCAAATTTAATAAAGCTTTTATTCCTGGTCTGGGAGAATTATTTATTATTTCTAGCCCATAGTGAGCCATAATTCTATTTTCTCCTGTTATCGGAACCACATCAGCAGCAATGCTTGTGGCAACTAAATCTAAATACTGATAACATTCATCGGGTCTCAATCCTTCAATTATTGAGTAAGCTTGTATTAATTTGAATCCTATTCCTGCTCCACTCAATTCTTTGTATGGATAATTGCAGTCTAATTGTTTTTGATCTAGTATAGAATAAGCATCAGGTAAAATGTTTCCTGGTAAATGATGATCACAAATTATAAAATCAATACCATTTTTATTTGCATATTCTATTTTATCATTTGCTTTTATACCACAATCTAATGCAATAATTAAACTAATATTATTTTGTTTAGCATAATCAATTCCTTTCAAAGATATGCCATACCCTTCTTTATATCGATCTGGTATATAGTAGCTGATTTTTTCGATATATTGTTTAAAGAAACTATATACAATACTAACCGCAGTCGTTCCATCAACATCATAGTCTCCGTATATCATAACGCATTCATTTTTTAAAATTGCGGCTTGTATACGTTCTATTGCCAAATGCATCCCTTTCATTAAGAAGGGGTCGTGCAATTGTTTTAAATCCGGTCTAAAAAAAGATTTTGCTTCTGAATAACTGTTAATTTGACGTTGTTTTAATAATTGAGCAACAATTCTATTAACATTTAATTGCATTTGTAAATCTCCAGCAATTTGGACATTTATTTGTTCAGCTATTCTCCACTGTTTTTCCAAAAAATAAATTTAAGCTATATTATGATAAACTGCTTCAATATCATCATCTTCCTCCATTTTTTCAATCATAGCCATGACTTCTGCTTCTTGATCCGGACTGAGTTCTTTAACTGTTGTTGGAATATAAATTTTACTTGTTTCAATTACAGAAATTTTTCGATTTTCTAAAGCAGTTTGTATTTTTCCAAAATCATTAAACTGAACCTGAATAATAAATTGATTTTGGTCTTCATCCATCGTAATATCTTCTAATCCAAAATCAATTAATTCTAATTCTAAATCATCTTTTTCTATACCTGTAGCATCAATTTTAAATAAAACAATGTGATCAAACATAAAACTAACAGAGCCCTTGGTTCCAAGAGAGCCATTAGCTCGATTAAAATATAATCTTACACTCGCTACTGTTCGGGTAGGGTTGTTCGAAGTACACTCTACTAAAACAGGAACCCCATGAGGGGCATAACCTTCATAAAGAATTTCTTCATAATTACTTGAGTCTTTTTCGCTAGCTCGTTTTATTGCTGATTCAACATTTACTTTTGGCATATTAATTGCCTTAGCATTTTGCATAATCATTCTTAATCTTGGGTTGCTTTCAGGATTTGGCCCTCCAGCTTTTACAGCGATAACTATTTCTCGGCCTAATTTTGTAAAAGCTTTAGCCATTTTGGCATATCTCTTAAACATAGTTGCCTTTCTAGTTTGAAATATTCTTCCCATTATTTTTAACTAATAAATTTACAAGATAATTTTTTTTGAATCAATTTTGAACCTAAATATTTTATAAACCTTCTTAAGAATAAAAATTAATAAATTAAATAGGATTATCTGATAAAAAAAACCGGTTTTAAACCGGTTTTTTTTGTTAGCGATACAAGCTTAAATTTCCTTTAGTATTATAATCAAGCCCATCTTTTCCTTTTGCAGTTATGATATAAAAATAGGTTCCCTCAGCAACATCTTTACCAGTTTGATTTTTACCGTCCCAAGCTATATTTCCAGTGTTACTTGTCAATTCATAAACTTTATTTCCCCATCTATCATAAATTAACGCTGTAATTTCTGTCAGATTAGAAGCCTTTAAAAAGAAAATATCATTGCTGCCATCTCCGTTAGGAGTAAATACGTTAGGCACTTCTAATTTAGATGGAATATCAACTACAATAACTTTTTTGTAAACATCCTGACACAAACCTTTATTATTAAATATAGTTACGGTGTAAGTTCCTGGTTGAGTATAAATTGATGATGGTGTTATAGAAGATGAAGGCGTAATTGAGCTAGTTCCATTTCCAAAATTCCATACTGAATTAATCGGAATTGATGAGCTAATTGTTGAAGATGAAGTTGAATTGTTAGTAAAATTAACTGTTAATGGAGCAAATCCGATTATCTTATCTGGAGTAAAATTAGAGGTTAAACTTCCATTTTTTACTGAAACAGTTCCTGTTGTTTTACATCCATTTGAAGGATTTAGAACTTCTAGCTCATATATGCCTGCAGAATTTACATTTAAAATTGAGTTTGTTATGGCACTTGTAGACGAAGTTCCGCTACCCTCTGTACGCCATAAAAATGTAAAATTACTATTTGCATTACTAATTATTGCATTTATAGCTACAGTTGCCGTTCCACAATCTAAGAAAAATGGCTCTGGACCTACTGGATTATTTACAACGGGAAATATTCTATTATCAGCAATTGAAACTGTTCCACTTCCAAAACAGCCATTATTTAAATTTTTAGCTGTTAATGTATAAACACCAGGAATGTAAGCATTATAATTAGAGGTTAAAGATTCACTAAATTGAGGCGGAGGCCCTTCCCATAAATAACCTTGTATAATTTGTGTATTTGGAAAATTTGAAGGAGATTGACTGGAACTGGTATTAGTTAATACCACACTTGATGTGTTACAAGCGATAACTGTTGAGCTTAAAGATATTCCTACTTTAGGAGGAAATATGTTTTGATACATCGGTATGATTGACGAACTCTTGCATGTATTATTATTATCAATTACCGTAAGTGTATAATTGGCTACTAGTGTATTGGTTGTGTTACTTGTTGTAATAATTGTAATCGGAATACCTTGCAAATTTCCTGGTGCAGTTGGAAATGACCAATTATAACTTACATTTGGGGTTAAACTAGCACCTTCTAATTTTACTGTTGGGGTAGCACAAGTTAGTGTTTGATTAGGAACAATAGCCTCAACATTTGGTGCAAATGTATTTTGAACAATTGATATTGGAACTTTTGTTCTGCAATTTGTAGCATTATCTTGCACCACAACAGTCCATGTACCTGGTAAAGTAACATTTGTAATGGTAGGCGCTGAATTTGTTGAGAACAATGTTGATGATCCAGGAGGTAAAAAAGTGTAACTCACTGCACCACCAGGCACCGGACTTGTTGCAGCATTTGAAATATTTACAGTAATCATACTTTTTGTACCGCAACCTAATGTAAAGTTGGATGGACTATTTACACTAAATGTAGGTAATTCTGGTGCCGCAGTAATTGTAAAAGTTTTAGTGACTTTACAACCGTTTAATAAATTAATTAATACATGAGTATAAGTTCCTGGACCAGGTGAAAAAATTGCTACTTGTGATGTAACAGTAACGGTTCCTCCAAGTGGAGACATAAAATCATGCTGAACATTTATAGAGGGGCTTAAAGCGGTTGCAGTAACAGTAACTACAACTGAATTGGTACAGGTAATATTCTGTAATAAAGGAGAAACTGAAGAAGAGGGAGGTGTGAAGTTGGATCCTATAGAAATTGTTTTTGTAACACCACAACCACTTACAGGATCAAAACCAGTTACTGTATAATTTCCAGGCGTAGTTATTGTTACAGGAGTTCCTGAATAGGATGCTCCCGCAGAAACCCAAATATAATCAATTGCACCATATGTATATGTGGACAATGCATTTATTTCAACGGATGTGTTATTACAAGTTAGGCTGGTTGTTCCAGTAACGTTCTGTAAAGTAAAAGTTGGAATCGGTGCTGCAGGATTAACACTAACTGTTGCAATAACCAAACAACCTAATGGGTCCGTTGCCGAAATATTAACAACGCTTGGAGCAGGTCCAGGTGGAATTGAATAAGTACCAACAGTAGTTCCTGCATTAATTGTTAATGGAGGTGGAGACCAAACTATTGTTGAGGGAACTGCTGCAGATCCTGATGGCGTAATTGTAACTACAGCAGTTGTTGAACCGCATACTGCTTGAACTATTGATGCAGCTAACAATGGGGCTGGTGTAATAGTTGCTGAAATAATACGTTGAATGGGCGAGCAAGACCCCTGAGGATTCATAAATAGTGTGTATGTACCAGAAATATTAGTGATATAACAGATATTTGTTAGTGATGGAGCTGCAAAAGCAGGACTAACCCCTGGACCAGCCCATGAGTAGGGCCCTAAACCAGAAGATGCGCAAAGTGTAGCACCTGCTGCACCACATGTTGGAACAGTTACGTTGCCAGAACCAGCACCATAAGGAGTTCCATTACCATAAATAACCATTGGACCGCATTGAGCATCAAAATATATATAACCATAATGACCACTTGCGTCACAATCATTTGCTATTATATCAATGGTAATGTTTTGTCCAATATATGCGCTCAAATCCATCGAATTTATTTGCCACTTATTAAATACTACACCTGAATTGACAGAAGCTGGAACTCCCGAAATAGCATTTAGAAAATTAATTCCGTTTACAGTGTAATTTTGACAACTTTGACTTGGTCCAGCAGCAGAATAACTAGGACAGGCAATAACTGAATTAGTAGTTGCATTAGTTAGTTTAATTTGAAATGCTCCTGCACTACAACAAGAGTGTCCAGTACTAGTCACAAAAATAAAGGCAAATTGAAACAAGGCATTATTTGATGTAACAGCAAAAGTTTTTGAAAGTTTTTCTACACTATATGCTTGAACGCCCAATCCTTGACTGTTAATTCTAATAAATTTATCTCCAAACATAGGTTGACTTATCTGAGGGTTATTCAGAGCCGCATTAGGATTAGAAGGTGTAGTTCCAAATACTGAAAAGATCGGATATGTAGAGCCAATAATTGGATCTATAATGCCATTGGGCGCAGAAATTAATTCTGATTCAACAGGATTATTTGTACAGCAACCATTTAGGTTACAAGCATTATTTGGAGGATTTACATTTCCTCTTGTTACAGTCCAACCCGTAATTTGATTTTGTGCAGTTACAGATCCGGCAGTAGAAGCCTCAAAATCTTCATTTGTACATCCTGGAACTATACTTAATTTAGCAGCAGTATTAAAACTATAAGGTGAGTTTTTTATTGGTTTTGGCCAAAGATTATATCTGTCATTAATATACGCACGTTTTAACTGATACATTTTAACTTTAAATTCAGCACCTAAGTATTGTTCAGAAATTGCTGAAGCTCTGGCGGCATCTTCTTCAAATCCTTTCAATGAATCTTTATCAAAAATGTGAAAATACATTGGATCTAATTTGAAATCTTGAGCCAAACTTTTATTAACAAAAGAGATTAAAATAAAAATAGTGATGGTAATAATTTTTTTTAACTTATTCATAATTATATTTTTAAATTACTTATTAAATATACAACTATTATGCCAAATATAAAAATTTGTTAAAATTGATAAATTATTTCACTCTATTTTATTTCAAAAAGATCTCAATTTTGTGTATTTGTATTTTTATTTTATTTCTCCTTCTTATCTAAAAATCAAATTTTAAAATATTTTTTAAGGGTTTTTTTATTTACTTTGTCCATAATCAAAATGGAAAAAATAGAAGTTAATTTACAATTTGAGCGTGTTTTAAGTTTTGTAAATCAAACAAACCAATTGATTTTTTTAACCGGTAAAGCTGGAACAGGTAAAACAACTCTTTTAAAATATATAAAAGCAAACACCTTAAAACAAATATCAATTATAGCTCCTACAGGTGTTGCTGCTATTAATGCAGGCGGATCAACTATTCATTCTTTTTTCCAATTCCCTTTTAGCCCATTTATCCCTGCTCTTAAAGAAAGTAGCATTATAGATACAAGTAAAAATATTCTTCCAGTGCCAAAATATAATTCTCAACGATTAGCTATTTTCAGAAATTTAGAATTATTAATTATTGATGAAGTAAGTATGGTTAGAGCTGATATGCTTGATCAGATTGATACGACTTTACGGCAAATTCGAAAAAAAGATCACCTGCCTTTTGGAGGTGTTCAAGTTTTATTAATTGGAGATATGTTCCAACTTCCTCCTGTTATTAAGCAAGAAGAATGGAAGTTGTTGAATGAAATATATAATAGCCCATATTTTTTTGATAGTCATGTTATAATTAACAACCCACCAGTATACATAGAATTAGATAAGATCTATAGACAGAGCGAATCCATTTTTATTGATTTATTAAATAAAGTTAGAAATAATCAATTAGATTTAGATAATCTGACCCTTCTTAATTCTTTTTATAAGCCAATAATTACACAAAATGATTATCAAAACAGCATCACTTTAACAACTCACAATAGCAAAGCTGATGAGATCAATTCTAAAAATTTAAATGCAATCAATGAAAAATTATACAAATATAAATCAAAAGTAGATGGTATATTTTCTGATAAAAATTTCCCTGCTGATAGAGAATTATTTTTGAAGAAAGGAACCAGGGTTATGTTTCTCAAAAATAATACTGAAAAGAACTATTATAATGGAAAAATAGGCATTGTTTCTTATCTTGATGATGATAAAATTATGGTAAAATGTGATGAAGATAAATATGAAATTGAAGTTGAAAAGGAAATTTGGACGAATATTTCCTATAAATTAGACAAATCTACAAAACAAATAAATGAAGAGATTTTAGGTAATTTTACCCAATATCCCTTAAGATTGGCATGGGCCATTACCATTCACAAAAGTCAGGGCCTAACCTTTGATAAATTAATTATTGATGCAGCAGATTCTTTTAGTTCAGGACAAGTTTATGTTGCTTTAAGTAGGTGTAGAAGTTTAAATGGATTGACATTAAGCACAATAATTAGTTCAAAAAGTTTATTAAACGACACCAAGATATTAAATTTTTCTTCAAAAAAACAAAATAACGAGCAGGTTAATTCTATTTTTAATTCATCTCAAAGAAATTATGTAAAATCAGTTTTATTAAATTTATTTGATTTTACAGAGCAATTTCGGTATAGAAAAGATTTAGGAGGGATTATTCAAATGAATAAATCTAAAATCAATAATGAGGGATTGATTTGGAGTGCTTCTTTTTTTGAAACAATTGAAACATTAGTAAATCTATCGAATAAATTTAAAGAACAATTAGAATCTTTAATCAATCAATCAGTAATTATAGAACAAGATGAAGTTTTACAAAATAGAATAAAAAAAGCATCTATTTATTTTGAAATAGAAATAAAAAAATCAATTGATGAATTAAAAAAATGTTTATTAATATCAGAAAGTAAAGAAGCTGCCAATGAAATAAATGAAATATTACAGCAATTTTTTGATTCTATGTTTTTAAAACATGAATTAATAAAAGGTTGCGTAAATGGTTTTATTTTTGTCGAATTTTTAAACCAAAAACTAAAATTAATTTATCCTGATTTTAAAATAAATATTTACGCTTCTTCCAAAAATTCTAAGTTGAGTATTGATGTTCAAAACCCAAAACTTTATCGCGAACTATTAATTTTACGCGACCAAATATGTAATGATGAACAAAAGCCTATTTATTTAGTAGCTAATGCTAAAACCATCACAGAACTTTCTATTTATCTCCCAACTAATGAAGAACATTTATTAAAGATTTCTGGTTTTGGCGAAGCAAAAGTTAATGCATTTGGAGCAGAGTTTTTAAAAATAATTAAAGACTATATGATTAAAAATGAGTTAGAATCACAAATGCACTTACTTGAGTTGAATAAGGAAAAAAAACCAAAGAAACTAAAAAAAGAAAAATCTCATAAATCCATCAATGAATTTTATTCTACAAATAATAAATTTGAAAAAGTGAGTACGAAAGAACAAACATTTAGACTTTTTGAACACGGATTTAATTTAGAAGAAATTGCTAATCAAAGAAGTCTTTCTATTAATACAGTTCAATCACATTTAATAACCTATATAGCCAATGGTATATTGAAAATAGATCAATTAGTAGATAAAGACAAACAAAAATTAATTTTAAAAGCTTTAGAAAATTTTGACTATAATATTGGTATGAGCCCTATTAAAAATAAATTGCCCAACGATGTTTCTTATGCAGATATTCGATTCATGCTAGCTAATAAAATTAATCAATCAAATTAATAAGTGTTAGAATTTTAATTCACTCAAATTTTAAATTTAATTTTGTACTTTTATTAAATTGATAAAATATCTCAATGAATATTCAAGACATCCCATATATTATTTATGCCGAAGAGACACCAAATCCATCAAGCATAAAATTTGTCGCAAATAAATTATTATTAGTTAGCGGCGCATCAGCCGAATATCTTAAAATAAACGAAACATCAGAAGCACCAATTGCACAAAAATTATTTCAATTTCCTTTTGTTAAAAGAATATTTATTTCTTCTAATTATATAACCATTACTAAAATCGATTCAGTAATTTGGGAGGAAATAAGGGATGAATTAAGAGTTTTTATAACAAAATATCTAAATAATGGTAATGTTATCATTCAAAAATTACCCGAGCAAAATGTATCTAAAGATTCTTCTTTCAAAGAAACAGTTTCTATAAATACTCAGCACTCTGCACCAATTAATGAAGTTGAAAATAAAATTATAGAAGTGCTTGAACAATATATTCGCCCGGCAGTTGAGCAAGATGGCGGATTAATTACATTTAAACAATTAAAAGATGGTATCGTAACTGTTCAAATGCGTGGCAGTTGTAGTGGATGCCCCAGTAGCACTATGACTTTAAAAGCCGGAATCGAAGCTCTTCTTAAAAGATTATTACCCAATGATATTAAAGAAGTTATTAGTGAAGCCATTTAATAGTAAACTAAAAAATTATGATTAAGCCTTCTTTTGATGAAATTTATATGGAACTTGCAGAAAAATTAGCCAAGCGATCTCATTGTGTTAAAGCGCAGGTAGGTGCTGTATTAACTAAAGACACCCGAATCGTTTCTTTGGGATACAATGGTCCGCCTGCTGGAACTCATAATTGTGATATAGAGTGGCCCGAAACTGGTTGTGAAAGAGATAGCAAGGGAAGTTGCTCTTTAGCTCTTCATGCCGAACAGAATGCTATTTTATATGCTGCAAAAAACAATATTAGTATGAACGGATCAACTCTATACATCACACTTTCTCCTTGTATAGCATGTGCTAGAGTAATATTTACTACAGGAATAAAAAAAGTTTTTTATAAAGATAGTTATTCAAAATTTAAAGGATTAACATCAGATGAAGGCGTTGATTTTTTAAGACGTTTTGGAGTTGAAGTAATTAAATATAAAAAAAATAAAATATAACACATTTAATCTATTTGATTTCAGATTAATATTGATTTCGTTAGACCTCCTTTTAGATTTTTTTTAAAATTATTTATTTTATGAAAAAAAAACATATTTATTTTTATTTTTTTTTTATTTTTTTATTTCTATTAAGGTCTAATAAAAATATTTATTCTCAGGAAAAATCAAAGGTAAATGGACCAAGAGAAAAATCATTTAAAGAACAGTTTAAGTCTAATAAAATAATCAGAGCTGAAAAAAAAGAAAAAAAAAGAAAAGAACGCGCAGAAAACAAAGCCGTTAAAAAACATCACAAACGTATTCAAACAAAAAAAGTTCGCAAGCGAATGAGGAAGAGTAGTAAATCGGCAAATCGACACAACAATAATAAATCTGAGTTTTTTGTTAAAAAATGGCTTAAAAAACATCAATAAAAAAACAACTTTAACAATGATTTAATTTTTTATAAATTAAATTTTTGTTAATTGCTTGTGAAAGTTTAATTAGTTGAAATACAGATATTTAATAAATATACCATTTTTTTACTTGTAAAATTAATTAAGCATATATAAATTTAAGGCTTGCATTATAGAATAATTAAGATAATTTAACAGTATGAATAAATTTTATTTAGCGACTCTTTTTTTAACTTTTATTGGTTTAACAACATTTTCACAAAACGATAATGGCGCCATTAAAGTTAAGTTAGAGGATAGGGCTACCAAAGAGGCTATTCCTTTTGCTAATGTAGTTGCATTTAAAGACGGTGTTCAGGTTGGCGTTGGAACAACAAATATGGATGGAGAAGCAGTAATTAAGCCATTATCTCCCGGTAAGTACACTGTTAAAGGTGTTTATGTTGGATATCAAACGCAACAAATTAACGATATTTTAGTTGGAGAGGGTAAAACTATTAATATAACCCTTGGTTTATCAAATGGTGATGGTGTTGCTTTAGAAGAAGTTATAGTTTCAACATATCAAGTTCCTTTGATCGATCCTGATACAAAATCAGGTCAAACTGTTACTCGAGAAGATTATCAAAACTTAGCTACCAAAGATATAAATTCAGTTGCCGCAACTACAGCTGGTGTTTTTCAAGCAGATGAAGGACGAGCACTAAATGTAAGGGGTGCCCGTTCGGGACAAACAACCTATTTTGTTGATGGTGTTAAAGTATTTGGTAACCCTAATTTACCTCAACAATCTATCGAGCAATTAAATGTAATAACTGGTGGTGTTCCGGCTAATTATGGTGATTTAACATCTGGAGCCATTTCTATATCCACTCGTGGACCTCAATCTAAATATTTTGGTGGATTAGAAGTAATTTCTTCTGAATTAACAGATCCATACGGTTACAATTCTTTGGGTTACAGTTTAGGTGGCCCCTTGTACAAAAAGAAAGATTCTACAAGAAGAACGGTAATAGGGTTCTTTTTATCAGGACAGGGAAATTATATCAGAGAAACATCACCTTCATTTGTGCCTATTTGGGTTTTAAACGATAACAAACTAAAAGAATTAAAAGCTAAGCCCTTAATTCAATCAAAATCTGGGACTGGATTTATTCGTAACTCCGAGTATGTCACTAAACAAGACATGTACGATAATGTCATTCGACCAAATAATATTGCTAAATCAATATCAATTAATGGAAAAATAGATTTTCAACCTAACTCTAATACCAATATTACTCTGGGTGGCTTTTATGACTTTAGTACAAATAATTCAGGTGGTCAGGGATTTAATCAAATTTTTAATTCAGTAAACAATTCGCAAAATATCAGCCGCACCATTCGAGGTAATTTGTCTATTACTCAAAAATTTGATAATTCAGATGCAAATAAAGAAAAATCTCAATCAATTATTTCAAATTCGTTTTTTAAATTTTTAGTGAGTTATGAAAATGGAATGTCTAAAAATCAAAGCCAAGTTCATAAAGATAATTTATTTAATTATGGTTATGTGGGTAAATTTGAACGAAGTTTTTTTGATCAAAGTAATGCACTTACATATAATTATTCGCCTGATTTTTTTATTAACGGACAAACAGTTAATGCCTACGTTTATTCCGGTAGATCAGAACTTCCCGTAAAATTCACCCCGGGTACCCTTAATCCTGACGCTGCACTTTATACAAGCTATTTGATTGATAATTCAAGAACTCCTTTTATTAGTTTAGACTATATTGCTGGTAATAATGGCTTAAGAAATGGCGATAATCCTCAAAGCGTATACAGTCTGTATAATAATTTTGGTGCTTATCCAGGTGGTTATTCTTTTAATAATCAAGAACAATATAGAATTGCCACTAGTTTTAATACTGATATCAAAAATCATGCAGTATCAGTAGGTTTGGAATTTGATCAACGTTTGTTTAGTAATTATGGATTAAACGCTTCAGCTCTTTGGACAAGAATGAGGCAGATAGCCAATCAACACACAGAACAACTAGATAAATCGAGCCCATTATTAAATCCAGATTTTTCTGGATTAGTACCTTATTATTCTTTTAATTATTTGTACGAAGAAAACAAACAATCTCAATTTTCGGAGAAACTTTTAGAAAAAATGGGATTACCTAAAAACTTTACTGGTTTTATTAATACTGATGCCTTAGACCCCTCTTTATTCAATATAGATATGTTTAGTGCAGAGGATTTATTAGGAAATACCAGTGATAATAATATTGTTGCTTACAATGGTTACACACATGATGGTAAAAAAAATACTGAAAAAACAGATATTAATAAATTTTTAACTGATACTTCAACAAATGGTAAACTATTACTGCCAATTGGATCTTTCCGTCCAATTTACTCCTCTATTTATTTGATGGACCATTTCGATTTTAGAGATATAAAGTTTAATATTGGATTGCGTATTGACAGATATGATGCTAATCAGCAAGTATTAAAAGATAAATACGCACTTCATGAATTAGCTCAAATAGGAGATTTGGGTTCTATAGGCGGTTTACCAGCTGGATTTACAGATAATATCCCAAATAATATTTCTCGAAATGCAGCTATTTATGTTTCTCAAAATCCCAGCGGTGGAAAATCTCCAATTTCAATTAAGGGTTATAGAGATGGAGATAAATGGTATAATAGTGAAGGAAATGAAATTTCAGATCCAAATCTAATCGCCTCTTCAGATGCAAGACCAATTCCACTTTTCAAAGATAATGCTGATTATGATAAAAAAATGTCTACTGCAGCTTTCACAAATTATGTTGCTGCAATTATTCCTCAGCCTCGTTTAGCATTTTCTTTTCCAATTTCTGATGTGGCTAATTTTTTTGCGCACTATGATGTTTTATCTCAACGACCTACTGGAAGTCAACTATTGCCCTTGGAATATTATTATATGAATGCTTCTGGATCAACACCATTAATTACAAACCCAAATCAACAGCCTCAAAGAACAGTTGATTATGAGTTAGGTTTTCAACAGGTATTAAACGAACGTAAAAATGCGTCATTAACTATCACATCTTTTTATAAAGAAATAAGAGGTCAAATAAATCAACGCGTTGTAGTGGGTGCTTTCCCAAAAAATTATATTATTTATGATAATATTGATTTTTCAACTGTAAAAGGAATTTCTTGTATTTTTGATTTTAGAAGAACAGGCGGCTCAAGAATCAATCTAAACTACACTTTACAATTTGCCGATGGTTCCGGATCTAATGCTAATTCTGGAGCAAATTTAGCTTCAACAGGCCAACCTAATTTAAGAATACTTCAACCCCTAGATTTTGATACCCGACATAATTTTGTATTAAGTTATGATTATCGTTTTGGGAATAAAAAAGATTATAAAGGGCCATCATTTAAAACTAAATCTGACAAAAGTATTCGACTTTTTGAAGATATTGGTTTTAATTTATCTTTCTTACTTAACTCAGGAAATCCATATACTAGATGGAGTACAGCTGTTCCCACACAAGGCGGAAACGGTCGTTCAAGTATCGTTGGGCAAATTAACGGTTCGTCAAAGCCTTGGAATTTTAGAGCAAATTTAAGATTAGACAAAAACATTAATTTAACATGGGGTAAAGATGGCCCTGATGGTGAAAAATCTGCTAACATAAATTTATATCTGCAGGTTTTAAATTTATTTAATACCCAAAATATATTAAATGTATTTAATTACACAGGTGCACCTGACGATGATGGTTACTTAAGTTCAACACAAGCTCAAGCTGCTCTTGCTCAAGCTAATAGTGCAGTTGCTTATAGTAATATGTATTCAATTCGTATGAATGCACCTGGCAATTATAGTTTGCCTCGTCAAATTCGTTTGGGCTTATTATTTAGTTTTTAATTTTTGAAATGAACAAAATTAGTATGAAAAAAGTAATAATATTATTAGTATCATTTGCAACTATATCTTCATTAGCGAAAGAAAAAGCACCGGGCGAACAGTCCTCTTCAATTAAACTAAATCAAAGAGTATTAGCTAATTGTGCTGCACCAAAAGCGAGTAAAGAATTTTGGGTAAATAATGTAAGAACTATCATATTTACTGGCGGAGATATGTGGTGGGATAGAGATGGGAACACCAATGCTTATTACTACATTCCTGCAGTTCAAAATAGAATTAATGGAATCTCTTCTAGTTTTGCAGGATCTATTTGGTTAGGCGGTTTAGATGCAGGTGGACAATTAAAAGTTGCAGCAATGACTTACCGCCAAAATGGAATTGATTTTTGGCCTGGCCCACTTGATACTATTAATGCTTCAGCCGATCCCGCCGAATGTTCCAAGTACGATCAAATTTATACTGTTTCAAGAAACGAAGTAGATAATTTTGTTGCAGGTGGCCCAATTACTCCTGGAATATTAAACTGGCCAGGTAATGGAGATGTTAGTAAACAACAAGGTCGAAGAATTGCTCCTTTTATTGATGTAAATAATGATGGATTATATGATCCAACAGGCGGTGATTACCCCGCTTACGATATTCAGAACTTAGCAGAAAAAAACGAATTAGGGTTTTGCAAAACTAAATTATTTGGTGACAATACTTTGTTTTGGATTTTTAATGACAAAGGAGGTATACATACCGAAACTCAAGGAGTACCAATTGGTGTTGAGGTAAGAGCTCAAGCTTTTGGTTTTAAAACCAACGATGAGATAAATAACATGACTTTTTATAGTTACGAGGTGTTTAATCGATCTTCTTTTCAGTTAAATTCAACTTATTTTACTATTTGGAACGATGCTGACTTGGGTTATTATTTAGATGACTATGTAGGATGTGACGTAAAAAGAGGTTTAGGATATATTTATAACGCAGATCCATTTGACGAAACTGCAAGTGGAGTTAATGGCTATCAAGATTACCCTCCATCGTTAGGTTGCGATTTTTTTAAAGGACCATTAGCTGATATTGGAGACAAAATAGATAATGATCAAGATGGAATAATTGATGAGGCAGGAGAAACTATTCAAATGTCGAGGTTTACTTATTATAATAATAATATTGGAGCTTTTCCTCCTCAAACTACAAATCCTGATATAGCCATTCATTATTACAATTACATGACTGGTTTTTGGAAAGACGGCTCTAATTTTACTATCGGTGGCAATGCATATGGAGGTACTTCACCGGCAATTTATGTTTATGATGGAAATCCTGTAAAAAATACTGGCTGGACAGAAAAAGCATCTGGAAATTTACCTGGCGATCGCCGTTTCTTACAATCCGCTGGTCCTTTTACTCTTAAACCAGGAGCTGTTAATGAAATTACTTTTGGAATGCCTTGGGCCCAGAGCCCATCAAAAGGCGGAAATATACAATCATTAGAATTATTATTCAGTGCAGATGATAAAGCACAAGCATTATTTGATAATTGCTTTAAATTGCTAGATGGTCCCGAAGCACCTAACATGACTATTCAGGAAATGAATAACGAATTAATTTTTTATTTAACAAACGAAAAAGGTAAATCAAATAATTTTAAAAGATTTAATAATGATTATGAAGAAGAAGATATTTCAATTGTATCTGACCCAACTTCTACCATAACAGCTTTAAGTAATCCTGATAAAAATTATAGGTTTGAAGGGTATATTGTTTATCAAGTTAAAAATGATGGTGTAACTTCTACAGATCTGAGCGACAGAACCAAGGCAATTCCTATCTTTCAATGCGATGTGGCAAATAATTATAGTAGATTAGTGAATTATGAAATCGATAATAATGTTGGTGGATATGTGCCAAAGGTAAAAGTAGATGGGGCTAATAAAGGAATTTCATCAACTTTTAAAATTACTGACGATGCTTTTTCTACTTTAGAAAATCGAAAATTAGTAAATAATAAAACCTATTATTTTGTAACTGTTGCCTATGCTCACAATGAGTATTTAACCTATGCACCAGATGTTCCTGTTTCAATTAGTTCTTCAGCAAATTTAATGGGGCAGAAGAAACCTTATTTAGAAGGGCGTAAACTAAAACGCGCTGCAGGAATTCCTCACAATATCGATGCTGAAAAAGGTGGTACAATTGCCCAGTCAGTTTATGGATTTGGCCCAAAAATCACAAGAAAAGAAGGACAAGGGAATGGCGGAAATCTAATGACATTAACTAACGAATCAGAACTTGCAATTTTAAACTCACCTAATTCATTTGTTGAAAATATTGAATATGAATATGGACAGGGACCAATAAATATTAAAGTGGTTGACCCATTAAATTTAGTGGATTCAAAGTTTGAATTTAGATTTATTCAGAATTCTATTGATAAAAAAGGGCAAGTTCCTTTTGTTGCAAAAACTCCAGCAGATTCCATAAATTTAATGATACAATCAACTCAATCATCATCGCTTTCTACCAAAACCTATACTGGAACCCTTGCCACTATAAATGCTAACAATACTAGTTGGGAGTTAAAAGATATTGTTTCTAAAAAAATATATCATCCGAATGAGCCAACTCCATCACTAATTGTTTCTAATTTAAGTTATAAAGACACTTTATTTCAAGCAATTAATGTTGGTAACGAATTTTATTTTCCTGAATTAGGTTTCTCTATTAAAATAAATCAGGTAGCAGATCCAGGTGAAGATGTTAATAAATTTTCAGATTTTACAACAAAAGATGCTTCTTATTTAGGTCCAAACCCAGGATCATTTATTGGCGCAAATATTTCTTATGTCAACGGAACCAGTAATTGGTTAGGATCTTTAGAAGATCAAGATGGAGAAAACCCATTCAATTGGATACTTTCAGGTACTAATAAAACTGCTGGTTTTGAAGATGCATATTACAAGAAAACAGGGTCAGAGTTTGCTTTTTATGATCCTCAAAAACAATTTGGTAAAATTTTAAAAGGTACTTGGGCTCCTTATCCTTTATGCGCCTCTTATTATGCTATTTCTCCTGGATTTGGTTTTCCTTCAAGGATTTTCTGTGGACCCGGTTTTAATGGTAATTCTTGGGCACAAGACCCAAGGTTTGGAAAAGAGTATGCAAATCAAAATACTTCTATGTCTCCAAATTTAAATGGAAATACAGATTTAAGAAAAATGAGTAGTGCTTTGATTGTATTTACCAAAGATAAAACAAAATGGACTCGATGTGCAGTATTAGAAATGCAAGAAAAGTCACAATTAAGTGAAGGAAATGCATTTTTCTTTGGACCAAGAAATCATGCTTCTGTTGATAAAAATGGTAAAATTGGTAATGGTATTGTAACCGACGATCCTAATGATGCAGATTATATTAGTGCTTCAGGAATGGGATGGTTTCCAGGTTATGCCATCAATATCGAAACTGGTGAACGATTAAATATGGCTTTTGGCGAAGATAGCTTTCAAAAAGAAAATAACGGAGATGATATGATTTGGAATCCAACATCAAGTATAAACAGTCCTTACCCATATGCTATGGGTGGTAAACATTTTGTTTATGTTTTTGGAGGCAATTGCGTAAGCTCAAAGTTTTACAGTTCAACTTCAGGAACTCCTTTTGTTTGGGAATCTGATTTTGTTGGAAAAGAATATGGTGTCGGAAGATATGATTATGGCAAAAGAATTATAGAGATTCTTCAAAATTATTTTAAGCCTTCTGTTTTTTCTACAACTATGAACGGTGCTGCTTTAGCTCCTTTTAGTGCTTTAGAGAGAGATATAATGTGGGTTTCTATTCCAATGCCAAGGCAAGGTTTTGGATTTCTTAGCCCAGATAACATGCCTTCGGATGTGAGATTTCAAATAAATGTTGCTAAGCCATATAGATATGGATTTTCAGGGATTGCTAACATACCATCAGGTAATCAGCAATACGCTACTTTAAATAAATTAATAAGTGTAAATAACCCTTCTTTGCTCACTACAAATATTAAGGCAAGCCCAGAGAATAACAATTTCCCCTTGTACTCATTTAATACAAGTGATATTGCTACCAAAACTAATGATTTAGAAACAGCCAAAAATGCATTAGACTTAATTCGTGTTGTTCCAAATCCATATTATGGTTCATCTGCATACGAAACAGGGAGAGTAGATAATCGCGTTAGAATTACAAATTTACCAAACAAATGCACTATCAAAATATTTTCAATGAATGGCACTTTAATTCGAACTATTAAAAGAGATGTTAGTGGTCAGGAAGATATTTATACAGGTTCTAATGGAACTGGATCAGATATTAAACAAACAAAACAGATTAGTTACACAGATTGGGATTTAAAAAATCAGAATAATATTTCGGTCGCAAGTGGTTTGTATATTTTTTACATCGACGCAGAAGGATTAGGAGAAAAGATTGTAAAATGGTTCGGTATTATGCGCCCACTTGATGTTCAAAGTTATTAGTCGAAAAAAACAAAAAAGATGATTAAAAATTTAAAATATTTTGGTCTGTTTGCATCTCTGAATATTTCATTGCATTGCTATTCAGGAAACCCAGAACGGGTTGGTCAAGCAGGGGCAAGCCAGTTGTTAATTAATCCTTATTCTCGTAATTCTGGTATGGTTGGCTCAAATTCTGCCAAGGTTCGTGGATTAGAAGCCCAATTTTTAAATGTTGCTGGTACTGCCTATACTCGTAAAACCGAAGTTATCTTTAACCGATCTAATTGGTTGCAAGGCACAGATATCTTTATTAATAGTTTTGGTTTAACTCAAGGTATTGGAGAAACAGGAACAATAGGATTTGGCGTTGTTTCTATTAATGCAGGTAAAATTGATATTACTACCGAAGAGCAACCTGAAGGCGGATTAGGATCATATAACCCTACCTTTTATAATATCAATCTTTCTTATGCAAAAATATTTTCTGATAATATTTATGGTGGTATTAATTTTAAAATAATTAGCGAACAAATTCCAAATGCTTCAGCCAGAGGATTAGGAATCGATGCAGGAATTCAATATCACACCGGAAAATACGATCAAATTCATTTTGGAATCTCGTTAAAAAATTGGGGACCAAAAATGAGTTATGTTGGAGATGGATTAAGCAGACAAGCTAGTATTACTTCTATTAGTAACAGCTATGAATTAACTGTAAATAATCGATCGGGTGCCTTTGAACTGCCTGCCCTAGTTAATATTGGAGGGTCTTACGATTTTTATTTAACTAAAGATAGTTCTGGTGTTTCCAAACAAAATAGAATATCATTAAATGGAACTTATACCTCTAATTCTTTTACCTACGATAATTTTTTAACTGGTATTGAATATGCTTGGAGAGAAATGTTAATGATTAGAGCAGGATATTATTTTGAAAAAGACATCATGAATCAAGAAACGAGAAGAACGGCTTTTACAGGACCAGCATTAGGAGCATCTTTTGAAGTTCCGATAAATGAGAAGAAATCAAGTTTTGGTTTTGATTATTCTTTCAGATTCACAAATCCTTTTGGAGGCTCTCATACATTTGGATTTAGATTAAATCTATAAAAAGTTTATTTTTGTTTTACAAAATGTATCCCGATTTTTTTTCGGGATTATTTTTTTTAAAATTTTAAACAAATATGGCTCAACAAATTGGTTATTATACCGAAGAAGGTTTACAAAAATTAAAAGATGAATTACATCTTTTAAGAACAAAAGAACGTAAAGCAGCTACTCAAGCAATTGTAGATGCGAGAGATAAGGGAGATTTAAGTGAAAATGCAGAATATGACGCTGCCAGAGAAGCTCAAGCATTATTAGAATTCCGTATTGCTAAATTAGAAGTAGTTATTTCTAACGCAAGAGTAGTTGATGAATCAAAAATTGATTTAAGTAAAGTTAGTATTTTAACCACCGTAAAAATTAAAAATTTAAATAACGGTGCCATTATGAAATATACTATAGTTGCTGAAAATGAAGCTGAATTAAAAATTGGTAAAATATCAGTCGATTCTCCAATTGGCAAAGCATTACTTGGAAAAAAAGTCTCTGATAAGGTCGATGTTCTGGTTCCTGCTGGAAAAATTACTTTTGAAGTTATTGAAATAACTATTTAATTATTATGTCAAGCATTTTTTCAAAAATTGCATCTAATCAAATACCAAGTTATAAAATAGCAGAGACCAAAAATTATTTAGCCTTTTTAGATGTATTTCCTTTAAAAAAAGGACATGTATTGGTTATTCCCAAAAAAGAAGTTGATTATATTTTTGATTTAGAATCTGATGAATATCTTGATTTAATGAAATTTTCTAGACATATTGCTTTTGCAATAAAAAAAACAATTACTTGTAAGCGCGTATCAATGCATGTTATAGGTTTAGAAGTGCCTCATGCTCATGTTCATTTAATCCCAATAAATACTACAAGTGATGCTGATTTTTCTAGAGAAAAATTAAAATTTACTCATCAAGAATTCGAACAAATTGCCTTAGCTATAAGTTTAAATATTCCATCAACTAGCAATTAATATTTTATTTTAAAAATAAATAAATGCTACAAATTTTTTAATAAATTTTGGATACCAACATTTTGATTTAAAAATGTTTTAATTTCATCTATTTTAATTCGTGTTTGCTTCATAGTGTCTCTGTCTCGAATAGTAACAGTTTTATCTTCTATACTTTGATGATCAACAGTAATGCAGAAGGGGGTGCCAATTGCATCTTGTCTGCGATATCTCTTTCCAATTGTATCTTTTTCGTCATAAGCTAAGTTGAAATCTAATTTTAAAGCATTCATAATGCTTTCTGATAGTTCTGGTAATCCGTCTTTTTTTAGTAGAGGGAAAATTGCCGCTTTATAAGGAGCTAATGCTGCTGGTAAGCTCAAAACAGTTCGGGTTTCATCTTCTTCTAATTTTTCAATTTTAAAGGCAGAAGACAAAACAGATAAAAACAATCTGTCTAAACCAACCGAAGTTTCAATAACAAAAGGTACATAACTTTGATTTAGTTCAGAGTCAAAATATTGTAATTTTTTATTAGAAAATTGTTCATGTTGTTTTAAGTCAAAATCAGTTCGCGAATGTATGCCTTCTAATTCTTTAAATCCGAATGGAAACTCAAATTCAATATCACATGCTGCGTTAGCATAGTGTGCTAATTTTAAGTGATCATGAAAACGATATTTTTCATTACCTAATCCTAATGATAAGTGCCAGCTTAGTCTTATTTTCTTCCAATACTCATACCATTCAATCTCTGTGCCTGGTTTAATAAAAAACTGCATTTCCATTTGTTCAAATTCACGCATTCTAAAAATAAACTGCCTCGCCACAATTTCATTTCTAAAAGCTTTACCAGTTTGAACAATTCCAAACGGGATTTTCATGCGCCCTGTTTTTTGAACATTTAAATAATTTACAAAAATACCCTGTGCAGTTTCTGGTCTGAGATAAATGGTATTAGCTTCATCAGAAACAGAGCCCATTGAGGTGCTAAACATTAAATTAAACTGCCTAACATCTGTCCAATTTCTGCTGCCACTTATTGGACAAACAATTTCTAAATTAATAATAATTTTTTTAATTTCCTCTAAATCATTATTGTTTAATGCAGATTTAAAACTTTCGTTAATTGCATCAATTTTTTCTTGATATTCTTTAACTCTTCCATTAGTTGAGCAAAATAAAGTTCTATCAAAATTCTCAAAACGAGCAGCTGCTTTTTCAATTTCTTTTTTTATTTTATCTTCAATTTTTGAAATATATTCTTCTATTAAAACATCTGCTCTATATCTTTTTTTACTTTCTTTATTATCTATTAAAGGATCATTAAAAGCATCTACATGTCCACTTGCTTTCCAAGTGGTAGGATGCATAAAAATAGCGCTGTCTATCCCTACAATGTTTTCATGCATTTGAACCATAGATTTCCACCAGTAGTCACGAATATTTTTTTTTAGCTCAACTCCCATTTGACCATAATCGTATACAGCACTCAAGCCATCATAAATTTCGCTATTCTGAAAGATGAAGCCATATTCTTTACTATGAGAAATGATATTTTTAAAAAAATCTTCTGGTTTAATATTACTCATGTTTTTATAATAATTTCGCTGATGTAATTTAATAATCAAAAATAGTATTTTAAGTTAAACTAATTGATTTTAACATTATCAATCAGTCTTATTTTTCCAATAAAAACAGCAATTAGAACTATTATTTCATTTTTTTTTTCAATTTTTGAAATTGACTTCAGATTTTGGGCATTACAAAACTCAAAATACTCTAATTTCATGGTTGGTTTGTTTAGAATACTATTTTCTACAAATTGTTTAGCTTTTTCAATACTTGTTTTTTTAGCAATTTTAATGGCTTCTTTAATTAATATTGGAATG